>JBILUL010000014.1:0-54920 GCA_044371005.1 Phycisphaerales bacterium | reverse complement strand
GTGGCGAGAGTCGTCCGCGACAAGTTCGCTGGCGATTCGATCAGTGAGGTGAGGAGGCAGTGGGAGGGGTATCTGGAGGCGGCTCGCGCGATTGGGTGAGGGGGTGAGGAAGTTCCGAAGTGCCTAAGTTCCGAAGTGCGCAAGGCCTTTGATCCATGCGCACTTCGGAACTTCGGAACTCAGGAACTTCCTCTCCCCAGCAGTGCCAGATACTCCACATTCCCCTTCCCCTTGTGCGCTCCACCCAAGATCGGCGACTGCGTCACGCCCAGCACGGTCGCGCCCAGTGGCGGGATGGTGTCGAGAGTGCGCTGGCATTCGGCCAATGCCGCAGCTTCATCCAGCACGCCGCCCCACGGCAGGCCCTTGGGATCGCGATCCTTGAGTTCGTAATGGGGTTTGATGAGCGTGATGATGCGGCCGGTGGGAGTGAGCCACTTGAGTGCCGCGGGAACGACGAGGCGCTGGGGTGTCCAGCTCATGTCGACCACGACCAGCTCAACGCCGCCCTCGGGTGGTGCCGCGTGGAGTGCGTTGGTGCGCTCGGTGACGACAACGCGCGGGTCGTTGCGGAGCTTCCATGCCAGTTCGCCGTACGCGGTATCAACGCTGTGGACGCGTGTCGCACCGGCCTGCAGGAGGCAATCGGTGAATCCGCCGGTGCTGCATCCAAGGTCTGCGCAGGTCCAGCCGGTGGGAACAATGCCAAAGTGCGTGAGTGCGTGATGGAGTTTGAGTCCGCCTCGGGAGACGAAGGTGGGGCCCTGCGGAACATCAGCGGCGGGTTCTGGGCGACTGCGGGGCTTGGTCATCGTCGGGCGAGGGTGGATGGGCCAATCGTGCTTCAGAATGCGTTGGAACGCGGCAACCCAGCAACGATCATCAGGAAGCGACGGACTGCTCGGCCTTGACGGTCGAGGGCTCAGTCGTCACGGATGCGGTGGGGGTGCTGGGCGATGCAGACTCAGCGGGGTCCGCACTGGGCGAGTCCGCCGCGGCTTCGAGCCGTTCCGAGCTGATCACAATCGGCGCCACACTCTCGGCCCCGACCAGATCCGCAATCGAAATGTCTGCGGTCTTGGCTTCTTCCTTGATCTGGTCGTCGGTCACACCGTGCAGGCGCTCCACGCCGACAATCGCGACGCCAAGCCGGTCGCCAAGGCGGATCATCTCCTCCTTGTCGAGCATGATCACATCGCCCGCGGCGAGCGCCAAGCACGTTCCCCCATGGGCATGCAGATTCCGGATCGTGTTCACACCAACCGTGGGCACATCCGCGCGGCGATCGTGCCCGATACGGGCACCCTTCACCAGCGTCCACCCCTTCGCGCGGCAGAGCTTGCCTGCCCGCTCGATCATGCGGTCGGTGCCTTCAACGGCTTCGACTGCGATCACATCGCGTTCGCGCACGGCGATGGCCTGACCAATGTCAAGACGCAGTGTGTGGGCGAGCAGCGGCCATGCAAAGTCGATGTCGGCCTGCTGGGCCTGCCCGGGGCCCTTGGCCGTCATCGTTCCGATGGTGGCCATTTCGTCGGGAATGGGAGCGGTCGAATCCAGGAGCGTGACGCCCGACTTGTTCAGTTGTGCCGCGACTGCGCTCAGCACTGCGTGCGAGCGCTTGTCGTGGCGAAGATGCTTGTACCAGCTCACGACCGCTGCCCAGTCGGGCAGGTTGCGGAAGATGCGCCACGGATCGTGCATCAGCTTGGCCTTGTCGACCTTGCCGACCATGATCGCGTGATGCACGCCCAGGCTGGAGAGAATGCGGCCCCAGCTGCCGATGCGGAGCAGGCCAACCGTCCGGAAGGTGGAGCAGAGGCCAGGGAGTTCGGGTTCAAACTGGTTGCACAGGCCCAGCCCGTGGACGGGGTGCCCGGCATCACGCAGCGACTGGGCAATGAGAATCGGCAAGCGACCTCCGCCCGCAATCAACCCCATGGGTGTGGGTGGCGGCGGAGGGCTCGACAGGATTGCAAGAGATGGAGGGACGACGACCGAAGACATACTTTGGACAAACTCACGTTCACCAAACCCACCACGGAAACCACGCACAGAATCTCGTCTTTGGAACCTGGCACATCATGGCCCGGCTTCCCATTCGTGCGTGGCTCAAAGGACCCCACTGCTGGGCCGCCCGTGCGACCCGGTGAACGAACGCTGACTCGTGTATTGCTTATATCGGACGAATCTTGACGATGGAACGAATGCAGAGTCTACGCAGGCTGTGGCCTCGGCATTGAGCGGACGCAAACATATTCCAAACAGATGCGCGTAACATATTGAGTGGCAGTGTGTTGGATTTCGTGCTCCGTTGGGGATGCCGTTCCAATGCCGCCGCGGCTCGCTCCCGGGTCGTTCCTGGATCCCAACCCCTCGATCGTTCATGAGTTCTTCACACTCCCTCGACATTCAGGAACCCGACCCCCGCCAACCCGGTGGAACGACCGGTTCCAGAGGCACCGGCCAGTCTGGCGATGGTGCCCGACCGGCGCTCCAGGTCTATTTCAAGTGCGCCAACGCCTACTTGAAGGTCCTCCGTTCAGCGGATGGAAGCGGGTACACGGCCCGCTGCCCCAAATGTGGCATCGTGAAGAACTTCATTGTCGGCAGCGGCGGCATCGACCAGCGGACGTTCGTGCTCACATGCGAGTGAAGAGCACACGTCCATGTCACGCACCCTGCGGGTCAGACTGCTGCGAAGCCGAACCTGCGACGTCAGGGGCCTGATTGGTGTTGCTTGCATGATGAGGCCAGGCTCATCCGTTACTCACGCAGCATCCACTATCATCCGAAGGCACGTCCGGAAACGGCCACTGAGTCAGAGAGAATGGTTGCAAGGAGGAGAGACATGGGCATGCGGGATGTTCGTTCGATCATGGTGATTGCATGCGTGGGCGCAGCCGCGGGGCTTGCCGAGGCGGCTCCGCCGATGACGGTCCGAGTCGTCGCGAGCGGCCTGAGTCAACCAGTCGCCATCGCCGCGATGCCCACGGACAGCACCCACCTCTACGTGGCGCAGCGGGCCGGCACCATCGCACGCATCGATCTCACGACTGGCCAGGTTGATCCGACACCGTTCCTGAACATCGCGAGTTCTGTGCGTGTCTTTGGCGATGGTGGTCTGCTGGGGCTGGTCTTCGATCCCGCGTTCGCATCAACGGGATATTGCTATGTCTATTACACGCGCCAGCCCGACAGTCAGGGCACACTCGTGCGATATCACGTGGATCCGCTGACAGGACGTGCTGAGCCTGCGAGCGCCAGTCTGATCTTCACGTATCCGCGCAACGCCGGTGGCCACAACGGCGGATGGATCGGGATTTCGCCTCTTGATGGGTACGTCTATCTCTCATCTGGCGATGGGGGCACCGCCGTGGATCCTGATCCGATCAATGCCGCGCAGACGATCACCGGCGGACAGTTGCAGGGCAAGATGCTGAGGCTGGATCCATCAGGGGACGACTTTCCACTCGATGCGACTCGCAACTATCGGATCCCGGCTGACAATCCGTACGTCGGGACCGCGGCGGACCCGGAGATCTGGTCGTACGGACTTCGCAATGCCTGGCGTTGCTCGTTTGACCGTGCCACGGGCGACCTGTGGATGGCGGATGTAGGACAGGATGATTTCGAAGAGATCAATGTCGAGCGAGCAGGCGATGCGGGTGGACGCAACTACGGGTGGCGGTGCCAGGAAGGGTTCAACTGCACGGGATATGGCGATTGCCAGTGCCCTGTTCCCGGTTCCACTGACCCATTTCTCGTGTATGACCACGCGATCGGCCAGAGCATCACGGGCGGCTATGTCTATCGGGGACGTGCGATTCCAGGGCTTGAAGGTTCGTACCTCTGTGCGGACTGGCAGACATCGCGGCTCTTTGTCGTCGGCCCATCCATGCCGCCGGTGCTCGAGGATGTGACCGCTCAGGTCGAGCCCGGCGGCACGCCACTGCTGACCTACATCGCGTCGTTCGGCGAGTCGGTGAATGGCGAACTCTACATGGCCGACTGGTTGCACGGCCGCGTTCTCAAGCTGGTGTCGCGCGTCGCAGGTGCGTGCTGCATTGAGGGCACGTGTCAGGTGCTGACCGAAGCGGCGTGTGACGCTGCGGGTGGTGTCTTCAGCGGGATCGGCACCGCCTGTGATGACGTTGGTATCTGTCCTGCCCCGTGCGAAGCCGACTTCAATCAGGATGGGGGCGTTGACGGCAGCGACATCGAGGCGTTCTTCATCACGTGGGAGACCGGCGAGATTGCCGGGGATGTGAATGCCGATGGCGGGGTGGATGGCAGTGATATCGAGTACTTCTTTGTGCGGTGGGAAGCGGGCTGCTGACGGACGCGACGGATGACGGTCCGGCGTGTGGTGGCAGCACCACCAGTGCCTACGCTGTTCCATGCCCCTGATTCCACTCATTGCTGCGCTGGCCGTTCATTCAGTCCTTGCCACCAGCCCGGAAGCATCGGGCGATGAACCCGTAACGCTGGTGCGCTGTGGGCACCTGATCGCCGTTCCCGGTCAGGACCCGCTGACCAACGCCACGGTCGTGATCAAGGGCGATCGCATCGATTCAGTCGTGGCCGGCTTTGACCTCAAGGTCGAGGGCGCGATTGAAGTGGACTTCAAGGATGCCTGGGTCATGCCCGGGTTCATTGATTGCCATGTGCACATGACCATGTTCTTCGATCAATCGGTGCGGCCTCGGTTCACGACCGAGAGTTCCGAGTTCGTGGCGATCCGCAGCACGCAGTACGCGAAGGTGACGGTTGAATCAGGCTTCACGACGGTCCGTGATCTGGGCGCCGGCGATACGAATGCGATCTTTGCGTTGCGTGAAGCGATCAATCGAGGGATCATCGTGGGGCCGCGAATTGTCGCCGCGGGGCATGCGATTGCGGTGACGGGTGGCCACGGCGATGGCACGCTGGGGTATCGCCCCGGTCTCTTCCCCGAGCAGACGCCCGCGAACGGCATCGCCGACGGGCCCGATGAATGCGCCAAGGCCGTGCGGGCGCAGATCAAGGCCGGGGCCGACTGCATCAAGCTCACCGCCACCGGCGGCGTGCTCTCCACCTCAACCGCTGGACTGGCCAAGCACTTCTCCGATGAAGAACTCAAGACCATCGTCGCCACGGCTCACGCGATGAACCGCAAGGTGGCCGCACACGCCCACGGTGTCGACGGCATCAACGCGGCGATCCGCGCAGGGGTCGACTCCATCGAACACGGCACATTCCTGGGCGACGATTCCGTGACGCTCATGAAGGAACACGGCACCTACCACGTGCCCACCCTTCTGGCCGCGCAGACCGTCGCGGAAAATGCGGAGAAGCCCGGGTACTACCTCCCCATGGTCGCCGCGAAAGCCAAAATCGTCGGCCCCATCGCCAAGGAGATGTTCAAACGCTCGCACGAAGCAGGCGTCAAGATCGCCTTCGGCACCGATACCGGTGTGAGCGAGCACGGCGAGAACGCTCGTGAGTTCGTGCTCATGGTGGAACTGGGCATGAAGCCCATGGATGCGATCCGCAGCGCGACCGTGGTTGCCAGTGAACTGCTGGGGCTTGAGAAGGAGATCGGTACGATCGAAGCGGGCAAAGCCGCGGATCTGGTGGCGGTGAAGAAGAACCCGCTCGAGAACATCGCGGCATTGCGCGAGGTGGATGCGGTGATCAAGGGCGGCGTGAAGGTGCGGTGAGGCGGCGCGTGGCACGGCTCTCCGAGCCGTGTTCCCCTGTCCCGTGGCTCTCCCGAGCCACATCGGCGATCCCGCTCCCTCGGCGTCTAAAGCCATTCCACGCGAGCCTCGATCAGACTGCTTCTCAACACGATTCTCGAAAGTCGCTCAGCAACCCGCTGATAAAGCAAGTCTCGCACCACCTTGCGATTGCCCTGGCTCCGCCAGTCATCGGTCGTCATTGATGACAAAGTCCAGTGTTGGTTGGGTCTTTGACGCACTTGCTTTCAATGCCGCGTATCTCGGGAAGGCTGGGGAGGTGGCACCGCCATCGTCGCGCATGTCGCTGCCGACCCCATAGAGCAGGTAGGAACGTTGAAGCTTGTCGGCCTGCGAGTCGACAAGCCTGTAGAGCAGCGGCTCCCCCGAGAAGGGATCGGTCAATGACGCCCGCGTGTCGTTGCCGCGTGCCTCTTCGAGGGAGTTTGGAACTCGACCGTTCACGCGGCGGAAGCGTTCGATGAGGAGCAGCGCGGCAGTTCCGTTGCGAAGAAGCTGCCGCGTATCGCGGGCTTCGAGGAGTGGATCACACGATGTCGCCAGGAGCTTGACGAGGAGATTGGATGTCTTGGTTGACTCGTGAGTCTTCCTGCGATCTGCATAGGTCATGGAGGCCCGATGTGTCTGAGCCATCGCCCTCTCATTGAATTCGGCTACGACGCTGTCCAGTGTGCCCAGGTCGCCCTGAACCGGCTGGTTCGCATCGGCGGGCGAGAAGATTTCGCTGGAACGACGCAGTGCCGGAGAGAACTTCCCGAAGCGAACTCGAGAAGGGCTCGAAAAGACCCAGGCCGCAGTATCGATGTTGCAAAGGCGGTCCCCTTCCCACGGGTGATTGGGGGGTGGCGTCCATTCCTGTTCGATGCCCGCGTTGATGAGGGAATCAAGTGTCTCAAGCGTGAAGGTGCCCGGGTGGGTCCGCATCAGGGAGCAAACGCGTTCAAATGCAGTGCATTCGATTGATACTCCGACCAGATACTGAAATCCCAGCGGCTGCATTTGCGTCATGCGTGCCAAGCTCAGAAGCGTTCGGTAGGCTGTCGCGACTTCCTGACCATCGCCGCGTCGTGCGGCCGTCGTCATGCGTGCGGCAAGGACCATCATCAGCTTCCGAGCTTCGACCAGTTCAGACAATTGGATTGCGAAGGCAGGCATGTTTGAGGGCAAGTTCAGCGGCATGATGCATCGCCGAGTTTCTGCCATGGGGTCGTAGGCTTTCCAGAGCCCCTGATCGTCATATGTCTTGAGGTATCGCTCTGCTTCGGAAATGCTCGCTTGCTTGAAGAGACGGCTTGCTTCAGAGAGTTCATTCGCAGGCGTTGGCGCGTAGATCTCGGAGAAATCGGGAGAGACTGATTCGTCGTTGACTTTGGGGGGTATGGACTGCCCCAGAATCGCGTCTACGTTCCCCTGTTTCCGTCGAGCAATGAGGTAGACGTTCCAGCCATCCTGTTCCTCCTCGCCCGCCGTGGTCGGCTGGAGCGTCTGCGCGTAGGTGAGAAGGCCCGCAGCACCGGGCTTGAGGGCTATCGCCTGCTGTGCCTGACGCCAGAGAAAGACTTCGTAAAAGCCCCAGCCAAGCGCCGTCGCAATCGCCATACTCGAGAAAGCGGTCCAAACAAGAGATCGCACTTTCTGTTTCACGCGTTCCGGGATCCATGGCCTGTGGCGTGTATCTGGATCTGATGAGGATCTGGAGGCTCCGTCCGTAGCAGGACTCAACTCGCCTATCGCTGCATCAACTCTGCTCGCGGACTGGCACCTGGGGCATGTCACCATCAGATCGGGTTCGATCGGAAGCCCGAGAAGGCTGTCCTGACAGGTAAGGCAGGTGCAGCGTGTTCGCAGAATGAACCGAACTCGCCTGCGAATCAGCGCATCACGGGTCAGAAGTCCGATGGTCGGAGCGGCAATCATCGCGATGAGGGATGTGCCGACGAATGTCGGGTAGGCAAGGTCGCTCCCGAGGGCGAGAGCGGATTCGATCCATCCGACGATCAGGCCAAGAGCGATGGGCGGCACCACGAGAATGACGATGCTCACGAGGATGCACTTCGCCAGCGCAGTCAGGCGACGCCCCGTCCCGCCCCGCACAGCTTGAACGAACCGCTCGCAACGGGCATCGTCGAAGCGGTCCAGCTCCGGAAAGGCACGGTAGATCTTGGTTCGATTCAGTCGCATCGTACTCTCCGTCTGCGGCCATCCACATGTGATCCGCATTCAGGGATCATCTCTGGTGCTGCCTTCACATTTCGCTATCGCCATGGCCCCCTTCATCGATCGTCATTGATGATGTAATCAACTCCTCTTCGCCCTGACATGTTCATGGGAAGGGGCAGTGCGTACTCGTTCACGTAGGGCATCGGCGGGGTTGCACCACCGTCATCGGTGAAGTCCCCGCCCACGCTGTAGATCAGGTAAGGCCGCTTCAGACGGTCCGAACCGGCATCGATGAGCTTGTAGCGAAGCTGTTCGGTCGCGGCAGTCGCGAAGGGGTCAAGTACCAGATGCACGGGTATCTCTCCGAGCGCTGCACTGAGCGTGGGTGGCGGGTCGCCGTGCTCGCGTTGGTAGAGTTCGACGGCAAGCATGGCAAAGGTGCCGTTACGAATCAGCATCGTCGCATCGCGGTGCTGCAATTTCGACCACGGGGGGTAGTCCAAGAGCGACACTACTGCATGCGCCGCCTCGACGCCAGGGACGGGCATCGATTCCCTCTCGAAGACGCGAAGCCCCGCGAGATTCGTCCAGGTTTGGGTACGGGCGATCAGCTCTGCCCGGTTGCTTTCGAAGGTGCCAAGACTCCCGGTGAGTTCTGCCGCGCCCAGCGGTCCCCATCCTCCGAAGGCGTTGCCAAGTCCAGGTGTGAACTTTCCGAATCGCACCCTGTCCGGGCTGGAGAAGATCCACGCGAGTGTGTCGAGTTTGCACAGTGCATCACCGGCGACAAGGTGACCTGGCGGCATATCCCAGTGCTGCTCGCGCGCCGCGGCGATGAGGCTCTTGAGTGTGGGGACATCAAACGTCTGGGGAGCAGTGATCAGCAATCGACGAAGCTGATCATGCATCTGCCGCTCAAAGAGCAACCCCAATACCAATCCGGTACTTGCCGGCTGCATCTGGTGCAACCTTGCGAGCGCAAGACCAGTGCGGTAGGCGGCAATGACCTGTGCCCGATTCCCGCTGCGTGCAGCCAGTGTCATTCTGGCGTTCATCAAGTAGACAACACTGAGACCCGGCCCATTCTGCGGCAGGCTGATGCTGACCAACGGCGCGTTCGGTGCTACCTGCAGCGGCATCAGGCACCGTCTGGCTCCGGCAAGGGCATCAAACTCGCCGAACACCCCCTGAGCTTCATAGGCTGCAATCGCTTGGATTGCGGCATCGGCCTGGAGTTTTCGACGCTCATTCTCCTGCGCATTGGTAGTTGCTTCCGCGTAGACCGAGGAAAAGTCCTCGCGGAGTGATTTGCCAGCAAACTCGCGAGGGGGAGTCTGCGACAGCACCTCATCCACTCGGAGCTTTGCCGCAAGGGCCTTGTCATAGAGCACCCACCCATCCAACTCATCAGGCGAAGCCGGCGCAGGCTGCAGCGACTCCGCATACATCATCAAGCCAGCAATCCCGGGCCTTGCCGCTGCCGCCGCGGCTGCCTGCTGCCTGAGAAAGTACTCGTATCCGCCCCAGCACGCCGCGAGCACAGCCGCGGCGATGGACACTGCCACCTTCGTCCTTCGCCACCAACGAAGCCGACGCTCAGCCTTAGCTTTGAGTGCCTCGACAGCCGCTGGGTCAGAGCTCACACGTGGCCCCGCAGTATCAGATGAGCTCAACTCCGTCATTGCCTCATCGACTTCATTGACGGTCTGACACTCCGGGCACGTGACCAGATTGCCCGCAGCGACCGGCAACCCAAGGAGGCTGTAGCGGCACGAGAAGCAACTGCCGCGGGTCCGCAGCACATGGCGAACCCGCCATCGAAGCAGGATATCGCGCATCAGAATCCCGGCGAGGGGCCCGCAGATGCAGCCGGTCAGCACCACGGTCGTGAACAGTCCGAAGAGATCTGAGTTGCCGCGGGTCGTGCCGAAACTGGTGAATCTCAACACCAGAATCGTGATCCCCGGCGGTGCGATGGTGATGACCGCTCCGGTGAGCAGCACCAACGCGAGCCCGACACCCTTCACCGCCCACCCGCGGCGAGCCGCCTCGACAAAACGCACGCACCGCTCATCATCGAAGCGATCAAGCTCCGGAAAGGCACGGTAGATCTTGTTGCGGAGGAGGCGCATCGGGTTCAGTCAGTTCGCAGCGTTGATGAGGATATCCCTTGGACCGGTCAGTTTCGGAACGCCCAGGTCGAATCGGTACCGGCCAGCACGCGGCAGCATTCTCACCGGTGGAAGTGAAGCCGACGTTTCCAGCAGATCCTCACGATCGTCGCTTCCCCGCGAAGAGAGCAGGAATCCTCGCGTTGAATCAAAGGCATCAAAGCGGTGGACGCCATCGATCCGGCGATAGTCAAATGGCTTTGCAGTCATGGGATCTGGCGTTGACCTTCCTGCTTCCAGTTCGTTGAGTGTTGCTGGGTACTCACCGTGCTTCTGGTAGTAGCGTTCCAAGGCCAGCCACACGCGAATGCCTGCGAGTTGAAGTGAAGTTGTATCCGCCGTTGACACGCAGTGTTCGGGTCTATCGACGAACAACCCATCGCTCGAGAATGCGGTAAAGGAATGAGGTGGCTGCAACGAGACCGATGGACGACGCTGTGCCGACGGGACAGCTGAGAGGTTTGTCATAAGCCGCGTGAAGTCCTCGATCGGCACCGTCAGTGCTCCGAGCCGCGTCTCTCCGCTGAGGTAGTTACGCCACCCCGGCGACTTGTCAGCAAGCATGGTGCAGATCTGTTCCAGACTGTCGGCTCGCAACGCTTGCCAGACGTGCGCGTTGGGGACGTCAGTCGGCAGCGTCGAGTAGATATCGCTCAGGGATGGCACAAACTCCCGTGCTGCGGGTGATTCAAGTGCGGCAAGGACGGCCGCGTGCGTCAGGTATTCAACCCGCTTCCCTTGACCCCACGCACCGTCGCGCCCTCGAAGTTCAAGTGCGGTTGCGATGAGAAGTCCAACGCGCACCGCGTTCGCCAGTTCGCCAGCATCTTGGGATTCGATTGCTGCGTACATCCGGATTTCATTCACCCACGCGTGGTCGACCAGGTTGCTGACATGCTTAGACACGGTTTGCTTGTCGATCGTGCCATTGCCGCCGCACTCTGGCAGAAAGCGAGGCTGACATGCGCCAAGACTCGCAAGTGCGGCAACGCGACCATCGGCCTTTGCCGCGGCGAGCATCTCGCGATCGAGAGTCGTGAGCGGTCGCGTTGGTTCTGCAGCCATGGCCTCGAGTGCGCCCCAACGAATGCCGCCAGAACTACCGCCCACCCATGGTTCGGGCAGTACTCCAAGGACGGTGTTGCTGTAGATGCTCCACAGATCCGGGCCGGGGGCGAGGCCGACGCGTCCAGCGAGGTCGGATGCTGAAGGGATCGAGGCGCGAAGTGCGTTGATGCGATGTGGCTGGAGCCTGATCAGCGCCTCGAGAAGCCCGGCACCCAGGGCGGGCAGCAACACGCTCGAGTAGATCCCGACGACACATGCATGCTGAAGCATCATCAGCAGCCAGATGCGTCGGCGACGCCAGCGTGCATCGCCGGAATGAACCCTGCGTGCTTCTTCGCCCTCGAGATGCGCGAAGGCGTCGTCCAGTTCACTCCGGCGATGGCACTCAGGGCAGGTCACCATTCCATCTGCATCCGCGGTGAGGCCGATCAACGCATAGTCGCATCCAAGGCAGATCCCGCGGCACGCCAGCAGGTAACTTACCCGGAGCCGCAGCAGTTGATCCCGAACAATGAGTGCCACCAATGGTGCTGCCATGCAGCCAGCGATGATGACGGCTATGTCGACCAGTCCAAAGTCGGCCGAGGCAGCCGGTGGCGAGAGCAGATCGGCGACGAAAATGCACGTCAGGAGTGTCAGCAAGGACGCGAGGAGACACACGGTGATCGTCGAGATCTTGTTCCAGCGCCCGCTCCTTGCCGCATCGATGAAGCGAATGCACCGATCGTCACCAAAGGCGTCGAGCTCCGGAAAAGCACGGTGGATTGTCTTTCGGAGCAGTCGCATGGTGGAGGTTCCTACAAGCTTGCTCTCGATCGCCGCGGGGCCGATGGCGTCACTGCAAATGGGCGAGCACGCAGCCCGCATTCGCTGCAGCGGCTGTAGCCGGTCGAATCGACCTGAAGGCCAGAGAGTGAATAGCCGCACTTCAAGCAGTGGGTCCGCGGCGAGAGTGCCGCCTGGACGTGGCGGTGCAGAGTGGTACCCAGCGACTGCTTGACCAGCCCAAGGAGTACGGCTCCCAGTGCGATGCTTCCGATGGCCCCGAAGTAGTTCTGAGGTCCCATGGCGGTCAAGCTCCCGCCAAGGAAGACCAGAAGGGCGACCAACACGCCACCGATCACGGCCAGTGCTGCCACCCATTGCATGCAGTAGTTCAGCCGAAATGCCGTGAAGCTCTTGGTGGCCGCAACGATCGCACTTGCCTCAGCGATATCGAGAACATGCAGTTCCGCGATCTTTGGATAGGCACTTTTTGTCTCTTCATTCACTGCGACCTGTACCGGCGAGTTCGCTGGGCCTTTTGGTGGCGGCGGCGTTCGAACGGTCCCGCATTCTGAGCAGACATGTTGGCTGTCGGGCGATGCCATCTCGTGCGGAAGCGATGATCCACACGCAAAGCAGTTTGGTTCACGCAGCAACCGGCTCATCTGTTCAATGAACACAGCATCGCGGCCAATGCGCAGGCCAAGCAGACCTCCAGCGATGGCCGAGAGCACCAACACCGCCAGAAGGCCTGCCACACCTTCGATCTGAAAGAAAAAGAGCAGCACGCCGACCGCACCGGCGAGGATGACCCCCACGGCCAAACCTAGGATCATCCAGCCCACCACATAGACGCAACGCTGCACGAACGGCCAGATCTTGCGTCGGTGACGCTCCCGCGCAACCAGAACGAGTGCCAGCAATGCATCGTCCGAATAGGACCTCGATGCAACAACGCGGGCCCGTAGTCGCCTCAGGACCGATTCCTGATGTGCAGTCCCTGCCGATTCTTCGTGCATCAATCCCTCGGTCTTGCCCGGCTCACTTCGCCGGATACTCATACACCCCGCGGCCAGCCTTGTCGCCCATGCGACCCGCCGTCACCAGCTGCTTGAGCAGCGGGCACGCACGGTAGCGGTCGTTGTTGAGCCCATCGGCCAGCACATTCATGATGTGCACGCACGTATCAAGCCCGATGAAGTCCGCCAGACGCAACGGGCCCATCGGGAAGTTGCAGCCAAGTTTCATGATGCCATCGATGGCCTCGGGCTCGGCCACACCTTCCATCCACGCATAGAAGGCTTCGTTGATCATCGGCATCAGCACGCGGTTGGAGATGAAGCCCGCCCGGTCGTTGGCCTTCAGCGGCGTCTTGCCCATCTTGGTCGCCAGCGCGATCGTCCGCTCCACGACATCCTTCGACGTCTGAATGCCGGGGATCACTTCGACCAGCGCCATCAGCGGCACCGGATTGAAGAAGTGCATGCCCACGACACGGTGCGCGGCCTTGCCCGTCGCCGCGGCGATCTCCGTGATGCTGATCGAACTCGTATTCGTCGCCAGCACCACATCCTCCGACGGGAACATCGAAGCCAGGTTCGCAAACAGGTCCTTCTTGACCTTCGCATCCTCGACGATGGCTTCGACGACCCAGTTCGCGCCCGCGATGCCGCTCAGTTCGCTCACATAGGAGATGCGAGACACTGCCGCGTCCATGTCGGCCTGGCTGATCTTCTGCTTCTCGACGAACTTGGAGAGGCTCTTCTTGTGAACGCCCTTGCACTTATCGGTGGCACCCGGGTAGGCATCAAAGACGATGACATTGAGGCCGGCGACAGCCGCGACCTGGGCGATGCCGCCTCCCATCTGACCGGCGCCGATGACTGCGAGGGTTGCGGGGGTGGTGGGGAGGTTGGCAGCAGTGGTGGACATGGAAGAGACCCTTTCTGGCGAGCCAGGGTGGCTCAGATAAACGCCGCGGCGGATCAACAGCAGCACACCCCACCCAACCTGACCCTCGACTCAAGCCACCGGATCGCGGCCAAAGGCACGCGCGGGGGCCGCGGCGGGGGGGAGGGGGGAGTCGTGCGGGGCCCTTTCCGCGGGCTTTCAAGGGCCACACCTCGTTCCACCCAACCGTAGCCGCGTTCCGGCCGGGTTCTCCTCCCTACCAGCCCCCGCACCAGTGTCTTTTGTCCGTTGGGGGCAGTTGGTGGCAGGCCGGAAATGACCTCGGTTCCGACCGGTATCCCGCGGCTTTGTTTACCTACAATCCAGTTCGCTATGTCCGACCAGTCCCCCAACATCCGCAACTTCAGCATCATCGCCCACATCGACCACGGGAAGAGCACCCTGGCCGATCGGTTGCTGCAGGCTACCAATGCCGTCTCCTCACGCGAGGCCCGAGACCAGATTCTGGACTCGATGGACCTCGAACGTGAACGCGGCATCACCATCAAGGCCTCGGCCGTGACGGTGATGCACCGCCACGTCATTGGTGCCAAGACCGATGATCTCGAGAATGAGTACGAGACACCGGTGGATGAGTCGGGCGAGCACAAGGTCGCCAAGGGCAAAGCCGCGGAGCACGGTGAACTGTTCATGATGAACTTCATCGATACGCCCGGGCACGTGGACTTCAACTACGAAGTCTCCCGCGCCCTCAAGGCGTGCGAAGGAGCCGTGCTCGTCGTCGACTCAACCCAGGGCGTGCAGGCCCAGACGCTCGTGAACGCCTATCTGGCGGTCAACGAGAACCTGACGATCATCCCCGTCATCAACAAGATCGATCTTCCCAGCGCGCAGCCTGTCGAGGTTGCCGAGGAAATCGAGCAGACCCTGGGCTTCAAGGCCGAGGACTGCATCCTGGTGTCGGCCAAGACCGGCCAGGGCATCAAGGAGCTTCTCGCGGCGATCTGCGAACGCCTCCCCTCACCCCGAAAGCCGGTGGTCGAGCAGCTTCGCGCACTCATCTTCGATGCCGTCTACGACGACTACCGGGGTGTGGTGGTCTACGCCCGTGTGTTCGATGGCAAGCTCAAGGTGGGCGACAAGATCCGCATGATGGGCACGGAGCGCACCTTCCAGGTGACGGACATGGGCAAGATGACGCCCAAGCCCGTGCGCATCAAGGAAATCGGACCCGGTGAAACCGGCTACGTCGTCGCGGCGATCCGCTCGCTCAAGGACGTTCGAATCGGCGACACGATCACGCTGGAAAACAATCCGGCGACCGAAGCGCTGGAAGGCTACCAGCCGCCGCGGCAGATGGTCTTCTGCGACTTCTACCCCGCGACCAAGGAAGAAGGCGAGTCGACCGACTTCGAGGATCTCCGCGAAGCAGTCGAGAAGCTGAGCCTCAACGACAGTTCGTTCACCTTCCAGCCCGTGCACTCCGAGGCTCTTGGCTTCGGGTTCCGCTGCGGGTTCCTCGGGCTGCTCCACATGGACATCATCCAGGAGCGTCTGGAGCGTGAGGGTGAAGTGGAGATTGTGCAGACGGCGCCGACGGTGTCGTATCAGGTGGTCTGCCGCGGGACTGACGATGTAGTGTCGCCTTCGGGCCAGGTGCTCAAGGTGATCGCGCGTTCGGGCATGCGTCACGACGGCACTGCCCGTGGCGATGTGGTCGAAGCGATGACCAAGGCGGCCAAGGATCACGACATTCCCGATGCGCACACGCTGGTGGAAGTGCACAATCCCGCGGAACTGCCCAATTCGAGCCTGATCACCGAGATCCGCGAGCCGATCTGCCGCGTGGATCTGATGATTCCCAAGACGAACATCGGCGACATCATGAAACTGTGCATGGACCGGCGCGGGCTGTACAAGGCCCAGTCGTACGTGTCGCCCACGCGTGACCTGCTGCAGTTCGAGATGCCGCTGGCTGAGATCATCTACGACTTCTTCGACAAGATGAAGGGCATGACCAGCGGCTACGGCACGATGGATTACGAAGTGATCCGCTATCAGCCCGACAACCTCGTGAAGATGGACATCCTGGTGAACGGTGATGCAGTGGAAGCACTGTCGATCATCGTGCACCGTGATCGTGCCGAGCAGCGCGGCCGTGGCCTCTTGAGCAAGCTCAAGGACCAGATTCCGCGTCACCAGTTCGAGATTCCGCTCCAGTCGGCCATCGGTGGCAAGATCATCGCCCGCGAGACGATCAAGGCCTTCCGTAAGGACGTTCTTGCCAAGTGCTACGGCGGCGACGTGTCGCGTAAGCGCAAGCTGCTCGAGAAGCAGAAGGAAGGCAAGAAGCGGATGAAGAACGTGGGCTCGGTGAGCATCCCGCAGGAAGCCTTCATGGCGGTCCTGGATACGGGCGACTGATTCGCATGACGCGGCCGGAGTCCTCGTGCTCCGGTCCGCGGGTGGCAGCTGTGGCGAGCGTTACTTCACCTGCATCTGCGAGATGAACTGGTTGGCTTCGTCGATGCTGGCGTTCATTTCCTTGATGAGCGATTCCACATCCGCGCTGATTTCGCGTGCGGTGCCTTCAAGGCCTGCGATGGCGCGGGCGTTGAGCTTGTGCTTGAGGTAGCGCACCTGATCCTTGAAGTTGCTCAGTGGCTTTTCCATCTTGCCCGCGGCGGTCTTCATGCTACCCAGCAGCTTCTCGTACGTTGCCTTGGTCTTGTCCAGATCAGCCTGCGACTCGGCCTTCATCGTGGCGCTTGAGTACTCGCCCACTTCCTTCTGCCATTCGGCAAAGAGTGCCGCGGCGACGCGTTCGACGTCGGCGATGCGTGCATGGACCGCCTTCGCGCTCGCATCGCAGCTGTCGTACTTGGCGCTGAAGCTCTTGTATCTGGTTTCGAGTTCGCCGCCATTGACCTTGGTCACGGCGATGAACTCCTCGAGGGCCGAGGCGAACTGCTGCTTGGCATCGTTCTGGCTGTCACGGGCGTCCTGCACGCGGGCGACCATCTGGTCACGCTTGGGGATGCCCATGTATTCCTTCGCGGCGATCATGGCGCTGCTGCATCCGGGCAGGATGCTCGCACTGGTGCCAGCCAAGAGAACCATCGCCGCGATACATGAAGCCTGACGCATGGGAGAATCCGCCTTGCAAAGCCCGTGTTCGCCGCGGCACTCGCAGTGCCGGTTCGCGGGAACACGGTGGTTGGGAACGATCCGAGTTTACGCGTGCTCAGGCCGCCGCGGCAACAACAACGCCCCCGTTCCCCGGTGAGCCCCCGGGCAATTGCCCAGGGCTCTGCGGAGGACGGGGGCGCTGGTTTGACTCAGCCTTTCAGGGACTCAGGGCTTGGCCGGCGGCTTGGTTGCAGCGGGCTTGGGGCCATCGTCATCGGAGGTGACTCTGTCGAGGATGGTGCCCATGAGGGCCGAACCCATGCCCCCCTCATCCTTGCCGGTCACCATGATGCGGGGTGTGATCTCAATGCCCTTCTCGCCGACGATCTTGAGCAACTCGATGAGGGCCGCGTTGCTCTTGCCGATCTGCTCGGCGATCTGCTTGTAGGCCTCGGCCTGTGCGGTCGCCTTGATCTTGGTTGCCTCGGCCTCGGCCTTGGCTTCGATCACCTTCTTCTTCTGTGACTCATCCGCGATCTTCACCTCGTAGGTGGCCGTGGCGAGCTTCTTCTCTTCCTCGGCCTCCTGTGTGACGCGGGTGAGTTCCTTCTTCTGGGTGGCGGCCTTCTGCTGTTCCTGGAAGGTCTGCTGCTCCTGCTTGGCGATTTCGCGATCGGTCTGTGTCTTGAGCAGGGCACCAAGGCTCTCTTCATCGCCGACGTTGCCGATGCGCACGGCGGTGACGGTCACGCCGAAGCGAGCCATCTGGCTGCGCAGCATGGTCAGCGACTGGGTTTCCTGCTGCGAACGCTCCTGCACGTAGTCGAGGGCTCGGACGCTCTCGGCGTTGTTGCGGAAGATCGCCCGGACTGCCGAGTTGAGCGCGTTGCGGAAGCGGTCGCCCTCATCGTCGCCGAGTTTGGCGATGACCAACGGCGCGTCCGCGGGCGTCACAAGGTATTCAACCCGGACATCGACGGGGAAGGTGAAGCCGTCGCTCGTGCGCACGGTGATCTCCTTCTCCTCGCCAGTGGAGTTACTGACTTCAGTCTTCTTCGACTGCGGGTTCACGGTGGCACCGGAGGTGTAGTGGGCGATCATCTGCGTCGTCCACATCTCGGTGACGGTGAAGGCATCGGTGTTGAGCGCGTACTTGCCCGGCGGGAGCACCGTAGCGCGGATGCCTCGTTCGCCATCGGCCGCGAACTTCATCGTCGTGTCGTCGGCAGGCTGTTCACCAGCGCCGCCATCGGACGGCGAGCTGGGCAGTGCGGCACCCTCTCCGGCGGCTCGCACGCGCGGGGCCGCGAGCGTCGGGGGCTTGCCGTAGTTGGCCTTGAGCACGCCTACCTCGCCCGGTGCCACTTCGGTCTGCTTGACCATCGTCACGCGGTAGAGTTCGGTGTTGAGGCGATACTTGCCTGGCTTGAGCACCGAGGCCTGCTTGCCCTTGTATCCCTTGCCAGCGGTGAGGAAGTGGCGGGCATCGAGCATCTGCTGGAACTCCTCGGCCTTGTAGTCGGGCGCAAAGAGCTGGTCACCTTCGAGCGGCTGGCCGTCCGATGTCTCGATCAGGCCAACGTCGTCTGAGCGGATCTCCACCAGATCGACGTTGCGGACCGTGAAGAGCACTGGCCAGTAGCCAAGGTGCCATCCCGGCGGCAGCACATCGGCCTGCACACCCATCTCGCCGTCGACGGCGATGATCTTGCCGTCCTTGAGCGAACTGCCAAATGCGTTCTTGTTGACGATGCCCACCTTGTCGGATGGGACATAGGTGACGGAACTCACCGCCAGACCCACTGCGAGCAACACCACCGCCAGGAGGGCAAGGGCCTTGCGAGCTCCGCCGCTCCCCGCCTTGAACATACCGGCCAACGCCACCATGGCCAGCACCACGAAAATCACCAGAAGCATCGGTCCCATCGAAGTTCCTCCAGAAAGGGGACTGTCCAGCGACTCACCAGGCAGGCCGGATGAGCGCATCCACCACTCCCGTCATTCAATCCCGTCGTATTGATCCGGTCGTTCAGTCCGGTCATTCAGTCAGGTTCAATCCGCACGTGTATTCGGTTTTTGGCTGTCTGCTCTTGCAGTCGTGGCCTGGCAGAAACTCAGACCACCGTATCGGGAAGGTCAAGATCAGGCACGGATCGGAACGCAATGCCGCCCGCAGCACGATCTCGAGCCTCATGCATGGACGCAGTGTACACCGTCAGCGGACCATGCGAAGCATCCAGCTCATCAATGAGCCTTGAAAGCTCCTCGCGCCGCTGCTCTTGCGGAAAGAGCGGCTGGGTCACACTCGTCGCCGGCAGCAGTTCGTGCAGCGTTACGCCCACAAAGCCCGGCGGCAGGTCCGGCCGCTGATCCCAGAGCTTTCGCAGTTCCGCCACCAGCGTCATCGTGTCCTGCTTGCCCCCCTCCAGCAGAACCCCCTGACTCCACGCACGATTCTCGGGATTGCTCTCCGCCAGCGATCCCCACGGTCCGCGGCGTTGCCCGACAAACCCGATGGCCAGCGAGAGCCGCCGCGCGTAATACCCAAGATGCCTCATGCGTGCCGCGGCTTTGTGCAGGAGCCGAACCGTGATTCCCCACGCCGCGACCGCGTTGCGAGCATCCGGCGGCAGCACATGCTGATGACCGATGCTGCGGGTGCGGCTCTTGCGCTGCGGTGTCTCGCCCCCGCGCAGCCACCGATACCAGTACCGGCCCACCACACCACCCCAGGCTCGCTCCATCTGGGCTTCGGTCTGAGCGCACAGGTCTTCCACGGTGTCGATGCCCACACGCCGCAGGTTCGCCGCCATCCGATTGCCGATCCCCGGGAGATCCTGTGGGCTGAGTCCCAGCAGCTTGTGCGGAAGCTCGTGGCTCTCAATCACTACCAGACCGTCGGGTTTTTGCATGTCGGTGCCGACCTTGGCCAGGAACCGGTTGGGCGCAATGCCAATCGAGCATCGCATGCACTCACCGACACGTGAGGCGATTGCCCGCTTGATTTTCAGGGCGAGATCCACCGCGCGGGCCGGTTCGCGCTCGTCGCGTGCCAGCCGGCAGGACATCTCGTCGATGCTCATCACCTGCTCGACCGGGATGCAGGTCTCGACTGCCTCGATGATCTTGTGGTGCATCTGCACGTAGACGCGGTGCTGGGTCTTCACGAACTGGATGCCCGGGCAGAGGCGCTTGGCTTCGCCGACACGGGTGCCGGTGCGGACGCCGAACTTCTTGGCTTCGTAGCTCGCCGCGACGCAGCAGCCACCATCGGCGAGCACCGGTGTGACGGCGATGGGTTTGCCGCGGAGGGCGGGGTTGAGTTGCTGCTCGACGGACGCGAAGTAGGAGTTGAGGTCAAGAAAGAGCGACCGCAGCGGATTGTCCTGCGGATCGAGGGAATCAAAGAGATTGGTGGGGGAGGGCTCCACGCCGGGGGACGATAGGGAAACCTAACGAAGCCGCGTTGGTGGCGGGAAGAGTGGAAAAAAGCAAAAGGCCCCGGACGAATCCGGGGCCTTTCATGATTCTTGTATGAATCGCTTGTGAGCGATTCAGTGCTGATTACCAGCCGCCGCGGCCGCCGCCGCCTGATCCGCCGCGGCCACCGCCGCCGCCGAACCCGCCGCGACCACCACCGCCGCCGCCACCGAAGCCACCACGGCCGCCGCCGCCAGCTTCCTTGGGCTTTGCTTCATTGACGGTCAGATCGCGACCATCAACGTTCTTTCCGTTCAGAGCAGCCATGGCTGCCTTTGCTTCCGCGTCGTTGTGCATTTCGACGAAGCCGAAGCCGCGGGGGCGGCCGGTTTCGCGGTCCATGACGAGCGAAGCAGAACCAACGGTTCCGAACGGCTCGAACAGCGCCTGCAACTGACTCTCGGAAGTATTGAACGACAGGTTTCCAACGTACATCTTCATCTGCGTGTATCCAAGCCCTGGGAAATTTCGACAACCGGTGCTTGAACGCGGGCAGTGAAAAGCGTCGGTGACCTTTGGCTCGACTCGTTTCTCAACGAAACCGGCCTTCAGACCATCAATGCTATGCGTCCCGAACCACCGAAGCGTTTACCGATCCCACGGATCTTCAAACTGCCGCAGAGGGGCAAAATGGCGTTTCCAGCCCACCAGAGCCGTTTTGTCCGATTGAAGTTCTTCTTGCCCACCTAAATGGCTGACTGGCCGGACATGGTGCCGGGCGTCGCGGGGGTCGCATGGTCGTGCACATACCGGATGAAATCCGCCGCGGGCATGGCTTTGGCAAAGAGCCAGCCCTGCCCGAACTGCACGCCGTGTTCGATGAGATGCTCAAGCTGCGGCTGCGTCTCGATTCCCTCGGCGACCATGTCCACTTCAAGCGTTCTGCCAAGATCCGCGATCGTGTTGAGCACGCCGCTGCTCACGTGGTCCTGCCCGATGCGGCGCACGAACGAGGCATCGATCTTGAGCGTGTCGAATCGCAGGCGGCTCAGATACGACAGGCTTGAGTAGCCCGTGCCGAAGTCATCCAGCGCGATCGTGAACCCGGCTTCTCGAAGCATCGAGAAGGCCTTCATCATGGTTTCACTGTCCATCGCGGTGCGCTCGGTGGCTTCCAGCAGGATCTGCCGCGGCTGGATGCTCGCATCATGGAAGATCTTCACAAGCGATTCGGTGAGCTTCGGATCGGCAAAGTGCTCAGGCGTGAGGTTGATGCCAAGATGCAGCGTGGCGTCGCTGCGCATCAGTCTCGCCATGTCGCGCACGATGCATGACATCAGGTGCTGCGTGATGGGGACGATGAGCCCCGAAGACTCCGCCGCGGCGATGAACAAATCGGGCCGGATGTACCCGCTGTGCGGGTGCTTCCATCGCAGCAGCACCTCCGCGCCCACGCACCGCTTTGACTTGAGATCAATCGTCGGCTGGTAGTGGGGCTCGAACTCGCCGTTGGCAAGCGCCAGGCGCAGTTCATCATCCAGACCGTGCGTTCTGCGGGCATACTCACCAACCACTGCCGCGAGCAGCCCGCAGCAGAGCAGCCCGCCGGGGACGAGGATGAACGCATCTTCCAGCCAGCCTCGCATCGCCCAACTGCGGGCGAGCCGTGCCACGTGGCGCACTCCGAACCGCTCCGACACACGGACCGATTCAATCGTCCGTTCGGGCCGCTGTCCCTTGGCCCCGCTTCCGGTATCGCTGTCGAGCAGCACCTTGCCATCGGGCGAAACCATGATGCTCGATCCCTCGCGCAGGTCGGCGGGGCCCAGCACCGCCGCTTCAAGCAGTGTCGGGTCCACCAGCAGATTCACCTCTGAATCCTTGCCGGTCGAGAGGGCGAGGATCAGCGAGGTCTCGCTCATCACCTGGGTCTTGACGACCCCGAGGATCTGCACGCCCGACTTGTCGGGCTTGCTCCGGTCGTCCGGGGCGACCGGTCTGGGCGGAACGGTCGGGCCCAGACTCGTGGCGACGATCTCGCCGCGTCGGATGAGGCCGGCTTCGCGGAACAAGGGGGAGCGGTAGACAAGTCGCTGCATCAGCGCCGCCGCGGCGGCTGGATCGAGGTCCTTGGTCTCGGTCTGCAACTGGTGCAGCAGCCCGTCCGCCGCGGCGAGGACGCGGTCCATCGCCTGCGACCGGCGTTCCACCGCCCGGTCGAGCTGATCCTGCGCGTGGGTGAACTCGCGGTGGTGGGTGAGCCAGAGCGTGAGAATGAGCGGCACGATGCCGATGCACAGCGTGATGATGACCGGGCCCGTGATGCGTTTGCTTCGCCGTGGGATCATGCGGTGCAGAGGATACGGATGCTGCCTGTGCGGCGGGGCGGTCCCGGGCGTTCGATCGAGGCGGCGAGAATCGTCAGGCGGGTGGTGGGAGGCGGAAAGCCCAAGCGGCCGGGCGTACCCTCTGGCTCCCCATGTCAATGAGCCTGCCCCAACTTCCGAGTGCCTCCGGTTCTGGCCCCTGCTCCCCGTGCGCCCGCCGCGAGGAACCCGCGGCTGGCCCGCCGAAGGAAAAGTGCGGCGTCGTCGGCATCTGGGGTCACCCGCGGGGTGCACAGCTCTGCTATCTGGGCCTGTATGCCCAGCAGCATCGAGGCCAGGAATCGGCGGGCATCGCGGTCTCGGATGGGCGGAAGCTCTCGCACCACACCGGCATGGGGCTGGTGGCGGAGGTCTTTGATTCCGACATTCTCAACCAGCTCGACACCATCGGCGGCAAGGGCGCCATCGGCCACAACCGATACTCGACCGCTGGCGGATCGCTGGCCTGCAACGCACAGCCGCTGCTCGAGAACTACATCGGTGGCCAGGTTGCGGTGGCCCACAACGGCAATCTGATCAACGCCGACCTGATGCGCCTGAAGTTCGAAGAGGCCGGGCACCTCTTCCACACCACCAGCGATACTGAAGTCATCATCCACCTTCTGGCCTCGCCCTCACAGCAGAAGGCGGTTGATCCGCTCGGGGCCGCGCTCCGCTATCTGCAGGGAGCCTTCAGCCTCATCTTCCTCTTCCCGGATCGGATGGAAGTGGCCAGAGACCCCTGGGGCTGGCGTCCGCTTGTGCTGGGCATGCTGCCCGGCGGCGAGTACGTCGCAGCCAGCGAGACGGTCGCGCTTGATGTGCTGGGTGCTCGCCTCATCCGCGAGGTGGAGCCGGGTGAAATCGTCACGATCAGCGATTCGGGTCTTCAGACGCGTCGCTTCGCCGACGCGGCACCTCGCGCCGCCCACTGCGTCTTCGAGCATGTCTACTTCGCCAACCCTGCCAGCGTGGTCTTCGGGCAGAATGTCCAGGTGACGCGCGAACGGCTGGGTGAGACGCTGGCACGCGAGGCACCAGTCGAGGCCGACTACATCGTGCCGATGCCGGATTCGGGCCGCAGCGCTGCGCTCGGGTTTGCGCGAATCAGCGGCACTCCCTATCGCGAAGCGATCGTGCCCAACCGGTATGTGGGCCGCACGTTCATCAAGCCCAGTCAGGAAGCACGAGCCGCGGCGGTGCGTCTCAAGCTCAACATCATCGATCAGCTCGTCCGCGGCAAGCGTCTGGTGGTCGTGGATGATTCAATCGTCCGCGGCACCACCACCAAGGCGAAGATGGATCAGCTCCGTGCTGCGGGCGCGAAGGAGATCCACCTTCGCATCTCCTGCCCGCCCATCCGCCACCCATGCTACTTCGGCGTGGACTTCGCCAAGCGTTCCGAGCTGGTGGCCAACGGTCGGACGGTGGATGAGATCCGTGACTTCCTGGGAGTGGATTCGCTGCACTATCTGACGCTCGACGGGCTGCTCAAGTGCATGGAGCATCCGGCCCAGAGTTACTGCGAGGCGTGCTTCAGCGGCGACTACCGGCTCGATCCGATGCATCCGGTCACGGAGCATGTCATCGAACTGGCCCAGCTCAAGATGTTCGATTCCAACGCGTAACAACCGACCGTGGCGTGGTGGGCGAATGCCTCAGCGCCGGGTCGTGAGATCAAACAGGAATGTCCACTCGGGCATCAGCGGGGAAACAGCGGCCCCGTCGAGCGCGTTGCCAGGCAGGAACACGGAAGGTTCCTTGAGAATGCTGGCATTGGCGCCCATCAGCTGCGCGTGCGGAGAAAGAAGCGAAAGCGGGCGAGGTTCGGCCCAGTGGCTCATCGCCAGCGGCGTGTGTGATCGCCATGAACTCGCGACCGCAATCCCGCTGGTGTTGAAATCGCTGGCACTTCGCGCCAGCAGCACCGGGCTGGCCCGCTGCGAGAGATTCTCGTAGCGATCGGCTCGATGCAGCCACTCGCCCGCGAGCGGAGTCGGCTCAGTGCCGGTCGTGTTCGCCGCGGCGAGGACCTGCTCGCCGGCTGATGCGATCACCGTGTGCATGCCGCCAGTTGCGGGCTCGGCCTGCGCAGCGACTTCCAGCGAATGGCGAGGGTCGACGGCCGGCTGTGCGGCTTCGGGGGTCCGGTACCGCATCAGCCCGACCACCGCGAGCACGGCAAAGCCGCAACTGGCAATCAGCGGGCGCAGTGTGCCCAGTCGCCGGCGCGATGGACGGGGCAGGAAGACCCGCTGACGCTCGACGCGTTCGATGATCGATGCGGTCATGTCGGGATGGCCCTTGAAGGCATCGCCGTCATCGCCGATGCGGAGCATCGACATCACGCGGTTGGTCTCGTCGAATCGCTCGGCCAGCAGTGAATCAGTGCGGCAGCTGTCCTGAAGCACCGCACGTGCTTCGAGGATCTGGCCGTCAGCCTGCAGATCGAGAATCTGGTTGATCACGATGTCGGTCTGGTCCGTCAGCCCCGCCGCCTTGCGCAGCGGTGCCGCTGCGGGCACCGGGGGACTGCCCCTGGACTTGCCGGGCGGATACCGCCGCTTGTCTGAGTTGTCTTGCGTGTTGTTCACGACCATATCTCCTGAACGATGGTGTGCCCCCCATCCCCTCGGTCCTTGTTCGAATCGCTGCCCGAGCCCTGCGGGCGCGGTGCTGGAAGCTGGATGGCTGAATGAACCGCGGACTTGCCCAGAAGGTCCGCCGCGGCCTCATCGACCGCCTGCATGATCGACGAGCGATCATTCACCTTGACCATCCGCATCACGACCTCGCGCGACTTCTGCGCCGACGCCGCACGCTGCTGTGCATCGAGCGCTTCAAGACGCAGGTATTCATCCCGCAGCTTCATGCGGCCGCGGAAGAGGTGACTCTTGACGGTCCCTTCCGGCACATTGAGCTGGTCGGCGATCATCCAGATCGGCCATTCGTGCTGATGGAAGAGCACGACGATCTCCCGCTGATCCGCTGAGAGCACCATGAGCGCCCGCTGCAGCAGATCCTTGACCTTGCCGTTGGTTTCGCGCTGCTCGAGACCGCACCCGACGTCGTCGGAAGTTCCGGGCGCCGACCCCAGCCGCTCCGAGTCGTAGACCGGATGCAGCTTGGCCATGATGTTGATCATGATCCGCCGCGCGATGGTGAAGAGCCAGGTCGAGAAGCGATACGTGGGATCGAAGCGATCCAGATTCAGCAGCACCCGCGCGAAGGCTTCCTGCGTCGTGTCTTCCGCGATGTCCTCGCGACCGCACAGTCGCCGGATGTAGGCGAAGACCGACCCCTGGTGAGCCTTGATCAGCGTCGAGGCCGCATCAAGGTCGCCCTTGGCGGCAAGCCGGATCAGCTTCAGCTCCTTCGACTTTGTCATCCCGTTGCTCATGGCATTCGTGCTCCGCGTTCTTGTCACCCCGCACGGATCACACTTGTTTGGTGCGCTCCAGGAACCTTGTTCAGCCCCATGGCCCGTTCCCGGTCTCCCGCCCCGACACCAGGACGGCTACGCACGACATGCTCACTCTCACCTTCGCCACATTGCGTGCCGCGGCGGTCGTCGCGGCGGTCTCTTGGTTATACCACCAGCCACGCGCCTTCGGTTGCGGGATTCCCCAGCCACTCACGGTTTCACGCAATACCACGAAGTGTTCGCGTCGTGTTCGGGTTTGCTGGGCGAGCGTTCAATGCTTGAGATCTTCAGGGCCGACGCAGGCAGTGCTCCAGCAACCCGCGGCAGGCCGTATCGAGCATCTGGTACATCGCCTCGAATCCCTGCTCGCCCCCGTAGTAGGGGTCCGGAACTTCACGCAGCTCATCGCTTGCATTCACCAGCACTGGATCAAACGAACGCATGAGGTGAACGCGCTCACGCGGCGCTCCCGCATGCAGCAGATCACGCTTGTTCTGCAGGTCCATCGCGAGCAGGAACTCGAATCCCTCAAAGTCCGCGCCCGGCCGCACTTTGCGAGCGGTGTGAATCAATCGGTGACCATGCCCCGCGGCGACCTCAACGCTCCGCGGATCAGCTCCTTCACCCGCGTGCCATCCACCCATTCCGCACGAATCAATCGTGAAGCGATCGCGCACGCCGCGGCTGTGCGCAAGGTCCTCAAAAATGCACCGTGCCACCGGAGACCGGCAGATATTGCCCATGCACACAAAGAGCACACCAATGGGTTCAGCCATGCACTCAGCGTAGCCGCGCTCCTCAGATCGGTTCGCGCACCACAACCTCTCGGAAGCGACCCCGGCTCATCACACATGATGATGCGTGCCGCGGGTGAGCCTTCATTCGTGCATTCATCCGCATGCGTGCATCGATGAGGAATGCGGTGTTCACAGCGCGCGAAACGCGATGAGACTGCTTGACCAGGCATGGGCGTGCATCTAGCATCCTGCCTTGTTCCTGTTGTAATCACTTCTTCTGACGAGGTAAGCCCATGCGTGCGACATCCTCATCCCGTCTTTCAGCCTGAATCCGCCGCGTTGGTGTGATGCTGCTTCGGTGCGCATCAATGACGCTCGTGCGTGATTCGGCTGCCACTTCCTGAAATCCATTGATTTATTGATTCCGCATGATCCCGCCAGATCCCGCGTGCGTGTTGTCACTTGGTTGACGCGCACCGGGCTCGGGCCTGGAGATGTACTGCATGAAGATGCCAAAGCGTCGCCGCGGCGACCTGCGCTCACTGTGCGCGCAGGCCGCCGAAGGTGACGGGATCGACCCGCGTGAAGACGATCGCGAGGCCCTTCGATCCATCGACCCGTTGTCCGACCATTCCAACCACCGCATCGACCGCAAGATGCTCCAGCTGTGCAAGCAGGTGCAGCGTGCGGTCGAAACGAGCCTGTACTGCTGCGGCGACCCGCTGCTGTCAGGCCTGCGAATCGAGAGCTCACGCCCGGTTGCCGACGGCACCGGCATTGAACTGCTGGTGCTCAGCGACGGGAGCTCTGATCTCTCGCTGGTCGCTTCGGCGCTGGCCAGGGCCAGGAGCATGCTGCGTGCCGAAGTGGCCCGCTGCATCACCCGAAAGAAAGTGCCCAACTTGAGCTTTCGCGTCACAATCCACACTGCTGAAGGACCACACTCATGAACGAAACAAACACTCCTGATTCCGACGACACGAAACCGCAGCCCTCATCCGCGGCTGATGGCGGCGATCCCGCGCTTCCGCCGCTGCATCTGTGGCTGACCGAACCGCTGAAGGCCGACGCAAAGGAGGCCATTGATCGGCTGCGGCGGGCCGATGACGTGGCGCATCTGGCCGTGATGCCCGATGTACACCCAGGTGAGCAGGCCTGTGTCGGTGTCGCGATGGCGACCCGGCAGCTGGTCTATCCGATGGCCATCGGAGGGGACATCGGATGCGGCCTGACTGCCGCGGCGGTCCATCTGCCCGCCGCGGCGGTGCGAGATGATCGCCATGCCGAACGCATCCTCGCCGAACTGAGCCGACATGTTCCGATTCTGCGGCACAATCGGCGCGTTGTTGAGCCGCGGCTTCCTGATGGCCTCGATCCTGGGGCACTCACCGACCCTTCGCTTGCCAACGAGGCGGGGCGTGATGGCGTGCTCGAACTCGGCACTCTCGGACGCGGCAATCACTTTCTGGAACTGCAGGAAGATCCGGAGGGCCGGGTATGGATCATGGTCCACAGCGGATCGCGCGTCATGGGCCAAGTCATCACACGTCATCACAGCCAGCATGCGAAGGCGATGAAGTGGGGGATGAAGGCACTCGACATCAACACCGAAGCGGGTCGGGCCTATCTGCATGATCTCGAATGGGCGCGCCGATACGCCCGCGCGAATCGGGCGGCGATGCTCGAGGCCACATCACGCGTGCTCGAAGTGGTGCTCGGTGAGGGCATGGATGCATCGACCCGCATCGAATGTGATCACAACCATGCACGCATCGAGCGACATGGCGATGCTTCACTGGTGGTGCATCGAAAGGGTGCCAGCAGTGCCGAGGCGGGCGAGGCCGGCCTGATCCCCGGCTCGATGGGGACTTCGAGCTACCACGTCACAGGTCGAGGCTGCGAACCGGCGCTTCGATCCTCCTCGCACGGTGCGGGGCGTCTCATGTCGCGAGGCAAGGCCCGAGCGAAGATCAGGGTGGACGACCTGCGAAAGCAGATGCGCGGGATCCACTTTGATGTGCGTGCCACCTCGCGATTGGTTGAGGAATCGCCGCAGGCGTACAAGGACATCGGTGCGGTGATGCGTGCCCAGCGCGACCTGGTGCGGATCGACCGGATCCTCAAGCCCGTGCTGGTGTACAAGGGGACGTGACGGGGACCTTGGCGTGCGGGAGTAGCCTGGGAGACAGCGCCGCCGCGTTGCAGTCAGCGGCTGGCGCTGCTTGCCAGATGCACCCCGACGGCATCGGCCACGACACGGCCAATCGTGGGCGGCTGCGATTCATGCTCGCGGAGTGCATCGGCGAGTGTGCGTCCCGCGCGGCGTGCGTGTCGGCGCTCGCCCGCGCGCTGGCTCAGGAGGTTCATGCAGGCGCTGCCGATGGAAGCCGCGGATCCGTTGCGGGCGATCGCGATCGTGGCCGGTTCGGGTGACGGCGCGATCTGGTCGCCCGGGCGTCCGGGCACCACGAGCGAGAGGCCGTAGCGGTGTGCGTGGCGCAGGAGCACGAAGGAGTTGTACGGAATGTTCATCGGATTGCCTCCGAGCACTCCGATGTCGGCCCCTGCAACGAACGAGCCCAGCGGGTCGTCGGTGAGCAGCAGTGATGGGAGGTAGCCCTCCCTCCAGTTTCTGGTGGCGCGGTCCGCGTGCGGAGCGCTCCTTGGAAGCAGCAGGGAGACAGGCAAGCCGGCGACCGCCAGCATGCCCGCGAACTCGGCGAAGAGGTGGCCATCGGTCTCATGCGCCGGGTCGTGCAGCGGCATGATCAGAATCGTGTCATCGGCAAGGCCAAGGGCGCGGCGAACTCCGACGCGTGCCGCGTCGGCTTCGTCATCGCTCACCAGCGTGAGCGATGCGTCATCTGGAAGCCTGGCGACTTCATCAGCGCCCGCCTCCGATTCGAGCGAGTGGACGCGGCCGCGCATGAGGTCCACGAGCAGGTGCGCATCGGCATCGGGCATCATGAGGCTCGCGGCATGATCGCCGCCCCAGATGACGCACAAGCAGGGCTCGTTCTCGCCCGTAGTCGCCGCGGCGTGCTCAAAGGCCCGGGCGGCCTGCCCGCGCGGGCTCACGACTCGATCGGCATGCAACCCAAGCAGTCTGGCCCGTCGCTCCGCGGCCAGTCCATCGTGCGCCACCAGAAGCACCTGCTGATCAGCACTCTCAAACCGGTGGCAGTGGTGGACTGCATCGGCGCACGCGAGCATCACCGCATCACTGCGCTGGGTCGAGTCGACAAGATGCACGACGCGTGCTGCCATGATTCACTTGCGGTCGTTGGTGTCGCTGACGCGATCCTTGATCTGGTGCTTGTAGAAGACCTTCGCCAAGTCTTCGCCGCACGCCTGTGCCAGACGGTCCTGTGCCTGGTTGTACTGAGTGCCGTTCTTGGGTGCCTCGCCCTGCTTCTGGGGCGTCGTCACCGTCAGCGGGAAACCGTTGGGCTCTTCCGGCCAGATGCGAGAGGGCGTCTTCACGCAGTCGATCACCTTGATGCGAAACTGAGCCGAGGGCTGAAAGGTCACGCCATCCGGAGAGAGCGTGAATCCATCGACCGTCGCATAGACGATCACTTCAGCACCCAGCGACTTGCCGAGCGTCACCAGATCTGTCGGTTCGCCGGTGGGTTCGCCGCTGACCCGCACCAGCGCGGCCTTGGGATCGAGCATCGTCTCGACCTTGTCTTCCTTCAGCAGACGCTCCGTGCACACGGTGGCGATCGTCTGACGCAACGAGCGGCGATCCATCCGGTTGGCCCGATCGTCGATGAAGACAATGGTCGCCCGCTTGGGATCAAGCTCGAACTCAGCATCCGCCTTCTCCGGTCCGTGGATGAGCACGACGGCCGGGCCGACAATGTTGCAGCCCGCGATGAACATCGGGGCGCAGCCCGCGGCAAGCAGCCCGAGCACACGCAGGGCATTGGCAGTAAAACAACTGAGAGTGTGGACCTTGTTCATGGAGGAATCTTCTTGCACCTTCGGAGCAGGACGCCAGTCGGATCGGAGCGGTCTCTACGCCTTCCCTGCAGAGCCGCGCACGCTCCACGTGGCCGGCTCGCCCGTCGTGCGAGGGATCAGTAGGTCGGGTAATAGGGTTCCTGGTGGTTGTAGAAGAGCCAGGTGGTCCGGTCGATCAGACGCAGCGACAAAGCCGAAGTCATGCCATCGGCGCCAACCTGGTTTGGTCCGACCCCCTTCTCGTCAGGGAACTTGACCGTCTGGAACTTCTCGAAGGCAAACTCATCGGGCATGCTGCCATCAAGCTCAAGGACCGAAATGCTCGCCGAGGCGACCCCGGCCCATTCGTACGGATTGCCCGGCTCGTGCAGCCGATACTCGGTGAGTTCGATGTACACGAGTCGTTCCACGCCGCCAAGACCCTTGCCCAGCTCCGACAGCGGGCGAGCCGGCCATCCGGGGTTGTCGTAGAGGTATCGAAGCACCTGCTTGGCCGGGACAAACCCGCCCGCACGCGGCAGGTTCGCCGGATTGGCAAGCCGCTCCGTCATCTTCGCGCACATCCGGTCCACAATCCCAGGATGATCCGCCTCGATCATGCGATCGGCCGTCACGACCACCGCAAACGACTTTCCCTCAAGGCCCGTGTACTGGGCCTTGACCTCATGGGTGCTGTCACGCCTGTACGCCTCGGCCATGAACCCAACGGCCTGACAGCCACTCATCAATCCGGTGCCGAGCAGAGCGGCCGCGGACCAGGCTGCCGCGATCATCGATCGGCGATGTGGCGAGAGGCTGACCTTCGGGCGACGGGCGGAGTTGGGGGTGTCGATCTTCATGGGCATTCCGACGCCGCGCGCATGCGGGTGATGGGTTCTAGCGTGGGCCGCAAACGCCGGTTGCGGCAGGGACAGGCTTCCGACGCGGCAGCGGGAGGGTAGGAGGCACTGCCTCACTGCACGTTGAACGTCACAATCTTGTAGATCCAGGAAGCCACGAAGAAGGCCACCAGACTCCAAACAACCCGCCGCGAAAAGAGACGTCCCGCGGCGGGTCCGAGCATTGAACCGGTCGCCGCTACGTGCAGCGCTCCCCAGCCCGCGATTCCGGTGACGCACGCCAGCACCGCCCCGAAAGGCTGGGTGATGAAGGCTGTGAGAAACTGCCCGTCAGCGACATGGGCGAACGCTGTCGTCATGCCGCAGGTGGGGCAGGGGCGTCCAAAGCTCACGACCCAGCCGCAGGGTGGCAGCCCGAGAGCCAGATGCGTGGCATGTCCTTTCGGGGATGGGTCAAGGCTGCTGGCAATTGCAAGAATGACTGCAGCGCCGATGGCCAGAGCCAGCGCCCCAACACGTGCGGCACCGCTCGCACGCTGTACTGGCGAAGACGACATCGCGAACCCCGGGGCGGGGCGTTGGTCGTTCAGTGCCGATGAAGGTGAGGTCATATCCCGGACCGACCGCTTCCGAGGCGTCAGTCGAACTTGAAGACGCCCTTGCGGAAGCCGTAGATGTAGGCAACCACGGTGGTCAGCATGAAGAACAGGATGCGGCCCAGCCAGATCAAGCCTTCACTGTTGGGGTAGGGTGCCATGTTCGGGAACGTGACGGCCCAGGGGTACAGGAAGATGATCTCAACGTCGAAGACCAGGAAGACCATCGCGATGAGGTAGAACCGCACGTTGAACCGCTTGCGGGCGGTGCCGACGGGATTCATGCCTGATTCGTAGGTCTGGCCCTTGGTCTGCCCCGAACGACGCGGGCCGATCAACTGGCTGGCCACCACGTTGCCGATGCCAAAGCCGACCGTCATCAGAATGATGAGCGACATCGGCAGGTACGAGGGCAGATCGGTGGAAGCGAGCGTGTTGAGCATCGAGAATTCCATGCGCTGCGATGGTAGGCCGTTGCAGCGTCAGCGGCATCTCCGCCGGCTCAAAGCGCACACCTCCACACCCTTTCAGGCGGGCCGAGTTGAGACGATTCCATTGGCGACGTGATGCAAACGGCCGGCGATGCGATGCCTCAGCCCAGACGGTGCCCGATGGGCTCGTTCAGGCCCCCGCACTTGGGGCAGATGATGCCGTACTGACTGCCGGGTTCCTTCTCGATGCCCGCACCGCAGTGAAGGCACGTGGGCGCATCCAGACGGCTGGCCATTCCATTCCACACGAGTGCTGCGGTGGCAACCGCGACACCCACTACAGGCCACAAGGGCGCCGCGGCGAGCGAAACCAGCGTGAAGACCGTGATAGCCACGGCCAGCAGCAGTGCCAGCGAACGAAGCCACGTCTTGTGCAGCCAGGTCATGTTCACGCTCCTCATGGTAGATCAGCAGTTCGTCCGCGGTCCGGTCCCGGGCTGAGATTGTGATCAGCCAAAATGAGCAGAATGTTTGGATCGTGTTTGGATCAGAGTTGCCAGAGGCTGCTGCCCCAGGTGAGTCCGCCGCCGAATGCCACGAACATGACGCGCTGGCCTTCCTTGATCCGGCCTTCGCGAACAAGTTCATCCAGGCACAGAGGCACGCTGGCGCCAACGGTGTTGCCGACGCGATCGATGTTGACGTGGAGCTTTTCGGGAGGAAGTCCGAAGCGTTCGCGAGCGGACTGGAGAATCCGCAGATTCGACTGATGGCAGACCAGCATGTCCAGGTCCGCCGCGGTCATGTTGACCTTGTCGAGCGTCTCCTGAATGAGATTGGAGAAGGTGCCGACCGCGAACTTGAAGACCGCGGCGCCGTTCATCTGGACGTGCCCGAACTTGCTCGGGTCGCATGCGACGCCGGGCGGGAAGTCCCGTTCCTGCTCTGGAACGTAGATCTCCTTCCAGCCTGCGCCATCGCAGTGCATGGATTGGGCCAGCAGTCCCTTCGAGGGGTCGTCGCACGCGGCGATGACCGCCGCGGCGGCTCCATCGCCGAAGATGATCGACGTCGAGCGGCCCGCGGTCGAGTAGTCCATCAGGGTTGAGAGTGAATCGGCGCCGACCAGGCCGATGCGCCGGTACGCGCCGCCCTTGATGAGATCGTGGGCGACGTTGAGGCCGAACACGAAGCCGCTGCACGCGGCGTTGAGATCAAAGGCACCCGCGCGGTGCGCGCCGACATCGGCCGCGACGCGGCATGCCGTTGCCGGGCAGGCCATTTCAGGAGTCATGGTCGCCAGGATGATCAGGTCAAGTTCGCTCGCCTTGAGGCCCGCGGCTTCGAGTGCCTTGCTCAACGCCGCGGCGCTCATGGTGTGGGTTGATTCACCCAGATCCGGGCTGATGCGATAGCGGCTTTTGATGCCGGTCCGCTGGACGATCCAGTCGTCCGAGGTGTCCATGACCTTTTCGAGATCGGCGTTGGTGAGAGCTCGTTGCGGGAGGCATGAGCCGGTTCCGACAATCCGCACGCCAAACCCGTTGCGGCTGGTGGATGGCTTCGAATGTTCCGACGATGCTGCAGAATCGTTCATGCTTGAGGTGCCCTGTCGTCCGCTGCCAAAAAGCCCCCGAGCCAGTGGCGAGAACGAGGCTCCCGACGACTCAGGATCAGCTCGCGCCCGCCACGCCTTCACGCGACTGGCTCTCGCCGCGCTGGAATGATTCTAGCACGGAGTTCACTTCAGCCAGACGACGGACGATTTCCTCGTTCACGTGAGCATGGTGGAAGACGCGGCAGTTTCTGATCGCGGCCTTGATCGTCCGAGGCTCGGAGCTTCCGTGGGCGATGAAGCACGCGCCGTTCACGCCCAGCAGCGGGGCTCCGCCGTATTCGTGATAGTCGTTCTTGGCGTAGATCGACTTGACCACGGGTTCGAACTTCGAGACCAGGCCCGGATCGATGGCGATCATCTCCGCGGCGATGGCCTTGAAGAGACTCTTGGCCATTCCTTCCGCCGCCTTGAGCAGCGTGTTTCCGACCAGTCCATCCGTGACGACCACATCCGCCACGCCTTCGAAGAAGTCGCGGCCTTCGATGTAGCCGATGTAGTTGATGCCTGGGGTTGCCTTGAGCAGATCTCGCGTCTGCTTGATGATGCCGGTGCCCTTGGCTTCCTCGGACCCGATGTTCATCATCGCCACGCGCGGATTCTCAAGCTTGAGGACCTTGCGGGCCATGACTTCAGCCATCACGCCGTATTGCCAGAGATGCTCGGCCTTGGGCTCGGGGTTGGCACCCGCATCGATGAGCACGATGTTGTTGTGGAAGGCGGGGATGGTGACGGTGATGCCCGGGCGAAGGACGCCGGGGAGGCGCCGCATGTGAAGCATCGCCGCGGCGACGCAGGCACCGGTGTTGCCGGCGCTCAGGACGACATCGCACCGCTTGGGGTGTCCTTCGGCGCCCATCATGCTCATCTTCACGATGGATGAATCGACTTTGGAGCGAACTGCCTTCGCGGCGGAGTCGCCCATCTCGATGACCTGCTCGGCATGAACGATTTCAAGCCGCGGATCGTCGCGATCAACGCCCCGCTCCTCGAGCATTTCGTAGATTTCGCCGGCGCGGCCGACGAGCACGAGCTGATCGCCCGGGGGCAGTTCGCTCAGTGCCATGACACATCCCTTGAGGATGGCGTCGGGTGCGTGATCTCCGCCGAAGATATCAACTGCGATACGCATGATGGTGACCGTTCACACGCTTTTCACCTCGCGGCCCGGAATCCCCGGGCACATGAGTGCGGCGGCGCGTGGCCCGCCGCGTTCGGCCTGTCAGCACCCCTGCGAACGACGAAACCGTCGTTGCAGAGAGGACGGCGACTATATACGGGAAAACCTCGGCGTTGCTTCGCAGCAAGGCCGAGGTCGTGGATTCAGGCGTTGAGTTGGCGACGTGCGGCGTGTCAAGAAGAAGATCAACGATCAGCCCCCGGCCACTCGCCCCAGCCTCCCATTCGACGAAACGGCAATCCGCTCCGTTGGAACGAAGACTCAGTTCTTGGGGACGCCGATGCCCAGCTTGGGCACCTTGATCTGCAGGCCCGGACGAACGTATCCGGACTCCTTGGCGGCACGGTGGTGCATCTTGGGCATGCCCGAGATCGGATCCTGCGCGACAGTCCCGGCCACCAGTGCGTGGTGGTTGCGGCGGCGACGAGTACGACCGTGGCTGACTCTCTGTGGGGGGAGCATGAAAGGCCTCTTTCTTCGTTGCTGCGGGGTGTCGGCCACCTTGCGGGCACGACCAACACAACCGTTGACAGATCCTGTCTTTGCCAGCCCCATGGCTTGGCAAACCAACCTTTCCCCGAACGATCGCCGTCAATCGCGACCCTGGGCACATGAAGACAGGAGGGAAGGATAGGGGTGGTCCAGTCGCAGGTCAATGGCCCTTGGCGGGGGTGGGAGGGCCGCTGTGACCCGGGACTGGGTCCGGTCGTTTGGACATCATTCTCAAATCGACTTGACCCTCTCTTGGACATGTTATTACAGTGTGTGCTCGGCTCAGACGCCCCAACGGGGTGTTGGGGTCGTACATTTGGGTCCTTGACCTCATCCGCCGGCGTCGTACGTCGGTACCAACGGGTGGGTTCTTGGGGTTGGTGCCATCGTCGGCGTTTCTGTTCTGCCAGTGGCAACCAACGGGGACAACGACGGGGGTCGTGTGCGTCCGGTGTCTGTCGCGGTAGCGATAGTGTGCCGGGCGCGTTCGGGTCAGAGGCTGTGCGATCCTTTCTTCGCATCAGTCAGAGTGCCGTGTATGCCCGTGATCGCCGCGGGTGAGTCAGGAGTAGATCGTGACGCAAAGCCGAATCGCCGCGCCCGCCTCGTTCCGTCCCAGCCTTTCGAAGGCCACGCTGATCGCGATGTCGCTCGCGTTCTTCGCGGGCACCGCGCTTGATACCGCAGCGTTTGCTCAGTCCGGCACCGATGCCGCCGCTGCAAAGCCGGCCGACAACGCATCGCTCCTCGCCGATTTCATCCATTACACCCGCATCCAGAACTATGACCTGGCCCTCGCCATGGCCACGGAACTTCTGGGCAAGGGACTCTCCAACACCGACTTTGTCGGTCTGGTCGAATCCGCAGGCGAAGTCGCCCGCTTCGAGGAGACCGTGCAGCGCGCGATGCGCGTCACGCAGCTTGAGACGGTCGGCGCTGATCTCGCCAAGGCCTACTCGGCCGGAAAGCTCGAGCGCGCCCGCAACCCCGAGCAGGTCGCCAAGAACATTGAACTGCTCATGGGCACCGACCGTGGCCGCCGCATGGGCGAAGAGCGTCTTGTCTTCGCCGGCGAGTATGCGATGCCCCAGATCCTCGAGGCATTCCTCGATCGCAGCAATCCGCAGCGCCAGGCCGCGGTGCAGCGCGTGATCATCGGCCTTGGTCGCCACGCGATCATGCCGCTGTGCACCGCCATGATGAATGTCTCGGTGGTCCAGCAGGAGCAGATTGCTGATGTGCTCGGCTCGATCCCGCACCGCACCAGCCTGCCCTTCCTCCGCGATCTTTCTGAATCCACCAAGAGCGATGCCGTCCGCGCCGCGTGCCAGCGGTCGATTGCCAAGATCGGCAGCGATGCGGCCACCGCCGCGGATGCCGCGGGCATGTACCGTGGCCTTGCCGAGGCGTATTACGGTGAACGCAGCGATGTGACCTGCTTCCCCGGCGAAGATGTCCAGCTCCTGTGGAACTATCAGCCCAGCGGCGGCCTGGTCATGTCTGCGATCAAGACGCCCGTCTTCCACGAAGCGATGGCGATGCGTCTGACCGAGCGTGCCCTCGAACTCGAAAGCGCATCGGGCGGAGCCAACGCCAGCACGCTGTCGCTCTGGATCGCCTCGAACTTCTCGCGCGAGATCGATTCGCCCGCGGGCTACGAGAATCCCGCGTACGCGACTTCCGGTGCTGGCGCTCGCCGCTCGGCTGAGTACTACGCCGTGGCCTCGGGCGCGGATGTCGCTCAGCGCGTGCTTGCCCGTGCGATCGCCGATCGCGATACGCAGCTTGCCCGCCGCGCCATCGCTGCGGTCGAGAAGACTGCCGGCGGCAAGGACCTCTGGGCCGCATCGGCCGACGGGACTTCGCCTCTGCTCGCAGCATTGACCTATCCGAACCGCCGCGTGCAGTACGAGGCGGCCCTCGCCCTCGCCGCGGCAAATCCCGCGGCTGCATTCGCGGGCTCGGATCGCGTCGTCCCCACGCTGGCGTCGACTGTCCGTGGTGCGACCACCCAGTACGCCGTCATCCTGACCTCCGAGGCCGAGCTCTATCAGGGCGTCCGCTCGGTCCTCAACAAGATGGGCTACACCGTCCTTCCCCAGGGTCGTGCGATGTCCGATCTGGCGGCACCCCTCTCTGAAGCACCGGCTGTTGACCTGGTCGTCACCGCAGGCATTCGCGGCGAGGCGATCGCCGCGGCTCTTGAAGGCATCCGCGGCGAGTCCAAGACCGTCGCCACGCCGACGCTCATTCTCACCGACTCAGCCTCCTACATCGATCTGCGTCGCCGCTACGCCAGCGACGCAACCGTCGCCATCCGTCAGTCCGGCATCGGCGAAGCCAGCATCACTGAATCGGTGAATCAGCTGGTCGAGCGGGCCAGCGGTGGACCGATCGCTCAGGCCGAGGCTGAGGGATACGCCGCCCGTTCGCTCGCGGCACTGCGTGATCTTGCGGTCAGCGGCAACACCGTGCTCAACGCCGGTGAGGCCACGGGCTCGCTGATGGCAGCTCTCCCCCAGACCAGTGGTGCGACCAAGATGAAGATCGCCGAGATCCTCGCTCGCGTCAATCAGGATCGTGCGCAGCGTTCAGTGATGGAAGCCGCGCTGGCTGCCGCCGATGCGGAGCGCGTCGCGCTGCTCGGACTGGTCAGCGACTCGGGCAAGCGCTTCGGCAACTTCCTCGAAGCCGGACAGATCAGCCGTCTCACCGAGATCGCCAGCAAGGGCAGTGACGCCGAGGCGACTGCCGCGGCGAGCCTCATCGGCACCATGAATCTCGCCAAGACCGAGCTGGTTCCGATGATCCTCAACAAGAAGTAATCGCGCCCGCAGAGGATTCCTTCAACTGATGTTCACTCAAAGCAGCCGCCTCTCTGGCGGCTGCTTTCTTGCGCACTTTTCCCGCCTCGTTTCACAGATCGGACAGCACGCCGCGTGGTCGGTGGTTGTCGGACCGGCCCGCAAAGCCGCGGCATGCGAGCGAGCTTGATTGCGGACGATCTGTGCCGGATATCCGGCCCAGACAGGGGGTTGGTCACCGGCTTTGGAGAAAGAGCCTTCACACGGCTGAAGAGGCAAGAGTGCATGCCCGATGCTTTGGGGCGTCGACTTGTCAGCGGTATGTCCGACCGATGGAGGAGATGGTCGGGTGTACCGGGCGAGTCTGGCGCAACCGCGGCAGGGGCAGAGTGCCACTTGCCAACTGACTGATTGTCTGATTGTGTGTGTACCAAGGAGTGATCGAATGAACAACCGCATCCGCAAGGGATTCACGCTCGTCGAAATTCTGATCGTCGTCGTGATTCTGGGCATCCTGGCCGCCATCGTCGTCCCGCAGTTCACCAACGCCACGCAGGACGCGCAGGCAGGCAACCTGAAGGCTCAGCTCAAGAGCCTGCAGAATCAGATTGAACTCTTCAACGCCCGTAACAACGGCAGCTATCCCGATTTCGGCACCGACGGCTGGGGCAGCACCACCGTTGCAGCGTCGCTCATCGGCGGCAACTACATCAAGACCGCTCCCCAGAACCCCGCCTTCCCCGGCGCCGACAAGACGTCCGTGACGGTCGTCACCGGCACGACCCGTGGTGCTGACGGCTTCGCCTGGGCCTGGAACAGCGATGATCGCACGCTCTACGCCTCGTACTTTGATGAAGCAACCGGTGCGGTCACTCAGACCTCCACCGACTGATCGTCTCTTTGGTCAGCCACGCAACGCGGATCCCATCGGGGTCCGCGTTGTGCTTTTTGCATGAGATCACGAGGGCGATGTGTTTCTATCATGGTTCGCCATGATCCGAACACATGCCTGGATGGTCTTCATCATCGCTGCCGCGTGCCTCGCACCGGGCGCCTGCGTGCAAACTCCGGCTCGTGCGGTGGTCGATGGTGCGCCTCCGCTGCAGGTGATCGAACTGGAGCGAGAGACACGGGATCACCTGCCGCTGCGGGGTCTGCTCGCCATCGTGTCGCTCGCCGATCCGGCCGTTGAACTGATGGTCTCGCCAAGTGTCAAGGCATCGCCCCAGGCTGAGGCAACACTTGCCACGCTCGACACCTTCGCCGTGGCGAGCCGCTGTGATGTCGTGATCAACACCAACTACTTCGCCCTGGTAGGGCCCCGAAAGTCGCAGGGATACAGGGCCGGTGTCGATGCCGACATTCTCGGGCTGTGCGTACACGAAGGCAGTGTCATTTCGCCTGCCCGTTCCTTTGCGGGCCAGGGTGATCCGGCCTTGATCGTGTTTGCGGACGGTCGAGCGAGGATCGCGGCGGTACGCGAGGATGAGTGTGGTGGTGTGGCCTTTGCCGCGGCGGGGATCGGACGATCGGAGACCGACCCCGATCATGGAGGTCTGTTGATTGCCGGTGGGAAGAATACTGCATCGCAGGCGCGTGTTGATCCGCAGGTGCGGCACCCGCGGACAGCCGCGGGCGTGTCGAGTGATGGCCGCACTCTCTATCTGCTGGTGCTGGATGGGCGTCAGCCTTCATGGAGCGTGGGTGCCACACTGGAGGAGACCGCAGCGATTCTGCTGGAATTCGGGGCCTTTGATGCGGTGAATCTCGATGGGGGTGGCTCATCGGTGATGCTCTGGAGGGATCCGGGCACAGGCGCTTTGCGGACCAACCGTCCCAGCGGCGGTGCCTTCCGGCCTGTGGCTGCGGGGCTTGGCATCCGTATCGGACGGGGCCGGCCCTGATCGGGCCGGTGCAGCTTGCATGACCGGGGCAGACAGGCCCCAAGCAGGCGATTCTCGCCAGTGTGGCTCGAACCACCCCTCCCTGTGTGCCGAATCAATCCCACACTGCGGACCGTTCGCGTCAGGGACACGAGGATCGAACCCATGCACCACGCCACCGTGACCGTCGTTCGGAGCCGAGTTCGGCGGGCATTCACGCTTGTCGAGATCCTGATCGTCGTCGTGATCCTGGGGATTCTCGCATCCGTGGTGGTTCCGCAGTTCGCCAGTGCGACGCAGGATGCCCAGCAGAAGGCGACCTTTGACCAGCTGCTCAAGCTGCGCAAGGCGCTGGATGTCTATTACGTCCGGAACTACAACCGATACCCGACCGTGACGGAAGGGGATGGGACCTGGGGTGAGATCGCGGTGGCGGGAACGACGTATCTGCGTGAAAAGCCGCTGAATCAGTGGATAGGCGGGCCCAATGCGGGTCGCATCATCTACGGGACAGGGCCGGCGACGTCGTTCACGACCGACTACGGGTGGATCTACGACCCGTCGACCGGAAACGTGTGGGCCTCCAGTTACGATCTCTCCGATCACCCCATCAGCCGTCCCTGACGGCATGCCCTGCACAGGTGGTACCGCCAGATGACATTCTGAATGCCGGTGCTTATGTCGCTCACGGCATGCACGATGCGTGTCGATGAAACGATATGGACCACTCCAACTCAGTTTCACGCGACGCTTCCGCCTGGACCCCCCGCATCCTCAGTGCCATTGTGGGGGGAGCTGTGGTTGCCGGGGTGCTCAGTCTGACGGGTGGTACCGCACATCTGGGCCCCGCGACGGCGCAGGCACAGCCCGCCGGTCAGTCGGGCGAGTCGGAGGATGGCAACGGGCGAATCTCCGCAGCGGATCAGCGCAAGGAGATGATCTCCCAGCTGCGAAACCTCTCGGTGCGCATGGAGCGCATGGAAGCGCTGCTTACCCGTGGCATCAATGTCAAGGTGACGCAGATGCCAGCATCGGCTGGTGATGAACCGGCGCCATCGGAGCGTGCCGCGGCACCATCGCCGCGTGCTCCCTCGCTGCCGCGGCCGTCCTCCAAGTAAACCGTCCAGTCCGCCCGGAGTCCTCTTTCCATGCGCCGCGCCTACACGCTGATTGAAGTGCTGATGGTCGTGACCGTTCTGGGGATCGCGGCGACGATGGTCGTCCCTGCCTTTTCGCAGACCAACACCCTGCGGCTGCAGGGCGCTGTCCGGATGATCGTGGCCGACATCACCCAGGCCCAGAGTGATGCGGTGGCACTCCAGAATGGCCAGACGATCACGTTCACGTCGACCGGATACACCATTGCCCCGCTCGCTGGCGACTCCATCGATACGGCGGCCGATGTGATTGTCACTCGCAGCATCGGCGGTGATGAGTTCGGCGGTGCGGAACTTCGAAACATTTCGCTCGCCGACGGCGTACTTACATTTGATGCGATGGGTGGCCCGGTAGCGGAGCCCGGCAGCGACGTTGCTGCAGGGACGGGCACCATTGACGTGGTGGCTTCGGGTCAGACCTATCGCATCACGATCGAAGCTTTTACCGGGCGTGTGACCGTCACCGCCATCGCCAACGACAGGGAGGATGCGAATGACGCCGGCTGAACAGAAGTATCGCGCACTCAATGGTGCGGGGCCCGTTCACGGCGCCATTCGGCGTTCCCGTGGTGTCTTCACGTTCGTGCTGGTGGGCGGCACCTTCGCGATTCTCATCTGGATGAAGCTGCGCGTGGTCGGCGGCGTGCCTCGCACTGCCTACGCGGACCCGGAGGATCGTCCGGCGGCGATCTCGGTGCCGACCCATCAGGTGATCGACGCCCAGCCTGCTCCGGTGCCCGAGCAGCCTGAACCACAGTCCCAGCCGCAGCCCGTCAGCAGCGGCTCGAACTGAGTTCATCGATCTGGTGCCGCCGCGGCCAGCCGTATGCCCGGCACCGGGTCCGATCCATGGACATTCAGGACTTCACGCCCTTGACCCGCTCGGGGTCGGTGTACTTCACCATGGCGGCTTCCAGGTCCACGCCATTGATGTTCGCCAGCGTGGTCAGCCACGCGATCACGTCCGCGAACTCCTCGGAGAGATTCGCCTTCTGCTCTGGCGTGGGCGTCTTGCCGGGCGCGTTGTCCTGGAGTGCTGTGGCAAGTTCACCCAGTTCCTCCACGAACCACATGAACGTCCCCGGTGTGCCCCGAGCCAGATCGGTGGTGTAGTAGCGGTCCTTGATGAGCTGCTGAAACGCGGCGAAAGTCAGTGACATGCCCGAGCGTATCACCCGAATCCTCGGGTCGACACCCGCAGCCAGGTCCGATCGGCACAGGCCATGACCCCGGGTTGGCCGTATCATTCGACATGAGCGCCGAGCACTCCGAGACCGGTCCACCAACCTCCTCACGTGATGTGACGCAGCTGCTGCTGGCCGTCCGCAGCGGCGAATCGGGTGCTTCCGAGCAGCTCCTCCCGCTCATCTACGAGGAGCTCCGCAAGCTCGCACGTTCGTTCATGAACAACGAGTCCGAGGCGCAGACGCTTCAGCCCACCGCGTTGGTGCACGAAGCCTATCTTCGTTTGGTGGGTGGGGCGGATGTGAAGTGGGATGGCCGAGGCCACTTCTTCGCCGCGGCGGCCCGTTCCATGCGCCGCATCCTGGTCGAACGAGCCCGCCACCGCAAGCGGATCAAGCACGGCGGAGGCCAGCGTCGAGTCGAACTTGAAGAGGGCATGATGGCCACCGAGCCGCCCGCGACCGATCTGCTCGCGCTCGATGAGGCCCTCGACCGGCTGGAGCGATATGACAAACGCAAGTGCGAAGTCGTGATGCTCCGGTACTTTGCCGGCCTCACCAACGACGAGACCGCCGCGGCGATGGGGGTTTCGTCCGCGACCGTTCGCAACGAATGGACCTTTGCCCGTGCCTGGCTCATGCGTGAACTCAACGCCCAGAATGCCCAGGAGCCCGAAGCCCAGGAGTGATTCGGGCATTCGGCAGGCCACCTTGACCGGTCCCTTGTCGCGTACACTCCGGGCGTGAAGACTCTCCGCTCGCCATCAAGATCGTGCGTGCGCCTGCCTGGCAGTATGGCGGCGTGTGTGCATGCAGGTACCCTCGCGGCAGTACTCGCGGCGGCCTTCCTGGGCCCCGTGGCGGGGTGCAGTACCCGCTCGCGGCTCGCCGCCGATTCCAAGGCTCCCGCCGATTTCGCCCTGTCCGTCACCGTCGATGAAACGGCACCCGGCGGTGCTGCGTGGTACGTGCTGGATGCCGATGGCACGCTGCGGATTGCCACCGGCGCTCGACGTGCCGACAGCCCGGTGCCGCCGGTCGCCCGCCAGCTCTCGCCGGATCATGTGGAACAGATCTGGAATCAGGTTCATGCCAGCGGGTTGGAGGCGGCTCTCTGGGAATCGCCTCAGACTTCTGAGAGCTTCGTTCAGATGCAGGGGAGCACCGTGTTCATCGCTGCTGGCCGGGCACGCCGTGCCGCGGCGTTCGCCTCCGGCGATGCACGCGTCGCCTCGACCGTCACGACCCTCCGATCACTGGCCTGGATCGAGCAGTCCGCCATTCCCCGTCCCTGACCTTAAGCACCAAGCACGCCCCCTCTCTCCCGCGGCAGGTACTCAGCAATGACCCAGCGAGCCCGCAATCGTCGTCACGGCACCAACCGCCGCGCCACCCCGGCACCCGCCGCGGTGGTCTCCACGAACCATCTCCTTGGTCTGCATGGGGTCAGCCCGGAGACGATCCGTTCGTACCTCCAGCTTGCTCGCGAGTACAGCGCGGCACGCGCCGTCAAGCCGGTGCTGGCTGGCAAGATCATCGCCAACCTCTTCTTCGAGGATTCCACACGCACCCGGACCAGCTTCAGCATCGCGGCGATGCGGCTTGGAGCGCAGGTCGTGGACCTCATGGGCGTGGGCTCGAGTGTGAACAAGGGTGAGACGCTGATTGACACCGCGACGAACGTTGAGGCCATGGGGGTCGCCGCGGTGGTGGTGCGGGCCAAGCAGTCCGGTGCCGCGGCGATGGTGGCCCAGCGCGTGCGATGCCCGGTCATCAACGGCGGCGATGGACGCCACGAACATCCGACCCAGGGATTGCTGGATGTCTACACCATTGCTGAATCGATGAAGCGCCTTCGCGACTTTGACCTCACGGGGCTCAAGGTCGCCATCGTCGGCGATATTGTCAGTTCGCGGGTGGCGCGCTCGACGATCGCGGCACTTCAGGCGTTGGGCGCGAGCGTGATCTGCGTGGGGCCACCGTCGATGGCACCTGGCTCGCTCGCCGCGATGGGCGTGACGGTCCGCCGCGACATGGATGCGGTGGTGCCGGAGATGGATGCGGTGATGATGCTGCGGATCCAGTTTGAACGCGCCGAAGCCGCGGCGGGCACCAAGGGTGAATCGCTCGTTACCAAGGCTCCGGGCCTCGCCTCAGTCCGTGAATACCGCGCCAAGTATTCGCTCACGCAGGAACGCGCTGACACGATGAAGGCAGGCGCGATCGTGCTGCACCCGGGCCCGATCAATCGGGGCATCGAACTCGATGCCCCGGTGGCCGATGGACCGCGCAGCGTGATTCTGCGTCAGGTCACCAACGGCGTGCTGGTGCGCATGGCGGTCATGGCGAAGCTGTGCGGCCGAGTGGGGTGAGCTGAGTCACTCCCGGTTGCGTTGCAGCGTCTGATACGATTCCAGCTAGATTCTGCATGTCAACTGATGAGCGAATGCGGCGTTCAGTACTCGCCTGTGAACTCCTGCGGCAGCGCAGAATCGCTTGGAACACGCGCTCTGCAGGCCGTGAGGCCTTTGAGTCAGTAGCTCGGGGTGAAGCACGGCTTTGCGTGCGCCACCCCGAGACAGCCAGCAATGATGGCCGGCACGCCGGAGGCGTGCCAGTGGCGTGCGTCCTGGCACGTGTGCATGCACCTTGGCAACATCTTTCGGTTGTGTCGAGTTCATCCAAAGGACCAAACGCATCCACACTCCCCACGTGCACCCCTCGCGGGGTGCGGGGTATCGCGGGATCGTGACCCGGCGTGGCGCACGCAAAGCCGTGCTTCACGCCGGGCTACTGACGTCCAGGCCTTTCGGCCTGAAGAGAAAGGCTCCAAAGATCGAGCTGGCATCCACGTTGCTCACGTACGGATGCAGACAGCCAACAACGCGCGAATCACGCAGGTCCAGTGATACGCAGGAAGTATGCGTATTCCGTCTGAATCGCCAAAGCTGACGCATGGGTGAATGTTCAGCAGCCACCTTCCCAGTGTTCGAAGAAGGTGCTGACATCGGCGCCGTCGACGCCTCCATCGCCATTGACGTCCGCCGCGGCTTCGCCGGATTCCCAACTCGTGAAGAAGCTGCCGATGTCGGAGCCATCGACGCCGCCATCGCAGTTGAAGTCGCCGATGCAGATGCTGAGCGTGACCGGGTCGCTGATGACGCTCCCGCAGTGGTTGGTGACGACGCAGTCGTAGGTGCCGATATCGGCCACGGTGAGATCGGAGAGTTCGAGCGTGTCTTCTTCGGCGGTGGGGTTCAGATCGGCATCGATGGTGTGATGATCCTTGCGCCAGCGGAACTGCAGCGGGCCATCGCCGGTGGCAGAGACGGAGAAGTCGGCGGTGTCTGAGAGGCAGGTTGAGACTGACTGAGGTTCATCGGTGATGTGAGCGCATCCGGTGCCGCCATGGTCGTCATCGGTGGGGTCGGTGCCTTCATTGCCGGCTTCGGCACGGAGATTTGCGATGAAGACTGCGCTGTCGAGAATGTGATCGTTCACGTCGCCCACTTCGAAGTAGAGTGTGTGGTGGCCCGCCGAGAGCATCGCGGTGGTGGTGGTGAGGTGGTGGATGAGTCCGTGCGGGTTGGAGAAGGCGGTGTTCTGATCGTCGATGGTCTCGAGTCCTGCGAAGGAACTTCCGACCTGAACGGCGTTGCCTCCAGTATCGACGGTGACCTGATTCTGCGGGTCGGTGCCATCGAGGAAGACCAGGAACGAGTCGGTGAACTGACTGGTCCATGCGGGGAACTCGACGGAGCCGAAGATGAAGTCGAACTTGACGGGGCTCTCGGCGTCGAGGGTGAAGTCCACGCGCAGTGCCGCGACGTCGTAGGAGGCGGTGAAGTTCTCGATGTTGCCCGCGGCGGCTCCATAGGCGTCAAACTCGGCTGTGCCGCCCGACAGTTCGGGATTCATCTGCGAGTTGACCTGCTCGGGAGGTGAGGAGGGTTCGTAGGCTGGATCCGTGGCGCCGGGGATGGGCGCGAGGTTCGCGACGTTGCCGCTGGAGAGCACGATGCCCGGACGGATCGAGACCGGCAGTAGTTCGAAGTTGCTGAAGGTGCCGAACTGACCATCCACGCCGTTGACGATGCTGACCGAATCAATCGTGAGGCCCACAGGGTTGAGTGCGGTGCGAAGCACATCGGGATCCATGGTTGGTGTCGTCGTGACCGAAGCGCCCGCGTGAAGGCCGATGAGCCCCAGTGCCGCGAGTTGAAGGAGCGAGCCAGTAGTGCGGGTGGTGGAGGGAAGTTGGCGAATCGAAGTGGTCCACAGCATGGGAGTATCCTCGTATCAGGCGTTTCATCTCGGGCCGACATTTGCACACAGTCAGGTGGCAGTCTGCTTCACGTTGAATCGGTCGGTCCTGTTTCCGGAAAAGAGCGAGCGAGCGAGCGATTTGATACGAGAGCGATTGATTCCTCCAAAAGCAGAACGTCCATGCAGTCTGCTGCATGGACGTTCTGTGTGACTGGATGTCCAGTGATCTGCGATCAAGGCGGGAGGATCCCGGCAGGATCACAGGTGGTGCGGGGGTTTCCCTGCGTGTGCGCCCGGTGCTTACTGGCCGAACGTGACCGCCCCCCCGTTGCCATGCGCCTTGTAGGTGGCTGGCGACGACAGCACTGGTGCCGTGAATGGTGTCGAGCCTCGGTTGCACCAGACCGTGCCGCCATTGGCGATCGACGCGGCCAAGTTCAGGTCTGCAGTCGGGGCGCCCAGTGAAGCCGCGACGCCCGTGCTACCGGCCTTGGCGTACGCGCAGCTTCCCGAGCCATAGACGGCCTGCAGATCCGCCTGGTCATGTGCTCCCCACGAGGAGCGGTTGCCGATGACCGACTGGTAGCCGGCGTTGAGGGTCGTGATGGTGCGGCACCCTGAATCGCTGCTGCTGCACGATGAACAGCTGGAGAATCCGCATGCGCCGTAATGCATGATCGACGTGTAGTCGTAGGGCGTACCCAGCGTGTTGTCGGAGGAGTACAGAGTGAACTGCGAGGCATACCCGGAGGAGATGTTGCCCCATTCAATTCTGACGTGCTGATCGCGGTCAGGACGACTCTGTTCGTGATGGAAGCCAAGCCGGTGCATCAGTTCGTGAACTGCGATGAAGGTGTCATCCCAGTAATCCGCGGCCATCGCAATCTCGTTGGCACCGTTCCAACTGGACACCCCGATGCCGTACGACACGCCCGCCGAGCCAGCTGGCGCATTGTTCGTGATGTACACATAGGGGACTTGTCCGTTTGCACGTTCCACGAAGTTGATGTCCGCGGCGGTCTGCGAAACGATCCACATCGCATTCTTCATGTGCTGGCGATTCGTCTGCGAGACATCGGAAGCGAACTCAAAGGGGATGTACCCGCTGGGCCAGGCACTTCCGGGTTCGTAGGAGCGATCGCCGTATCCGGTGTCCGGCACGAGAATGCACCCATCCACCAGCCTGAACCCGGGAATGACCGCCGGCGGATTCGATGGGTCATGCGGAAGGTGCGGGTTGGGGTTGACGTAGACCGACTCGGGCACCAGCATCGAGGTTCCGGAACTGACCTGCGTCGTGACCGGAGTGGGCGGCTGGGGAGAAGGTGGTGGGGGCGTGATCTGACCGCTCGCGGCGTGTGTGCCGATGAACGACGCGGCGAGGATCAGCATGCGTGCCGCGGTGATGGTTGAACGGGTGATAGTCGTGTTCATTGATTGGTTCCTTGTCAATCGTCGTTGATGGAGGCCAGGTACGGCGAAGCCGCGGCTTACTGCAGGCTCACGAGCACGAGTACCAGGCCCTTGCCTGACTTGAGGCTCGACATCGCCTTGCCCAGGGTCGCGCCCTGCGACTTGGCGTGGTCATTCACCTTCATCGCGTGGCCGGCCGTGGCCGAGGTCGTGAGCATGTCGCCCGCTTCGATCACACCACCCGCATCAGCATCGCACCAGCACCAGACCCGTCCGATGCTCGCCACCGGCAGGTCGCCATCGGCGATCGTGCCGGTCTGCGTCAGCGTCAGGCCGGGCTTGATGCCGTTGGCGCCGCTGATGATGCCCGCCACCGTGCGGTCATAGGCCTTGTTCACCACCCGCATCGTGCCCACGTTGTTCGGATCGATCGCCACCACCATTCCGGGCAGGGCCTCGACGCCGTCGGTCGCCGCGACGTCATACGGCTCAGCCACATCGCTGCCACCGGTGATCTGGAGCACGGGGACGATGACGTTGCCGCTTCCCTGGTTGAGGTACAACGGCGCGGCTGCACCGTTGGAGCGAGCGATGATCTCATTGTCATCCATCACGATGTTCAGGCCCGTCGTCGTGCCCGACACGATGTTGCCGCCACCTGTCATCGACGCATCGCCGCCTCCCTGCACATGCAGCTGGGTCATCGGGTTGACGGTTCCGATGCCGACTCTGCCGGTTCCGGTGAGGGTCATGGTGGCCCCCGATGAGAAGCTGGGACTGGTGCCGGTTCCCAGCATCAGCTTGCCGGCTCCCTCACCATTTCCAGAACCCGTCGAGATGAACTGCCAGTAGGTTCCGCCTACCGAGGAGTTGCGGAGATTCATCCACGTGCCAGCGATGCTCTGGCTTTCAACCAGCATGGGCGCGAAGTTGCCGCTGGAGACATGCAGCGGTGCCGCGGGCGATGTGGTGCCCACGCCCACGAACGCGCCGCTGGGGTTCACGGACAGGGGAGCCCATGCGTTCAGCAGGCCATTGTGCGCACCCAGGGTCGCGACTCCCGACAGTTCGCCCGCCACGACTGCATTGGTCGTGCCGCCCGCGGCCAATGCACCTCGCCATACACCCGCACCGCCGTTGAGTTGCATCCGGAACACCGAGCTCACCGAGGATCCGACCACGATGCCGTTATTGAACGTTGCCGTGTTGCCGAACGTGTTGGTTCCGGTGAACGTGTTCGCATTGGCAAGCAAGGGGACATTCGACGAGAGCCGTGCATCAGCAAGCGTGCCGGCGGTGAGGTTCGATGCATTCAGGTTGCCGAGTGCCGCACCGCTGCCGCTGAAGACGTTGCCCGCGTTGCTGAACGTGTTGACCCCGCTGAATGTCTGATTTGCCGCGCGCAGCGCCACGTTCGCCGAGAGCCGTGCGTCGGACAGCGTGCCCGTCGTGATGTTCGTGGCATTCAGCGCGGTCAGACCGCTGCCGCTGCCGGTGAACTGGTTCGTCGGGCTGCTGAAGATGTTCGCGGTGTTGAGCCGGGCCACGTTCGACGAGAGCGATCCGTCGGGAAGGACGCCGGTCAGGTTCGACGCGTTGAGGTAATAGGCCGCAGGCTGCCCGTTGAGCGTGGCTGCATTGAGGGCATAGCTTGCAAAGGGAGCCGCCTTGAGTTCCTGCCGCGGCGTGAGGGGCACATAGATGCCGTTGCCATCGGCGACACGAATCTCAAGCCAGCGGGACTGACCGGCGAAGGGGTTGACCCCGAACTCGCCTGCGGTGTTGAGCCCGACCACGAAACGGCCCTGCACCAGCGTCGCCCCCAGCACCACCTGAGTGGTGCCGACCTGTGTACCGCCCGTGGGCAGCGTCCAGAGCGTGAACTCCATGTCCGCGCTGCCGTCAACCGGCAGACCGGCCTGGGCCAGTTCCCCCTGATAGGTGAACGAACTGTCCACCACCTGAGCCGTCGCGGGGACTGCAAGACCAGCCAGCGTGGTGAGGAGGAAAAGAGTGCGACGCAGCGAGGTGTTCTTCATCGGAAGGTCTCCTTCAAAGGGTGCTTGACCACAGCGGGTCATTTCAGACAACAGGCAAAAGGGCAACGGTGGCTCGAGCGGGTTTCAAGTCGCTCACGGGGCTTTCTCTGGTCCGGCCAACCCTTGGACGAAGCGGTTGAAATCGCCACTTCCCCAAGATTCAGGCAGGAAACGCCCGATACGCTCGGGCTGTACTCTGCCGTGGTGCAACCGGACACTTCAAGGTGCCAAGCCCCCCAGCTTGACGCACCGTCCCGAAACGCACATTGCGTCCCAGTGCCCTACTTCACGCGAACCGCCGCATGGGTGCGACACGAGCACCTCAAAAATCTTGAAACTCTCTGTGGGGATATCCTCCCGCCAACAGCATGGATTCAGGCAGCGAACACATCCTCAAACTCGTCGAAGACCTGCGAAACGGGGTCCCGACGGCTGCATCGGAACTGCTGCCCCTGGTCTATGAAGACCTGCGAAAACTCGCCGCGACCATGCTCGGACGGGAACGCGCTTCGCACACGCTTCAGGCAACGGCTCTGGTCAACGAGGCCTGCCTGAAACTGATGGGTGGCCGGGCCCAGGCCTGGAACGGCCAGGACCACTTTCTCGCAGTCGCGGCGATGGCGATGCGTCAGGTCCTCGTCAGCCATGCCCGGGCCAAGAACGCCGCCAAACGAGGCGGCGATGGTGAGCGCCTCACGCTGCTGGACCCGATCGATTCCCGCGGCCTCCCGGAATCGTGCGTCGATGTTCTTGCTCTCGAAGAGGCCCTCGCTGCTCTCGAAAAGGAAGAACCGCAACTGGCCCGCATCATTGAGTTGCGGTACTTTGCCGGGATGTCGATTGAACAGGTCGCCCGGGTGATGGGCATGTCGGATCGCACCGTCAATCGCCTCTGGCGCGTCGCCCGCGCCGATCTGGCCACCAGGCTGGGGGCTTACGGAGACTCGCAGTGACGTCATCGAATCGTGCCAGAGCCCGTGAGATCTTCCTCGAAGTCTGCGATCTCACCGGCCCGGCGCAGGCCCAGCGCCTTGATGAACTCTGCCGCGGCGATGCGTCGCTGCGTTCGCTGGTTGAAGCCATGCTCAGCGAAGATCCCGGCGACGGGGGTACATTCGTTCCCCTGGTGAACTCGGTGGATGCCACCGACCTCGCCGCGGCGATCCTCGAAGCACCCGGCACCCTGATCGGTCCATACCGCATCGTCCGCCAGCTTGGCGAAGGCGGCTTCGGCACCGTCTTTCTCGCCCACCAGGACGCACCGATCAAGCGCGAAGTCGCCCTCAAGGTGATCAAGCTGGGCATGGACACGCGCCAGGTCGTCGCACGCTTCGAAGCAGAGCGCCAGGCTCTGGCGATGATGGACCACCCGGGCATCGCCAAGGTCCACGATGCCGGCGCCACGCCCAACGGTCGTCCCTACTTCGTGATGGAGCTGTGCAGCGGACTGCCCATCACCGACTACTGCGATCAGGAGCGTCTCTCCCTGCGAGCTCGGCTCGCACTGTTCGTGCAGGTCTGTCAGGCCGTGCAGCACGCGCATCAGAAGGGACTGATCCACCGGGACATCAAGCCCAGCAATGTACTCGTCACGACGGTGGACGGACAGCCACTGGCCAAGATCATTGACTTTGGCATCGCCAAGGCGACGCAGGCGAGACTCTCCGAGAAGACGGTCTTCACCGAGCAGCGCCAGCTCATCGGCACTCCCGAATACATGAGCCCCGAGCAGGCCGAGGGGAGCCTCGACATCGATACGCGCAGCGATGTCTATTCGCTGGGTGTGCTCCTCTATTCCCTGCTCACCGGAAGCACGCCGTTCGACAGCCGCGAGCTGCGTTCCGCGGCATACGCAGAGATTCAGCGCATCATCCGCGAGGTGGAGCCGCCCCGGCCCAGCACACGACTCTCGCAGGCGACGGCGACGATCGCGAGCATTGCCGCCAATCGCGGCACCGAGCCGCGGCGGCTTGGATCAACGCTGCGGGGCGAACTCGACTGGATCGTGATGAAGGCCCTCGAAAAGCCCCGGGGTCGTCGCTATGCCTCGGCTGCGGAGTTTGCGGGTGACATCGAGCGCTACCTGCGTGATGAACCGGTGCAGGCTCGTCCCACCTCGGCGATGTACCGCACGTGGAAGTTCGCACGCCGCAACAAGGTGGTCGTCGCCGCGGCGGGTGCTGTGGCGATCTCGCTGCTGGCGGGGCTTGCCGCGACCACGGCGATGTATCTGAAGGCCGACGAGGCACGCCTGAGCGAGCAGGCGCAGCGAAGCGTGGCGGAAACCAAGTCTGCAACCGCGCAGGCAATCAATGACTTCCTCACGCAGGACATTCTCGTCAGCGCCAACCCGTGGGATGGTCAGGGGCGGCAGGTGAAAGTGGCGACGGTGCTCGAGCGTGCAAGTGAGAAGGTGCGTTCACGCTTCGAAGGTCAGCCTCAGGTGGAGGCGGCCGTGCAGGCCACGCTAGGCGAGAGCTTCAGATCGCTGGGGCTCTTCAAGGAGGCCCAGCCGCACTACGACCGTGCGGTGGAGTTGCAGAAGGCTCTGCCCGGTGACGATTCCTCGGTGTCGGTGGATGAGGCGGATCTGGCGGAAGCACTGCGCATGCAGGCGGCGAACATGCAGGCCAACGGGCAGTTCAACGAGGCCGAGCCGATCTGCCGCGATGCACTGGCGATCCACACGCGGCTCTTTGGCGCCGAGTCGGTGCAGGTGGCCGATACGCTCGAAGTGCTGGCCGACATTCAGAACTGGCAGAGCCATTATGATGAGGCCGCAAAGTCGCTCGAGCAGGTGATCCGGATCCGCGAGCCATTCGCCGCGTCGGGAACGCCGATGGATGGCGTGGCACTCGCGAGGGCGACGAGTACGCTGGGTTCAAGCTTCAATGCACTGGGCAAGTTTCCGCAGGCCAAGGAGCAGAAGCTCAAGGCCGTCGAGATGTTCAAGAAGGCGGTGGGGGAGAAGAGCCCCTATGTCGCGCAGGCGCTGAACGATCTGGGTTCACTCTGCTTTGAAGTGGAGCAATTCGACGAGTCAGAGCAGTACTTCAATCAGTCGTTGCCGCTGCTGACGGAACTGCTCGGGGCGGAGCACGCGGCGGTCCTGATCAACCGCCGGAGCCTTGCCAACACGCTGAGTTTCCTGGGCAAGAACGATCAGGCCGAGCCGATGCTGCGGGAGGTCATTGCCACCAGTGAACGCGTGCTGGGTGAAGAGCATCCCGACACCATGGCCAGCATCAACTCACTGGCGACGCTGATGCTTCGCAACAAGCGTCACCCGGAGGCAGAGCCGCTCCTCACGTCGCTGTACGATCGCTCGGTGAAGGCCTTTGGTCCTGAACACGGCGAGACGCTCAAGTACTCGAGCAATCTGGCGTGGTGCCTGGTCAGAACAGGCAAGAAGGATCTTGCGGAAAAGCAGTTCCGCATTGCAGCCGAGGGATTCGAGAAGACCCTTGGCAGGCTGCACCCCTATTCGATTTCAACCAAGGACAGCCTGGCGCAGTGCCTTTCGACCCGGGAGAAGTGGATCGAAGCGGCCAGGTATGACAAGATGGTCATCGACCTGAGCAAGGAAGCGGGCGAAGCCGAGAGCGAAGACACCGCACGCATCCTGGGCAGACAGGGCAACAACCTCCTCCGTGGCGGCGACTACGCCGGTGCCCGCGACCCGTTGACCCGGAGCCTCGAGCTCTCGCGCAAGTTCTTCCCTCCGGCCGATTGGCGCACTGGCACGGCCGAATGGCGACTTGGCGACTGTCTGTCGAACCTTGGGCTCAAGGAGGAAGCAGAAGCGTTGCTGCTCGCGGGCGTCAAGAAACTGCGCGAAGATTCCACTGCCCCGCCAGGCACGCTCAAGCCGGGTCTTGAGAAACTCGCCGACCACTACGAGCGCACGGGCCAGGCCGATCGCGCGGTGCCGATTCGGGCGGAACTCAAGCCGCTGGCGAAGTGATTGATCGCGGCGATTCGCGTGCCTAACGAGGCGATTGTCGCACCAACGCGGCGCATCCAATCATCATCGCTCCTTCTCATCGCATCAACCATTCACAGTCCTTCTTCTCTTTCATCCTGTCTATCCTGTCCATCCATGTTCCCTTCTCTTCTCAGGAATGCAAACATGGATAGACAGGATGGACAGGATGGGGGAAGTG
>JBILUL010000279.1:0-3732 GCA_044371005.1 Phycisphaerales bacterium | reverse complement strand
ATGCGCCGCCGCCGATCCAGCCTTCACCGATGTGTTCGTGGCGATCGAGCTTGCTGGCGAGCTTGCCCTTCGAATCGTTCAGATGCATGACGCGGACATTGCTGATCCCGCAGAGTTCGTCGAAGCAATCAAGGACGGCCTGGGCGCCTTCGCGCGTGCTCATGTCGTGGCCTGCCGCGTGAAGATGGCAGGTATCCAGGCAGAATCCGACGCGCTCCGCTTCGCCGGTTGCATCGATGATCTGCTCCTGAAGGCTCTTGAGATGCTCGAGGGGGCCACCGATGTGGCTTCCGGCACCTGCGGTGCCTTCGAGGCAGGCGATGGTGCGGAAGCCCTTGGTCCGCTTGAAGAGGACCTTGTAGGCCTTGGCGATGCGTGCGATTCCGTCTTCGAGCGTGGAGCCGACAAATGACCCGGGGTGGTGCACCAGGTAGGGGATGTGAAGAGCTTCACATCGTTCAAACTCGACGGTCATCAGATCGACGCTCTTGTTCCAGAGTTCGTCCTGAACGCTTGCGAGATTGTTGAGGTTGGAGGCGTGGCTGACAGTGCGGTCGAGCCAGCCGCGGGTGGTGAGGCCGGCGACCCATTCTGAAACCACGGCTGGATCAAGCGGTTTGACTTGCCACTGCTGCTGGTTCTTGGTGAAGACCTGCACGGTGTCGAGTCCGAGCGGATCGGCCTCGATCAGTGCGTTGGACATTGAGCCGGCGATCGAAAGGTGGGATCCAAACATGGGTTGAACTGGTATCAGAGTCGAGTGCGATGCCGGGCTTGACGGGCGGGAAACGGGCAGAATCAAGGATACACCCGCCGCCACCGATGGCGGGGGGCTCGGGCGCTATTCTCCCCGCTGTCTGGCTTGAGCCCGCATGCGAACCTGCGCCGTCATCCTGGCCATGGTGGTGACACTCCTGTGCGGGGGGTGCAATGCAGTCTTTGGTCCCGGTGGGAACACGCCCGCAGAGCGACGCAACGGCGTGCTGCGGGAACGGGACGCGCTGATCGCGAAACTTGCCAAGCGCCGCCCCAGTCTGATGCGTGAGATCGATGATGCCCCCGGCTACGCATTCTTCTACAAATCAAATCTACACCTGTTTCTGTTCAGTTCTGAAGATGGGTATGGCGTTGTGACCGAACGCAACGGACAGAACACGTACATGCGAATGTACGGAACCGGCGCTGGATTTGGACTTGGCGCGAAGGAGTTCTACGTCTTGATGATCTTCAAGAGACAGAAGGTGCTCGAGGATTTCATCCGTCACGGCATGGATTTCCGCGGCTCGGCGGATGCGGGCGTGAAGGTCGGCGATCTTGATGCCTTCGGCAGTGGCGGCGAAAGCGTGCAGAGCTGGATTGATGTCTATCAGTTGACTGAACTGGGCGGCGCGTTCCAGATCACGTTGCAGGGCAACAAGTACTGGCTGGATCCGGCACTCAATGACCCTTGACCAAGGAGCTGATGATGCGTTCACGATGGTGGCTGATGCTCATGTGGTTCGTCGTGACACTCGTCTGCGTTGATGCGGGACCTGCGCAGACGATGGCGATTGCGGTGGCCAAGCCGCAGGATGCGTTCAAGCCGGTGATCAGTGCCGCGGACATCAGCGTGATTGCCCGCGTTCTGAATCTGGGTGATGCGGAGCGCGAGGCGCTTCGTGCGCTGCATGAGGGCCATCTGAGCGCGATGAAGGTACGGCGCGACGCCGTGCAGGAGGAACTGCAGGATCGAATCGAACGGGCGCAGATCACGGGCGACTTTGACTTGGCGCAGGCAAGCACCCAGGAGCAGGAGGCATGGACCGGCGAAGGAAAGAAGCTGCGCGAAGGGTTCCTGGCCGATCTGAAGAGCCTTCTGACGCGTGAGCAGGCCGATCGCTGGCCGCTGGTTGAGCGCGAACTGCGCCGGTTTGACCGCATCGGAGCAGGGCGATTCGGGGGTGAGTCGATCGATGTGATCAGGCTGGTGGAGGACCTGGCCCCGGCAGTGTGGCGGGACCAGGCCGCGGCGGATCTGCTCACCGAATACGCGGCGAAGGTCGATGGTCTCATCAAGGCCCGCGACGAGGCGATCAGTGATCAGCACGCGGGCAGCTTTCGTGCGCTCGCCAGAAGCGACAAAGCCGCGGCGGAGCGTGCCTGGTCCGCCGCGAGATCGGCCCGCATCGCGCTGCGAGATCTCAATCAGGCAACCGCCGAACGCATCGCCGCATTCCTGCCCGATGCCCAGGCCTTCGCGCTGCGCCGCAAGGTCATGGAGTTGGCGTACCCGATGCTGGTGAAGCCCAGTCGTACAGAGGCATTCATCCGGGCGGTAGCGGCGCTGGACACTTTGGACGCCTCCCAGCGAGAGGCCGTCAACTCCATCGTCAGCGACTACGACCGGCGGTTGTGGGAGCTGCTCAAGGAAATGGCCTCGGTCAGACGCGAGCAGGAGGCCAACTCCAAGCCGGTTGAGCTTCGTGACAGTGCGATGCAGACGGCCACCACGGCCGACGGCCACGAAATCACGTTCATGTCCAGCGACAACATCAAGGCAAACCCCGATGATCCGCTGGTAAAGGTCAAGCTCCGCCGACTTGAACTGGATCGAGATTCGAAGCTGAAGTTGATGCCGATTCTCAAGGAAGCGCAGGCTGAAGCCTGTCGCCAGCCGCCGGCGGAACAACTCCTGTTCGGTGAGGATGAACACTGGGGCCTGTGAGAATCGCCACGCCGCCCGCATTTGAGCCGAACGCACTCGTGGGCAAGTTCAGGACCGCCCGTTGCCTCACTCGGTCATGGGGTGATGCGGCGGACCTGGGACGGCGGGATTCACTTGTGCCCGCTCCTGTGTGGGACGCAGCGGGGCGACGGCCGATGGTGAATCAGGCTGAGAGGTGAAGCAACCCACGGGCGGGTCCTCCTTCCTGACTCCGGCTGGCTAAGTCTTTGGCAGGCTACGACCGCCGCGGCACGTCTGAATTGGGATGCCGCATGACTCACGCATGGGCAGACTGCATCTCGCGATGAACCACAGCAACACACGCTACTTCAATCCGGGGACATCCTTCACCGAGAGGTTTGGCGTGGTGGTCCACCTGGGCTTCCACTCAGGACGATTGACTTGATGTCTGAAGATCACGGTGTTGTCCAGATCGAGATCTCCCGTCCAGATCCAGTTGGCACCGGTGAAGTCATGCTGAAAGAAGGGCTCCTTGGGCTGGATGCGGTCCTGGGTGTATTCCGAAGCGTGGTCCCACGTGCTGTCATCAAAGTCGATGGCGAACCAGTTGTCGGGGATGGGTTCAGTTCGCACCTTTGGAGTATCGACATTCCGATCGATCGGGCCGTGATGGAAGCATCGGGCTTTCCATGCAGTGTTCGTCACGGTGCCATCCGAGAACTTGAGAACGAACCCGCCATCGCCGATCTGGCGACCGTACTCACACCCCGTCGCAGGATCCGCATTGTCCTTGGCGAGTACGGCAATGGTCATCGGGTACTCGGGGAGAAGATCGACGGCGACGACGTTGTGCGGCAGAAAGTCGATGGAATCGACCGCGACAGGTTTACCGTTGATGTACATGACGAACCAGTTATCCGCGTACATGGAGCCACGGAGTGTGTCGGCCATCGCTGGTTTCACCATCCCACGCTGATCCGGGCGAGGCCGCTTTCCGCTTCCAGGTTGCGACGTCTCTGCCGCCCCGCCAAGTAACCCGAGGCATGCGGCAACGCCCAGACCGAATA
>JBILUL010000265.1:0-4486 GCA_044371005.1 Phycisphaerales bacterium | reverse complement strand
CCCAGCACACTCCACAATGGCGTGCGTTCGCGCGAGGCCTGAGTCCAGACCTCCGGCTCACGAACACCCTTGCGAATCCAGACCACCAGCAACGCAGGAAGAATGCCGATCAGAAAGAGCCATCGCCATCCAAGCTCGGGCAGGATGTACTTGGCCATCAACGCGGCGATGATGTAACCGATGGCCCAGCCGCTCTGCATGAGGCCGATGGCCTTGCCCCGATGCTTGGCCGGCCACGACTCAGCGACGAGCACCGAACCCGCAGACCACTCGGCCCCAAGGCCAAGACCCACGAGCAATCGCCAGAAGGCCAGTTGCAGGGGCGTCTGCGCGGTGGCGCACATCGCGGTGAAGACCGAGTAGAAGAGAATCGAGAGCATCAGCACCCGCACACGGCCGATGCGATCGGCCAGCACTCCGGCAAATGCCCCACCGACCGCCGAGGAGATGAGCGTCGCCGCGGCGAGCAGGCCAGCCTGCGCGTTGTCGAGCTTGAACTCCTCCCTGATGTGCGTGATCGCGAAGGTGTAGAGCATCACATCCGTTGCATCGAGCATCCAGCCCGCGCCCGCGGCGAGCAGCGTGCGCCACGCTCCGGGCTCGATCTCTTTCCACCAGGGCTGCGATGTACTCATGATGGGTGAAGCTCTTGATCGATCAACTTCTGCTGCGCCACATACGCGGCACGCGCCGCCTCATGTGACACGAGTTCGAACCGTACGGCATCACCCGGGCCCAGTTGCCCCAGTGCAGGAAGATCCGCAGCAATGACACACGCAAGCACCGGATAGCCACCGGTGGTCGGGTGATCAGGCCCCAGGATGATCGGTGAACCGCCGTGCGGAATCTCGATCGCTCCAAAGGCCATCCCAACGCTGGCGATACGACCCAGCCCATGCGACCATGAATGAGCGTGCGCCTCGTCGGGCTTGAGGCGAACTCCGACCCGGTTGGACTGGTTCTCCACCTTGAACTCTGCCCCCTGAATCGCTTCGAGCAGCCCCTGCCCCAGTTCGGCGGCGTGAAGCCCCGGCACGAGGCGCAGACGCTGCGGGCGCAGCATCGCGTGCAACGCGGCGGCAAGGCTGGCCCGCGGCGACTGGCGCGAGGGATAGGGATGAGCGTCGGTTGATGGTGGAGCGACGCGGATCAGATCGCCCCGGCGCAGCGCACGACCTTCGAAACCTCCCATCGAGGCACTCAGCAGAGTCGAAGCGCTGGAGAGAACACGCGGCACATCGATGCCGCCCGCGATAGCGAGGTAGGTGCGAAGTCCGTTGGTCAATCGTCCAACGTGGAACGCGGCTCCTGCAGGCAGCACTTGTGGTGTCAGCGCTGGAAGTGGAACTCTGGTGCCATCGACGGATTCGATGAACGCCGACGGTGCTGAAGCGCCGGCGAGACAGATGGTCAGTGGCGCGTTGGCCCGCGCCGCTAGACCGAGCATCGCCATTTCAATCGCCGCGGCACCTGCAGGATTGCCTAGCCGTTCGTTGGCGCATCGCATCGATACACCATCAGCAGCGCCGCCGGGCGGCACGCCGATGCGTGTGTATCCGATGCGGCCCGAATCCTGAACGAGCGACTGAAGGCCAGGGTCAAGAATTTCAAGAGCACTCATGCTGACCGCTCCTGTTCTTGCAGGAGCGACTCGAATCGCACGGGATCGATCTGGGTGAACCGAACTCGAAAGCCTGCTTCGATGAGCGAGGGCTGTGTTCGTGCAGGATCGAACATCACACGCGGCGTCTTGCCGATGAGCTGCCAGCCGCCGGGTGAGGCGAAGGGATAAATGCCTGCCATGTCACCGGCGACGGCAATGCTGCCTGCGGGCACACGCGGCCGCGGCGTGGGCAAACGAGGCACGTGAAGCGCCGGGTCGAGTCCGCTCAGGTAGGCAAAGCCGGGCATGAAACCCACGAATGCCGCTTCGAAAGTGAGCGAGCAGAATCGATCGAGAAAGGCGTGGGCCGAAAGTCCGGCGTGCTGGGCGCAGGAGGCCAGGTCAGGTGCGAGTTCGGGCGTGCTGCAGAATGGAATCTCAACGGGGCTCCGGGTCTCTTCGGCCTGAGCTTCCCCGCAGAGGTCATCCAGCACACGCTGTATCTGATGAAGCAGCGTGTGGGAGTGGATCGATGCCGCGGGATCAAAGTGGAGCAGCAGGCATGCCGCGGCTGGTGTGAGATCGAGCATCGATTCCGGCGGATGCTCGAGCAGTGCCCGCGCGAAAGCTCGCACCAGTCGGCCAGCCTCACGGGGCTCGACAGGAGTGATGAGCAGATGTCGCTCCGAGTACCAATGAGTGGTGTAGCGCGGGCCCATATGACGTGGGCATTCTTGGGTCTCCGCGCGGAGGAAGGCCGCTGACGGCAAGGATTGAAAACGAACCCAGACACTCGCGGCCATGGCCCGATTCCCTCGAGATACTGGGCACCCTTCCGCCCCTCCGGCGTTGGCCTGAGCTGACCGGGGTGGAGGAACCGCGGGCCACATTTCTCAGGGTCACCTGGCTTTCCGGGCGGGCCCCGACCCGTGCGGTTGAGGTGAAACACCGCCAAGCGGGCCTCCAGACCCAAAAGTCAGTCACCCAAGGATCAAATCCGCCCGAACAAAGATACCATCGGCGTGAACACCCTTGTGTCCGCATTCGATCGGATTCTGTCAGGGTGCGGATCCCGATTCATCTTTTCAGGGCATTCGAACAATGGCGTCGGTGGCGACGGGCGGTTCGAGTGTCGGGCGGCGAATCGGCGAGTCGGTCCGGCAACCACGAAACTCACTCTCTGCGTTCAGCATCTGGTATCAGGAGATCTCCATGAAGGTTCGTCACAGTTCATTCCTCGTCGCGGTTGCGGGCCTCGCCCTCGCCGCGGGCATGTCCATGGCTCAGGAAAAAGTGGATGCCCACAACCACAACCACGGCGCGGCACAGCCGGCAGCACCCGTGGCGGTTTCCGCGGGCGCCAAGATTGATTTCAACGAACTGACCCACGAGTTCGGAGTGATTTCCGACGAGAAGGAAGTGGAGACGAAGTTCAAGTTCACCAACTCGGGCACCCAGGAGCTTGAGATCGTCAACCTTCAGGGCTCCTGCGGCTGCACGGTTCCTGCGCTTGGCAAGAAGAAGTATGCCCCGGGCGAGAGCGGCGAGATCACCGTCAAGTACAACCCGCACAACCGCCGCGGCAAGCAGCACACGAACGTGACGGTCACCACCAACGTCGCCGACAAGCAGCAGGTTGTTCTGGGCCTGCAGTCGGAAGTGAAGCCCACCGTCCTCACCGAGCCGCAGGTTGCAACCCTGGGCCAGATTGAGAAGGGCAAGGAAGGCAAGACGACGCTGACGATCACCTCGCGCAAGCTTGATCTGGTGGTCACGCAGGTCACGCCCAACGACGCGAAGGTCAACGCCAAGATCGGCGAGAAGAAGGAAGTGGAAGTCGAAGGCGAGAAGGCAATCCAGTTCCCCATCGAGATCACCCTGGCCTCCGAAGCACCCGTCGGCCAGATTCAGACTCAGTGCATCGTCCGCACCAACGACCCGCAGCGCACCTTGAACTTCATGGTGCTGGGCGAAGTCGTCGGCCAGGTGAAGGTTGAGCCCCAGCGCATCACGCTCGGTGGCCTTACCCCAGGCCAGGACATCAACACGTCGTTCCGCGTGACCTCCCGCGCCGGCCAGACTCTGGCCGTCAGCGGCGCCACCGAAGCTCCCGCCGCGATGCCCGCCCCCAACAAGCCCGAGGGCGCGCCCGGCCCCAAGATGTTCGACGTGAAGGTCGTGCAGGACACCGCGTCCAATCCTCCGGCCTGGGTCGTCACGCTCACCGGTAAGGCCCCCGCTGACGGCAGCACCTTCCGCGGCGACATCATCCTCAAGACCAACATGGCCGGCGAAGAAGAAGTGAAGGTCCCCTACTACGGATTCATCCGTCAGAAGCCCCGTCCGGTCCCCACCACCACGCCCGCTGGTCAGCCCAGCCCCAGCCTGCTGGTTCCGGACTGATCCTGCACAACTTCGGACACATCCTGGCATCACGAACCCGTGACGCCAGCTCAACCCTCCCCCAACGGGGACCCAGACACACCCACATGCCCCTGGTGCTTTTCGGCAACAGGGGCGTTTTCATGATCTGAGCCCGAGCATCGGACTTTCCCACCAGCATCACGCCGCACCACCGCGGCACATATGGTGTACCCAACATGCCGTTTGCCACCCATCTCCACCGCCTCTGCACCATCGCCTTCCTGGGCATCGTCGCCGGTGGCGTGCACTCCCTGATCGTGCCCGTCGCCCTCGTGCCGACACCCCCGCCCAAACTGGACCTGCCAGCAGACCCCAAACTCCCCGCGGCGGGACCACAAACCACCACCTCAGCACCTGCCACCACCCCCACCGGGGCGACTTCATCCCCGCCGCCCACAGCCATGGCCGACGGCGACATCACGCTGGCACAGGCACGCGCACTCTACGAGCAGAGCGTCA
>JBILUL010000109.1:0-16121 GCA_044371005.1 Phycisphaerales bacterium | reverse complement strand
CCTGATCGTGCCCGTCGCCCTCGTGCCGACACCCCCGCCCAAACTGGACCTGCCAGCAGACCCCAAACTCCCCGCGGCGGGACCACAAACCACCACCTCGGCACCCGCCACTCCCGCGGCTGCATCCCCGCAGCCCGCAGCCATGGCCGACGGCGACATCACGCTGGCACAGGCACGCGCACTCTACGAGCAGAGCGTCATGTTCGTCGATGCACGAAGCCTGGCGGAGTTCACGGAATCGCACGTTGAAGGCGCCGTCCACCTGCCGCTGGAGGCACTTGAGGGAGGAGCCCGGCCCGATGCGCTCTCCGTGCTTGACCCCGGCGCAAAGATCGTGATTTACTGCGGCGGCGGCGACTGCCACGCCTCGCACGATGTCGCCATCCGCCTCAACGCATTGGGATTCAAGAGCTGCTACGTGCTCAAGGAAGGCTTCCCCGCCTGGAAGGCAGCCGGATACGAAGTGGTCGGAGGTGCCCCATGAGTCAGTCCCGTCCCATGCCGGCCATCGGCGTCTTCACCTTCGTGCTTCGCGTGCTCCTGGGCGGACTCTTCGTCTTCGCCGCGGCGATGAAATTGCAGGACATCCAGGGCTTTGCCTTTTCGGTCAAGGCCTTTGAACTCTTCCCCGCTGGCGCCGACCATGCACCAAAGCTCCTGGCCTTTGTCGTTCCGTGGACCGAACTGCTGGTCGGGCTTCTGCTGATCGTGGGACTGTGGACCCGAGCCGCGTCGCTGCTGCTCGCAGTCATCCTCGTGGGATTCATCGGAGGCATCATCTCCGTGCTCGCTCGCGACATGAACGTCTCATGCGGGTGCTTCGGACGATTCGAACGGCCCTGCACCGGCCCAATCAGTTCCTGCCACGTCATCCGCAACAGCGTCCTGCTCGCCGGAACTCTGTTCGTACTCTGGAAGGGCCCCGGATCCCTCGCGATTGATCGCCAGGAAGTCCGGTAACCAATGACGGATGCGGTGTGGGTGCAGTTCACATCGGACCGCTGGCTGGTCTGAACGGGCGGAGCGCCCTATCATCTCGACCCACCGTTGCCCGGTATGGCTGTTTGCCGCGTTGGCAGGAGCCAGATTCTCCCGGGCCCGAAGTCCAAGACGGAGCGGCCGCATTGCGGCTGATTGATCATGTCGAAGTTCCAGCGTTTCGGTCCGGCTCAGAAGTCCTCAGTCACCACCAAGACGGGCAACGAAGTCCTGATTGTCGACTGGAAGGACGTTGAGAACCTCCGCAAGCTGATGAGCCCTAACGGCAAGATTCTGGGCCGTAAGCGCCTGACCACTTCGGCCCGCGAGCAGCGAATGCTCTCGCAGGCCATCAAGCGGGCCCGTTTCATGGCCCTGCTCCCCTACACCTCGGCAACGCTGTAAACAGCAGCCGCGGCAACCAGATCGAATTCCAGCGGACCGGGCCCATCGCCCGGTCCGCTGTCGTTTTCGGATTGATCCTGGGCTGCGCCGCCAAGTGAAACGGGCAGGGAGTGCAGTCTGCACGCTCACAGCATGAGCCGGATGAGGCGTGGCACTCGGGTGTGGATCAACATGGCTGGTTCATCGTGCGTCGTTCAATAGTGATTCGAACGACCCATCGCCTTGTGCGCGGCCGACTGCACCATGCACGGAGAGACGCAACAAGAAGCCGTCGCCGCTGAATCTTGCATCCATCACGCGTCAGATCAAGACCAGGGCTGATGAGACCCGGGGCATTCTCCTGCGCTGAATCGCCTGATGCATCTTGCGGCATCGGGGGGCGTTCCGGTATACTGCGCTGATGAGAGACGCGGGAGTGATCGAGACATTGGAATCTCGCCTGATGTGTGCGATGTCCGTCTGGACTGGTGCTGCGGGTGATGGTCTGTGGCATTCCGCAGCGAACTGGAACACACTGCTTGTTCCCGGCCCGGACTCGGATGTGGTGATCGATGTTCCTGCGGATCAGCCCATTCGCTTTCTCGCAGCCGCGGGCCCGGCGATGGTGGCGAGTCTGAACTGCCGCGAGCGGTTCGTGCTTGAATCCGGATCGCTGACGATTCTGGGTGCCGCGACCTTCGCGGCGCCGCTGCAATTGGAGGGGGGCACGCTCACGTGTGAAGGGGCGTGTGATCTGGGCCCTTCGGTTGCGTGGAATGCGACGTCACTCGAAGGCCGCGGGATCTACTCGACTCGTCCGCTTTCCAATCTCGTTCTTGGGGGCATTCAATCTCGCACGCTCGCGGCACGTCTCGAGAATCAGGGAGTCATGGAGCTGGCGGGCAATCCGTCCCTGCTCTTTGCGGATGGCTCGCTGCACAATCTTCCGGGGGCGACCGTTCTCTGGTCGGGCGCTGGCAACTTCCTGAACTCAAGCGGCGTGAATCTGTTCACGAACGCGGGGACCTTCATCAAGAATGGGGCGGCGTCGGGGAGCGTGACTGTCCCGCTGCACAGTACCGGTTCGATTCAGGTGCAGTCGTCGCCGATGCTTCTGTTTGTGCCGGGAACGCTCGCGGGGACCATCGATCTCGCCGCGGCGGGTACTCTGGCCCTGGGCGGTGATTTCTCCTACCTGCCCGGCCTTCAGATCCGGGGCGGCGGCCACATGATCTTCAGCAGTGGAACCCACGTTCTTCCGGCGGGGAGTTTCCTCGTCACCGGAATCGTGAACTTTGATTCGGGTTCGATCACGCTCAACGATCCGGTCCTTTCTTCCAACGGCATCGTCATTCCAACGACCACGACTCTGGTGCTCAACGCCACGCAGTCGGTGGCGACTCTGCAGACCGGCGGCCTGCTTTCGGGCAGCGGCGATCTGACGGTGACCTCGAATTTCACCTGGACAGCGGGCACGATCAGCGGCAGCGGCAGACTGATCGTCGACACCTCCGCAACGATGACCAGCAGCGGCAACGGTCGGTTCCTCTCCCGCCCGCTCGATAACCGGGGCAGTGCGGTCCTTCAGAGCCCGGGCACGCTCTTCTTCAGCGGTGCCACACTTACCAACTACGGAACGTTCACGCTGAATGCCTCGATGAGCAACGGCGCCGGCAGCAACTTGTTCCGCAATCTGGGTCAGCTCACCAAGAGCGCGGGATCGTCGATCACCGTGACCGTGCCGTTCAACAACGCAGGCTCGCTCACGAACGCCTCGAATGGGATGACGTTCACGAGCCTGCAGAACTACAGCGCAGCGACCTCTTCGCTGACCGGCGGGTCCTGGACACTCATGTCCGGCGCCACGCTGTCGGTCAGCGGCGCCTTCATCACGACCCTGGGGACCGGAACGAACCTGACGCTCGATGGCCCGGGCACGGCCATCACGCAGGCGGCGAGTCTGAGCGTGAATCGGGGCTCGCTGACACTGAGCAACGGACGGGCCTTCACCTTCACCGCAGCGGGAAATGTCTTTCACAATCACGGCGTGTTTGTGAAGTCCGGCAGTGGCTTGGTCTCCCTCCCAGCGACGTTGACCTTCAACAACTACGGGGAAGTCCGCGTCATCGGCGGGCAACTTTCGGGAACGGGTCCCATCGGCAGCGGCGGCCAGCTGATGGTCGGCCAGATGGGATCGTTCTTGCTGGAGCGTTCACACGCATTCTCCGTCATTCTGAATCAGGGCGTCATCGAGGCCGGGCTTCATCGGCTGACGGCCACATCGGCGTACACGCAGACGCTGACGGGTGTTCTCACACTGGCTATTTCTGGGCCGTCGACGCACGGGCAGCTGGCGGCTCCGGCTGGTTGTGTACTCGACGGATCGCTGATGGTGCTGGCGCGGGACGGGTTTGATGCCGCGGCTGGCTGGCCGGATCTTCGTGCACCCCTGGTGGATGCGTTCGCGAGGAGCGGCTCGTTCGCGACGACCTCGCTTCCGGCCACGGCGATGGGATCCTACCTGCTGCTTCCTGCGGGCGCGGACCTCGAACTGCGGTTCAACTTTGCTGATGCAAACTCGGACGGAGGCGTGGACGGCGCGGATGTGGAGTTCTATTTCACGCTCTGGGAATCAGGCTCGCTGCTGGCGGATGTCAATGGCGATGGTGGCGTGGATGGTGCCGATCTTGGCGCATTTTTCAGCCAGTGGGAACAGGGCGGTCCGGGCTGAGCGAGGCTTCGGGCGCACTACCGCCGGATGTGCGGAGGTCTATTGTTGTTCTCACCAGAGGAGACGATCGCATGCGTGGGAGTATCGTGTTGACCTGGCGTACGGCGTGGGCTCTGGCCCCGATGCTTGCCTGCGCGGCACCCGCACTGGCAGGGCCGGGCCCCTACTACCGCGCCGTGCGGGTCGGATTCGGCAATACGTTCTGTGTCGCAACCGGGATCAATGAGTCGGGCGATGTCGTTGGTACCTATCAGGTATCCGGCGGCATCACGAGGCTCTACTTCCGTGACCACGCGACCGGCGTGTCCTCGATCCCCCCTCAGATCATCGCCGGGCCCTACTCCGCCCAGCGTTCACCCTCCATCAACGATTCCGGTGACATCGCGTTCACTGGTTCGAGATTCGATGATGATGGGCTGGTCCTGCGCGCGGTCATTCTGTCGCAGGGGGCCTTCACCGAAGTTGCGCCGATCAGCGGCTCATTCTCCGACGCGGCGAGGATCAACAACCTCGGCCACGCCACCGGGCGATCGCAAGCCGGCCCCGCGAGCGTTCATGCATTCCTCTTCGCCTTCGGCAGCACGATCGATCTGGGGCAGATTGAACCTCCTTTCGGAATGCAGTTTCAGGCCACCGGGCTGAACGATTCCGATGTGGTCGTAGGCGTGGGCGACAATGCCGCGGGTGGCAGCTCCGGCTTCGTCTGGAACGGCACCATGACCAGCCTGGGAGAGCTTCGCCCAACAGCGGTCAACAATGACGGCGTGATGTGCGGCACGACCCAAGTAGGGCCGGCCACCCGAGGATTCGTCCGGACCGCAACGGGTGAAGTGACGATTCTGCCCACGCTCGGCGGGCGGGATTGCCAGCTCCTGTCGATCAACGCGTCGGGTCACGCCGCGGGCTTCAGCTTTCTGAGCAACGGTGCCGCGGCGGGTGTCGTGTGGCGCAACGGAACCCTCGACAATCTCAACGACTGGCTCGATCGAGCCTCGCGCAAGGCCCGCTTCTCGATCGCCTCCGCGACGCTCATCAACTCCCGCGGCCAGATTCTGGCTTCCGACGGCTCCGGACCGATCCTTCTCACCCCCACCGACGACTGTCCGGCGGACTTTGATGAAAATGGCGGCGTCGATGGCGCCGACATCGCCGCGTTCTTCGAAACATGGGAACGGGGCGATGTGCTGGCCGATGTCTCGTTTGATGGCGGTGTAGACGCGGCCGATGTTGAAGCATTCTTCACCGCCTGGGAAGCTGGCGGCTGCTGATCATGCCGCAGCGATGGCTCAGGGCGTTACAGATCGCTTTGCCTCGTAGACACCATCGGGCTGGATGAACTTCGCGCCTGTGACCGCTCCATCGACCGAGAGGAATCGCAGGGAGAATCCGCTGAGGCCCTTGAGCGTGAAGGTGTCGCTGCCGGACGGAATCAGCTCATAGGGATCCTGGCCTGGCACCGTCACCACCAGCGTGGTGCCTCGGAGCGTCACGGTTGCCACCTGCGGGGCAAGTTCATACGAACCGACGAACCGGGCGAGGTACGCAGGATCCGTCAGCTTCGCGTCCGCCTTGCGCGTGAAGATCGCGGGCTTGACGGACGCTTCAACGGTCACTTCGATCGACGCGATGTCGCCATCGAGATTGGTGTGGAAGAGCACCTTGGTGTCTTCGAAGGCAGGGTCGGCGGGGTTCTTCAAGGCGTTGAAGGCATCAAAGTGCCAGTGCTCCAGAGGTGCACTGATGCGGTTGTACGTCATGGAGAGTGCGCCGTCGGCGTTGGAAATCGTGAGCGTGCCGTACCCGGGATGCTCGTAATCGCCGGCATACTCGGCCAGTGTGTGCGAGGGTTTGGTATCGGGGCGGCGGATCGATGCCATGTTGGCCTTGGCCGCCTTGCCGGCGCTCTCGGCGGCGTCACGCTGCTTGATCGCCGCGGTGTGCCAGTCCTTGCCGCTCTGACCGAGCAGACGGTCCAGCGCGTGGTAGGTGACGATGTGCGGGAGCGCCGAACCGTTCATGTTGGTGAGGGCGACGACCGCGATTGACTTTCCGGGCAGGAGGGTGACCAGCGCGGAGAAGCCATCGATGTTGCCGCCGTGCTCGACCATGAGTTCGCCGCGGTAGGCGTGCACGAACCATCCCAGGCCGTAGCCGATGGAGATGACTTCCGGGTCCTTGGATGGCCCGGAGAGAATCATCTGCGGCTGGTGCAGTTCCGCGATCGATGCGGGCGAGAGGACGCGATGGCCCTCCCAGGTGCCCTTGGCGATGTGCATCCCGGCCCACTTCACCATGTCGTTGAGGTTGGAGTTGATGGACCCGGCGGGCCCGACCTGCGAGATGTTGCGGAAGGGCATCTGCCGCATCGCGTCGTCGCGCCATTCGTAGGGCTGCGCAAAGTCCGCAGCTTTCTGCGAATCATCCACCGAGAAGTTGCTGGCGGTCATGCCCAGCGGCGTGAAAATCCGCTGCCTTACGGCGTCCTCCCACGAGGCGCCTGTCACCACTTCGGTGAGGTATCCGGCCGTGAGGAACATGAGGTTGTTGTACTGCCAGGTTTCGCGGAGCTCCTTGTTGGGCGGGAGGAAGGCAAGTCGCGAGACCAGCTCCTTGCGGGTGAGCGTCGAGTTGTACCAGAGGAGGTCATGGCGAGGCAGGCCGCTGCGATGGGTGACCATGTCGCGGACCGTAAGGTGCTCGGTCGCGTAGGCGTCTTCCAGCCGGAATGTGGGCAGATAGGTGCGTACCGGGGCGTCCCAAGCGAGTGCGCCTGATTCCTGGAGCGATGCAATGACAGCCGTGGTGAATGCCTTCGTGCAGCTCCCGATGGCAAAGAGAGTGTCAGGAGTCACGACCGCGGCGGTTGACGTATCGCGGACACCCAGCCCCTGGCTGAGGACGACCCGACCATCCTGAATGATGGCGATGGCAAGGCCCGGGGCTCGCCAATCCTTGCGTGCCTGATCGGCCCACTGGGTGAAGCCATCGAGTGCCGCGGGGAGCTTGGAGTCTGGCTGTCCGATCCACTTCCACTGGAAGGGGAATGTCTGGCCAGCCTGAGTGAACTCGCCCTCCACGCTCGTTCCGTCGCCGACGATCTTGCCGACGAAGGTCGGGCTGCCGGGAATGCCCTTGATGACTGCACGGACTCCGGTTCCGCTGATGGCGACCTCTTCGAGTGGGAGATCGACGGCGCCCTGGGAGGGGATGGTGATGTCGCCGCTGATGGTGCCATCGGCGTGCGAGATGAAATCCAGATCGAAGGCGAGTTGCTGCCCGGGGATCTCAATGGTGCCGGTCCAGCGTTCCGCCCGTGCGGCCTCGACCGCAGGTTCAGGGGAAGCGGGAGTCTGTGCAAAGGCGCACGGAGCAATGAGGCCGGCGGCAAAGAACAAGGCGAGGACGCCATTGAGTCGATAGTTCATGGATCAGTACCTTCTGCTCGGATCATCTGTCGGGGGGTCGTGGCTAGGATAGCCGCCTGCCGAAAGTGCATGCATACGACGTGGAAGGGTGAATCGGTGGCCGACGCCGGCGGGATGCGCCCCAAGGGTCCAGGATCGACCTGTCACGAACCGTTCGTTTCTAGGCTCGAAATCTCTCAACAGGCGATCAAACGCATGTGTGGACTCGCGGGAATCGTACATTTCGACGGCAGACCGGTGGATCCAGAAGCGCTGCGTCGCATGACGGACATCGCATGGCACCGCGGCCCGGACGACCAGGGCTTCCGTCTCTTTTCCCTGACCTCGCGGACCAGTGCTGACTATCACGCCGGAACCGGCATCAACTCCGGGAACTTCTCGGGCGGGGTTGGCTTCAATCGCCTGAGCATCCTGGACCTTTCCGCCAACGGCCACCAGCCGATGGCCAACCCGGCGGGGAACATCTTCATCGCCTTCAACGGCGAGGTCTATAACGCCTTTGATCACCGCCCCGACCTTGAGTCCAAGGGGTATCGCTTCCGCAGCCACACCGACACCGAGGTCATCCTCTACCTCTACGAGGAGTACGGCATTGAGGGATGCCTTGAACGGCTCAACGGCATGTTCGCCTTCGTGATCGTCGACCTGCGCACCGGCGACATGCACATTGCCCGCGATCACCTTGGCATCAAGCCCCTTTACTACGCGCAGCATCAGGGCTCGCTGCTCTTTGCCAGCGAATCCAAGAGCATCACCGCCTGGCCGGGCTTCCCGCGCGAACTTGATCCCGACATGCTCGATGAGCAGCTGCTCTTCCGCTACAACGCGGGCGAGGGCTTCCTGGTCAAGGGCATCCGGCAGCTGCGGCCGGGCTTCCGCCTGCATGTCAATGCCGCGGGTGCGGTGAAGGTCCACCGCCACTACGAGATTCCCGATGTCGACCCGACACCCATGAGCGACCACGAAGCCATGGAGCGGTTCGAAGCCGTGCTCGAAAAGAGCGTCAAGAGCCAGCTCATCAGCGATGTAAAACTCGGATGCCAGCTCTCGGGCGGCATCGACTCATCCCTGGTCACAAGTGTGGCTCGCGAGCGATTCGGACAGGACCTGGATGCCTTCTCGATCATCTTCGAGAACAACGCCGTCAGCGAGGAAAAGTGGATGAAGGTCGCCGCGGAGAAGACGCGCACGATCAACCACTGCTACCCGCTCACCTTCGAGTACTTCCTCGAGAATCTCCGCAGCGCCACCTGGCACTACGACTACCCGCTCAATCTGGGAAACGCCGTGGGCCTCTACCTGCTCGCACAGGAAGCCCGCAAGCACGTCACGGTGCTGCTCAGCGGCGACGGTGCCGATGAACTCATGGGCGGCTACCCCAGGTTCTATCTCGCCGCACTGCGCCCGCGCATCATGCCGGTGCTGCCGCTGCTGCGGCATGTGCCCAGGATCGGCCCCAAGTTCGCGCGCAACCTCGATGTCCCGCCCGGACTCGATCACGAAGGCTGGTTCATCAAGCACAGCACCTCCATGCGCGACTGGCAGGTGCTCGCGCTGCGCCCCGACGCCGACCTCAACTCGGCACTTGAACGCCGCCGCGCCCTCTTCCGCGAAGGCCGCTCCACCTTCCTCAACAACTGCAACAAGTTCGACATGCAGACCTTCATGGTCGAACTGCTTATCCGCCAGGACAAGATGATGATGGCCCACTCGGTGGAGAACCGAGTGCCCTTCCTCGATCGCGACGTGGTCGAACTCGGTCGCCGCGTGCCTCAGCACCTGCGGATCGATGGACGCATGCTCCGCCCCGCAGCGATGGAAGCCGGCACCAAGGTCCTCCTCAAGAAGATGGCCGAGAAACGATTCGGCTACGAGTTCGTCCATCGCCGCAAGCTGGGCTTCGGGCTGCCCCTGATGGACTATTTCTGCGATCCCAAGTTCGAGGCCCTGCTGAACGATTCGCTCATTCCCGGCATTCAACGCCGCGGGTGGATCGATGCCAAGGTCGTCCGCACCTGGCACGACCGCATCAAGGCCGAACGCGACATCTGGCTCACCGAAGCCATGTGGAGCATCGTCTCGATGGAGATCTGGGCCCAGGAATGCCTCGACAAGGAACCAGTGGTGCGGCCTCGCACCAAGCCGATGAGCCAGCCTCGCTGATGCTTGCGTCCCTCATACGAACACACATAGTTCCTGCGCAGCATTGAATCGGTGCGATTGGCGAGTTGTTGGCGGTCGGCGGCCATGGGTATACCTCGCGGGCTTCATCACGATTGTTGGTGCCTTTCGTTTCAGGCCAACGGCCTGAACGTTGCTAGCCCGGGGTGAAGCACGGCTTTGCGTGCGCCACCCCGGGTCACGAACGCTGGATTCCCCGCACCCCGCAAAGGGGTGCAAGTCGGGGAACGTGGATGCGTTTGGTCTTGGGTGAACTCGGCACAACCCGAACGATGTCGCCGAGGTGCCTGAACACGTATCGGCACTCAACGACCCGCACGGACTGAGGAGTGCGTGATTCAAGCACTGCGGCGGTGCCACAGGGGTTCACTGTCGCACTATGGCCGCAGCCGGTGCTCGCCCATTCAAATGCACGAAGCAGTTTGAATCCGAATAAGCACATCACGCGTGCGAGCGGCTGATTCCCTGCACCAGCGCCACCGCATGCGGCAGAAGATCGCACATCGCCTCCAGCACTTCCGCGGCTCCCTTGGGTGAGCCCGGCAGCGTCACGATGATCGATCGCCCGGCCACGCCGGAAACACCCCGCGAGAGGTACGCCTTGGGCGACACCGCACCGCAGCGACTGCGCGCCAATTCCATCAGATTCATCGCAGGACGGTCGATCACGCGCATCGCCGCCTCGGGCGTGACATCACGGGGCGAAAAGCCGGTGCCGCCGGTCGTCGCGATCAGATGCACACCCTGCTTCGCCCAGTCGCGCAGCACCGCTTCGATCTGAGCGATCTCATCGGCCACCAGGGCTCGCGCCACGACCGTGGCGTTGAGCCGGGCAACGAGCACCTCTTCGACGCGCGGGCCCGAAGCATCCACCGCCGTGCCCGCGGCACACCGATCAGAGACCGTGAGCACCGCCGCGGTGATGGCCGGAGCATCACTCACGCCTTCGCATCCGCTGCGGTGTATGTGCCACTCCGTCCGCCGCGTTTCTCCAGCAGCCGCAGCGCACGCACCACGATGGCCTTGTCGATGGCCTTGCCCATATCGATGACGGTCAGCGCCGCGACACTCGCCGCGGTGAGCGCCTCCATCTCCACACCCGTGCGGGCATGCGTCGAAGCCGTTGTCACGATGCGGATCGTCTGCTGCGTCGCCCCCGCCTCACTGAGCTCCAGCTTCACATCCACCGCATCCAGAGGCAGGGAGTGGCACAGAGGAATCAGTTCATCGGTGCGCTTGGCCGCCTGAATGCCGGCGATGCGGGCGATTGCGAGCAAATCGCCCTTCTTGAGCGTGTTGTCGCGCACCGCCTGCGCGAGATCCGCGGAGATCTCCACGATGGCCTCGGCCACGGCGATGCGATGGGTGATGGGCTTGGCGCCCACATCCACCATCGCCGCGGCTCCGGCTTCATCGATGTGCGATAGCCTGCCCATGAGTGCTGGCCCGTTGCTGCACCAGAGGTGCTTACTTGTACGCTTCCAGGGGTGCACAGGTGCACACCAGGTTGCGGTCGCCGTAGGGGTTGTCGACGCGGCCCACGTGCGGCCAGAACTTGTGATCCCGCACCCAGGGAAGCGGGAAGGCCGCCTGCTCGCGGGTGTACTTGTGCTTCCACTCGTTGGCCGTCACCACGCTGCTGGTGTGCGGCGCGTTCTTGAGCGGGTTGTCGGCGCGATCGAACGTTCCGGTCTCGATCGAGCGGATCTCCTCGCGGATCGCGATCATCGCATCGCAGAAGCGATCGAGTTCCGCACGGCTTTCGCTCTCGGTGGGCTCGATCATGAGCGTGCCGGGAACCGGCCAGCTCATCGTCGGTGCGTGGAAGCCGTAGTCCATCAGGCGCTTGGCCACATCCTCGGGCTTGATGCCCGCGGTCTTCTCGAAAGGCCGCAGGTCGATGATGTACTCGTGTGCACAACGGCCGCCCTTGCCCGTATACAGAATCGAGTAGTGCCCTTCGAGGCGCTTGGCCATGTAGTTGGCATTGAGAATCGCCAGCTGCGTGGCCTTGCGAAGGCCCACGCCGCCCATCATCGCGATGTACATCCAGGAGATCGTCAGGATGCTCGCCGAGCCATACGCCGCGGCAGACACCGGACCAATCGCCTTGTCGCCCGCATTCTGCGCCTTGAGCGTTCCCGGATAGGCCACGGGGTGACCAGGCAGGTACGGAGCCAGATGCTTGGCAACGCCGATGGGGCCCATGCCGGGACCGCCGCCGCCGTGGGGAATGCAGAAAGTCTTGTGCAGGTTGAGATGGCACACGTCAGCACCGATATCGCCGGGGCGGCACAGGCCGACCTGGGCATTCATGTTCGCGCCGTCCATGTAAACCATGCCGCCACATTCGTGCACGATGCGGCAGATGTCCTTGATGCCTTCCTCGAAGACGCCGTAGGTGCTCGGGTACGTCACCATGACCGCCGCGAGATTGGCCTTGTGTTCGATGGCCTTGGCCTTGAGATCGTCCAGGTCGATGTCGCCCGTGGGCGTGTTCGAAACGACAACGACCTCGAAACCGGCGACGACCGCGCTGGCCGGGTTGGTGCCGTGCGCGCTCTCGGGGATGAGGCAGATGTTGCGATGAGCCTCGCCCCGTGCATGGTGGTAGGCGCGGATCACCATGAGACCGGTGTATTCACCCTGCGCGCCGGCGTTGGGCTGGAGCGAGACGGCGCTGAAGCCAGTCACTTCGCAGAGCCACTGCTCAAGGTCGCGGAACATCGCTTCATAGCCCTTGGCCTGCTCGGCGGGGGCGAAGGGGTGCAGACCGCCGATGGTCTTCCACGTCACGGGGATCATCTCGCTCGTGGCGTTGAGCTTCATCGTGCACGAGCCAAGCGGGATCATGCTGTGGGTCAGCGAGAGGTCGCGGCCCATGAGCTTGAAGATGTAGCGAAGCATCTCGTGCTCGCTGTGGTAGTTGTTGAAGACCGGATGCGTGAGGTAACTGCTCGTGCGAGCCAGCGACTCGGGGATGCCGCCGGTGGCTTCCTCATCGAGTTCGGCCAGATCGAACTTGGCGTGGCTGCCACCGGAGAATGCAGCGCAAAGGTGCTCAAAGTCCGCAGCGGTGATGGTTTCGTCAAGCGCGATGCCAATGGTGCCATCGGCAAAGTAGCGGAGGTTGATGCCATGTGATTCGGCCTGGGCCCGGACCTTCGAAGCGTCCGCCGCGGCACCCTTCGAGTTGCTCGGGCGCACACGCAGCGTATCAAAGTACGTCTCAGTGAGCACCTCGTGCCCGAGCTTCTCAAGAGCGAGTGCCAGCATGCGGGTGTAGCGGTGCGTGCGGGTGGCGATGGCCTTGAGGCCAGCCGGGCCGTGGTACGCCGCGTACATGCCGGCGATGATCGCCAGCAGTGCCTGCGCGGTGCAGATGTTGCTCGTGGCCTTCTCGCGGCGGATGTGCTGCTCGCGCGTCTGGATCGCCATGCGAAGCGCGGGATTGCCCTGCGCATCCTTGGAGATGCCGATGATGCGGCCGGGCATCTTGCGGACATACTCGCTGCGCGTCGCGATGAACGCCGCGTGCGGCCCGCCGAAACCCATCGGCACACCGAACCGCTGCGTCGAACCGATCGCCACATCTGCACCAAGCTCCCCGGGGGGCGTGAGCAGCGTGAGTGCGAGCAGATCGGTGGCCATGACCGCCAGGGCCCCGGCCTTGTGTGCCGCGTCGATCACGGCGCGGTAGTCGTTGACGGTACCGCAGGTAGCCGGGTACTGCACGAGCACGCCGCAGGTGTCGGGCGTGAAGGCGTACGAGCCATCAGCGTCGATGTCGGCGATGACCAGATTGAGGCCAAGGCCATCGGCACGGGTCTTCATGACGGCCAGCGTCTGCGGATGGCAGGCGCCTGACGCAACGAAGGTGTTGCGGGAATGATCGCTGACGGCCCAGCACATCGTCATGGCTTCCGCCGCGGCGGTGCCTTCATCCAGCAGGCTCGCGCCGGCCAGGGGCAGGCCCGTCAGATCGCTCACCATCGTCTGGAAGTTGAGGAGGGCTTCGAGACGGCCCTGGGCAATCTCGGCCTGATAGGGCGTGTACTGGGTGTACCAACCCGGATTCTCGAGGATGTTGCGGAGGATCACGGCGGGGGTGTGCGTGCCGTAGTAGCCGGCACCGATGAAACTGCGGGCCACGATGTTCTTCGCGGCCATCATTTCGAGGCGAGCGAGTGCGGCGGTCTCGCCCAGCGCTTCGGGCAGCCCGGCAAAGGAGAGTTCGCGGCCAAGGCGAATGGAGGCAGGCACGGTCTGGCCAGCCAGTTCATCAAGCGTCGAGCACCCCAGCGTCGCGAGCATTTCCTTCACATCCTGCCGCGATGAACCCAGGTGTCGGTTCGCGAACGTGTCAAGGGGAGCCAGGGAGCAGTTGGTGGCGGGTGACTGAAGTTCGGTGGGCATTGGAATCGACCTTCGTGGGCAGCTCTTGGAAGTGAGAACGACGCGAGAAAGCACAACGGCGAGGAGGGCGGGCACTCCGGCGATCCCTCGCGGCGAGGGCCGAAGCGGCAGGAGGGGCGCGAGGGCGCGGCCTTAGACCTCGCCGTGGCCACACTTCTGCATGCAATCAGCCGTCACGAGACCATCCGTTGAAATGCCGGATGTCGCGGCAATTTGCAGACGAGAGTGTAGGGTGCGACTACCGCCAGTTCAGCAGAAAACGGCCAACGGACCAAGCAAATGCGGGCCGGAAAACGGCTCAAAGCAGGCGACGGAAGATGGCTGGAGCGGATCGATTGCGGACCGTAGGAATCCCGCAAACAACATCCGGGCGCAAGAATTCAGCCGTCCGGAGAATCCAGCAGGGATTGCAGGCGAACCGCCAACGCTGCAGGAAATCGCGAGGTCCAACTCTGGTCAATCAGACCAACACTGAGCAGATCGAGCAGGTGAACCTGGTCCTTGCGGCGGAAGGCCGTCAGCTTGATGCGCACCAAGGCCTCGAGCGAAATCAGGCGAAAAGAGCCCATTTCAACAGATTCTCTAACATCCGGGCTCGGAGCCTGTTCGCCTTCCATGATCAGCTCGCCCGCGAACACGACACGAACAGCGTTCCGAGGGCTGCAGCTTGCATCGTCGAGAAACAGATCAAGCCCCGCGGCATGCCGGTGGATGAATCCGGACCGTTCCATCGCCGCCTTCGCCCTTGGAAAGTCAGTACGACGAACCAGTACGTCAACATTCTGCGTGTTTCGGGAGGCCGCCTGATCGACCGTTGCGACCCAGGCTGCGACCGCGCTTCCGCCGATCAGCGCATAAGGGACGGCATCCGCTTCCAGCACCGAACAAGTTTTCAGGAGGCGTTGTCGCACCTGTTCTACGGCGTCAGCCATCCGTTGCAAGAGCAATCCGGAACTGGGAACCGACGCTGGCACGCAGAAGTGTACGCCAAGAGTGGCCCCCTCGGCCGCGTCATCGTTGCCGTCGCTTGGTGGCAGTAACAAGCCCTTGCCTTCGACGAAGAACACAGACCAGCATGACTGCCCCCGCTGGCTTAATGGACCTCTACACTCAGAGGCATTGATCGGCCGTTTCGGAAGAACCCGGGAACCCCCCAAAGGAGCCTGTTGTGATTGAAGTACGCGGATGGCGTCTGGCTGGACTCAGTGGACTGCTCGCACTCTCGCTCACCCTCGCGGCGGGCACCGTGCACGCCGCGGCGGACGACGGCGCTCAGGATGCCTCCCCCACCGCTGCGGTCAATACCACGCCCATCAAGGCCGACGATATGGGTCCGCTGCTGACGGAATACCGCCAGCACCTGACGACCCTCTCCAATCCCTTCTTCGAAGGCCGCGCCCCGGGAACGGATGGCAATCGCCTCGCCGCGTCGTACATCGAGCGGCACGTGAAGAAACTGGGCTTCCTTCCGGCCTTCCCGACCATCACCAAGAACGCCGCGGGCGAGGTCGAGAAGACCGAGCCCAACACCTCGTGGCGTCAGGTCTTCACCGCACCCCCATCCACGCGGCCCGGCGATTCGACCAAAGTGACCATGCAGGATGTGAGCTTCGGCGATGACTCCGCGAAGCTCGAAGCGGGCAAGGATTTCGCCGTGCTCGGATATTCCGGCAGCGGCGAAGTATCGGGCGATCTGGCCTTCGCCGGCTACGCCACCCGCAATGAGGACAAGGAATACGACACGTTCTTCGGCGGTGCGAAGCTCGATGGCAAGATCGCCGTTGTCCTGCGCTTCGAGCCGATGAATGAGGCGGGCAAGAGTCTGTGGGCCGAGAGCAGCTGGTCCGGTTCCGCGGCTCTGGATTCCAAGCTTCGTGCGGTCGAGCGGGCTGGCGCCGCCGCGATCATCCTGGTCAACCCTCCCGGTGCGGATGACGCTCGCGTGGGCAAGCTCGAAGGGCTTGAACTCTCGGGTTCTCGCAACAACTCGAACAAGATCCCCGTCA
>JBILUL010000108.1:0-16211 GCA_044371005.1 Phycisphaerales bacterium | reverse complement strand
TTCAAGGAAGATGAGGAAGATGGAGGCGGAGGCGGTGGCGAGGGTGGGGAGCAGGGTCAGAAGCAGCCGGCGATTCCGCCGATTGCGGAGTTGAAGCTGCTGCGGGCGATGCAGGCGGAAGCCGCGGACCGAACCAGGGGGCTCGGTCAGGGCGATGCGGCACCGGAGGACCTGACGGCAGTGTCGAGCCTGCAGCAGGAGCTCGCCAAGTTCGCGGCTGAGCTGCTCGAGAAGATCAAGAAGGACAACGAGGATCAGCAGGCCCCGACGAAGGAGCGCCAGTGAAGAAGACCATGAATCAACTCGGATGCGCCGCGGCGGCAGTGCTTGTGTTTGGCATCGGGAGTGTGGCCGTTGGGCAGGAGCAGGCACCCCCGCCCGAGCCCACCAAGGCCCAGGAACCCAAGGCGCCGCCGGCTGGCGAACCGACGCTCGATGATCTGCTGGGAATCAAACCGACCGAAGGGGTGAAGGCTCCTGATGCCGGAAAGGATGCCGCGAAGGCGGAACTGGATCGGCAGTTAAGTGCGGCGGAGATGGATGATGAGTTCGAGCAGGCGGTGAAGCTGATGGGCGACACCGCGCGTCGACTGGGTGAAGCCAAGGACGCGGGTCTTGATACGCAGCGGATGCAGGAGCAGACGCTGACAAAGCTCGACAAGCTGATCGACATGGCCAAGTCGCAGAAGCAGAAGAAGAGCAAGTCGAAGAAGAAGCAGGACCAGCAGCAGGATCAGCAGCAACAACAGGACCAGCAGAACAAGCAGTCGAGCCAGCAGAATCAGCAGGGGCAGCAAGAGCAGCAGCAGCAGGACGGTGGCAATGCGCAAGGGGGCGTGGTGGCGGGCCAATCCGGCAAACTCAATGCGCCGCCGGGGGCGGGAGCCGCGTGGGGACAGTTGCCCGAACGTCTTCGTGAGGCATTGATGCAGGGAACGAACGATTACACGAGCGACAAGTGGAAGGCGTTGACGCGCGAGTATTACAAGCGATTGGCTGAGCAGCCGGGAGGATCCAAGTGATCTCACGTGTTGCAGCCGCGTATGCCGCGGCGTATTGGGTGCCGTTCTCGCTGGTGACGTATGTGGCGAACATCGAACCACCGGACGCAGCGCGTCCTGACGGGATGGCCCAGTCCGCGGCGAACAATCCGCTGGAAGGGGAGATGACCAGCGAGGTGGATCTGGCTGTGGCCAAGGGACTCTCGGCACTGGCTCGTGAGCAGAATGCGGATGGGTCGTTCGGCGGGAGTCAGTTCGGCCGCAATGTGGCGGTGACGAGTATTGCGTGCCTGGCGTTCATGGCGGATGGCAATCTGCCCGGGCGTGGTGCGTACGGCGAGGTGGTGAGCAAGGGGCTCGACTACGTGCTGGCCAACTGCTCGGAGAGCGGGCTGGTGGCGACGCCCAATGCGAGCAACCCGATGTACGGGCATGGGTTCGCGACGCTCTTTCTGGGCGAGGCGTACGGCATGACGCAGGGCGGCGGCGAGACGCCGCAATCGGATCGGCTGTATCGTGCGTTGCTGCGCGCGGTGCAGCTCATCGAGCGATCGCAGAATGATGAGGGGGGCTGGCGGTACAACCCGGTGGCGGCGGATGCGGATGTGTCGGTGACAATCTGTCAGATCATGGCGTTGCGGTCCGCTCGCAATGCGGGGTTGGATGTCTCGAAGAAGGTGATCGACCGGGCGGTGCAGTATGTCCGGACGCTGCAGAATCCTGATGGTGGGTTCAGGTATCAGATGATGACGGGGCCCAGTGCGTGGCCCAGGTCCGCCGCGGGGGTGGCGAGTCTGTACTACGCGGGCATCTATGAGGATCAGGCCATCGACAGCGGGCTGACGTACCTCAAGGCGCATGCGATGCCCGGACGGGCGGAGAATCAGGCGATTCACTTCTTCTACGGACACTACTACGCGGTGCAGGCGATGTTCCTGGCGGGCGGGGAGCACTGGGCGAAGTGGTGGCCCGCGGTACGTGGCGTGCTGCTGCGGCTGCAGGGCCCCAACGGCAAGTGGGACGACTCCTCGGCGGGCGAGGAGTATGGAACCGGGATGGCGCTGATCATTCTGCAGATGCCCAAGCGGTATCTGCCGATCTTCCAGAAGTAAGTGCGGCAGACGAGCGGACAGTTGGTTCAGCGGGGCCCTTGAAGGATCGAATGGGCCATGGTGCTGGTGAAACGGAGCACGGATATGCGACGCACTCCACTCTTGCTGTTGGCACTGGCGGCTTCCTGCTGCTGGGGTGCTCCGCCGCCCGCGGCGGACGCTCAGAGTTCGCAGCGGCTGGTGATCATGTCAGATCTTTCGGCCCGGCAGGGTCGCATCAGATCGCTTGACGATCAGATGCTGGTGCTGGTGGAGCAGGGCGGGAAGGTGTCGCAGGTGTCGCTGCGCGAGGTGGTGGCAATCACGACGCTGCCGACCTTTCTGCCGGTGGCGGCGAAGGGACCGGGCATTGACGCATGGCGAGACAGTTCGCTCCTGAATGAGACACCGCAGGGGATGCTGCAACTGGTGGATGGCCAGAGCCTGCCTGGCGTGCTTCGAACGGTGGCGCCCAAGGATGAACCCGCCGATGATTCATTGCACTGGCTGAGCAGGCAGATGGGTGAAGTGGTGCTGCCGCTGGACTCACTCAAGCTGATGGTGCTGCGGCCCACGAGCGGGCTGGAAGGTGCCACCGGAGCGAACGGAAGCACCGACGACCGCGTCTTCCTCTCCAATGGCGATTCGCTGACGGGGTTCGTGGCGGGAGCGAGCACGACGGTGAATGTTGAGGTGCAGGGAAAGGTCAGTTCGATTGAAGTGTCGCGTGTCTCGGCGATTGCATTCGCGAATCCGACGGTGAAGACCGGCGGGATGTGGGTGTGGCTGGGCAGCGGCACGGTGTGTGCGGCCAAGCGCGTTCGCATCGCGGAAAGTGGTCGGGGCGAGATTGAAGTGGCGTTGCCGAATGTGGAGCCCAGGACCGTTGGTGTGGATGTGGGCGATGTGCGTGCGGTTTCATTTGATGTGACGAGGCTCAAGCCACTCGCGGCGTGCGCGATGAGGGTGCAACCGACGGCGGGGTCGCAGCGTCGATGGGTGCCGCCGGTGGTGGTGGGTGACGCGATGTCGGCAGCGCTGGGCGCAGCGGACATCGAGTTGCCCGGCCCCATGACGGTCCTGTGCGATGTGCCGGGCGCATCGAGAGTGAGCGGGATGGTGGAGCTGCCTGAATCGTGTCAGGTGTGGGGCGACTGCGAAGTCTATATCGAAGTGATGTCGGCGGGCGTGACCAAGCCGCTGTGGCATCAGAGGGTCAACGGGGCACAGCCGCGGCTTCAGTTCAATCTGATGCTGCCAGCGACCAGCGATGCGGTGCTGATGGTGCGCGTGGAGGCCGGCGAAAATGGACCGGTGATGGACAAGGTGGTGCTGCGGCGGCCTCTGCTGCTGCAGTGACCGGGGCCGAATCCCAAGCCGCGGCGTTGATTGGCCGGTGTCGTTGAAAAATGACGCGGGCCGCCTTTCGACGGCCCGCGCGTGTGATGCAGTGTGTGATGCTGCCTGATGGGTCAGAGGCTGACCGGATCAGACTCAGCAGCCGCCGGCTTCCCAGGCGACGAAGAAGGGCTGAATGTCGGAGCCGTCAACGCCACCGTCGGCGTTGATGTCCGCAGCGGCGTTGCCTGCTTCCCATGCGGTGAAGAAGGCCTCGATGTCGCCGCCATCAACGCCGCCGTCGAGGTTGAAGTCTGCGACGCAGGAGAAGTCGATGGTGAGCTGTCCTGCACCGAAGGCGTTGACCGAGTTACCGGCCACGCGGATGATGTAGTTGGAGCCGGGGAGGACGCGGAAGTTGGAGATGATGCTCTGGCTGGAGCAGCCCGAGATGCTCGCATCATCGTTGCAGGCCAGTTCGTTGCCGTTGCAGCTGTCGTAGACCGAGACCACGGTGTTCATCGTGGTACCCGGGCAGGTGGCGAAGCGAGCGGTGCCGTAGCCGGGAGCGGTGAAGCTGAACCACACATCGCGCGAGGCGGTGGTGTTGCAGCCAGCGATGAAGTCGTTGGTGGCTTCGATCGTGCTGAAGGCATTCGTGCCGACGACGGCCGGGAGGGCACCATCGCAGGTGTCATTGACTGCCGGGGCGGGTGCCGCGGAGATTGACAGGTTCATGAGCGAAGTGCCCGAGAGGAAGGCACCGGTGGGAGCAGCGATGCGGACGAGGACAGGGACGCCGCCAGCGAGGGCAATCGAACCGATACGGCTGCGGGCGCTCGAGCAGCTGGTCGAGGGACCGGTGGTGTAGTCGTTGTTGCAGGCCAGTTCGGTGCCATTGCATCCGCTCCAGAGCGAGATGATGGTGTCGAAGTTGGAGCCGCAGGTTTCGAAGCGGTAGTTGCCGCTGGTGGCGGGAGTGAAGGAGTACCAGCGATCGGCCTTGTTGCCGGTCGAGACGCAGGATGCGTTGGTGTTGACGTCGGTGACGTAGGCTCCGCAGGGCGACTGGCCTGCACCAAGAACGTTGCTGCCCATGATCACGACATCGGGCGTTGCGCAGGTGTCGTTGGTGGCGATGGCGACCGCGGTGTCACGAGCGACAACTGCGTTGGTTGTCTGAACGGGCGTGCCGCACTGGCCTGTGGCGACGGCATAGTACGTGCCGGCATCCGCGGTGGTGAAGGGAGGATTGATGCGCATCTGGAACGACGTCGCACCGGTGATGCTCGAACCCGATGAGGTCACGCCATCGGTGAGAGGCGAGCCATCCTTGTACCACTGGTAGCTGATGGGGCCCGAGCCCGACGCGGCGACGTTCAGAATGATGTTGCTGGTGCAGGCCGTGTAGAGCGTGCTGGCCGCGGGGTTGCCCGTGATGGACGGAGCCACGCAGCTGGGGCCGCCCGTGGCCTGCCAGATCCAGGAGGGTGCGCCCACGATGCGCTGATTGCCGCCCTGCGAACCGACGATGTTGTTGCCATCGGGAGAGATGGCGACGGGGTTGCCGCTCACGCACAGGCCGCGGGAAGGATCGCCGTTGTCGCCGGTGGGACCCCACATGCCGCCTACCGAGTAGCCAGCAGTGCCCAGTTGGACGTTGTAATCGTGCCAGTCCTGAATCAGGCCTTCAGCCTGCGTCCAGATGAAGCCGCCCTGCATGAAGCTGCCGCAGGTGCTGTAGGTGGCTGAGCCGGCAATGATCGTGCCTGCTTCGTTCATGCAGAGAATGCCGCCCAGAGACGGGGGAATGTTGCAGCTGGTGACGGAACCAGGGAGCCACGAGGCGGGCGTTGCGAGGTTCGCGCCGATCACCTGCGGGGTGCTCCAAGTGCTGCCGTCGTAGGTCCACTTGGTGATGCCATCAGGGCCGCGGGCACCGATGATCGTGCCAGCGCTGTTCATGGTGCCAGAGCTGGGGGTCGAGGTGATGCCCTTGGGGAAGTTGTTTGCATCAACGCCCGTGTCGAGGAAGCTCATCACGTACTGCCCAGTGCCCGAATCGAGCTTCCAGGTGACATAACGTCCGCCATCGGGATCAAGCGATGGGCCCGTGCCAGTGTTGTGTTCCTGGGCGCCAAAGACCATCGTGCCATCGGCGCTGACCGCGTAGGCGTTGCCCGTGCGGCGGAGGCTGGTGTTGCTGGTGGTGCGGAAGGGTGTCGGCAGAATCGTCATCTGACCAGCACCACCATTGCCCTGCGCATCCCAGATCCAGGGACGCCAACGGAAGCTATTCGCGCTCACCGCAGTGCCAGCGCTGTTGTACGTGCAGACGTAGCCCAGACCGACCACGAAGCGACCGGTCGAGGACATTGCGTTGGCCGTCAGGAAGTTGCCGCCCGAGCCACCCGAGGAGCTCGACCCATAGGCCAGCAGCGCCGGGTTGATCGGAAGACCACCCATGCTCTGCCACGTACCCGAAGCCGCGCTCCAGCGACGACCGGCGAACTCAGTTGCGGGAGGCAGCGTGGTCGAAGGCACCAGGGTGGGATTGGGGTTGAAGGCCGGCGAAACGCTCGCAGCGGTGTTGCCGAAGATCTGCGGACTGGTGTTGAGCAGCGCGCCAGTCTGGAAGAGACCATCGACACTGATCGCGCTCAGACCACCGCCACCCAGATCCGAAGCCGTCAGGACGGAACCGTTGAGCACCCAGCGACCAACGCCGCCAGTGCTCGCGCCGCCCGCGATGTACGTCACACCAGCCTGCGTGTCCGTCACATCGCTGGGAGTTCCAAACCCAATGCTCGTCTGAATCGGCTGTGCCACCGCCGCACCCGCCGCGAGCGCCAGAAACAATGCCATGCTCTTCGTGCCAAAAACCCAGTTTGAATGCGTGCTGCCCATGTGATCAATCTCCAGTGAGACCCACAGCGCAGATCGGCCACACTCGGCCCGCCATAGGTCGTCCTCTCACAATAACGACTCTTGAACCTGTTTGCAACACTGTTTGCGCAAATATCTCCAAAAACTACTCTGGCAACTATTGCAACATCAACAGCTTCCTAATAGAATACGTTTGACTGGCCTTCCATGCCCGAACAAGACTCGAACAACACTGCAACCATCGTTGATGCGGGTCGCACCGCACTCGATCGGATCCGTTGGGCCCTGATTGAGGTCTACAACGCTGTAGGTGCGGACGCCGCGAAGCCGCAGGATGTATCGAGACGATTTGGCCTCAACCGCAACCTGACTTGGAAGCTCTCGCGAGTCATTACGGCTGAGGAAGCATTCAGCGCACTCAACCACCTCCCGGGCAACCAGGGCATCGAACTCGCGCTCGCCAAGTTCGCGCAGGCCGGCGCCTCCAACCAGCTCATCCAGAACGTCCGCGACTCGGTGCGGCAGTTCATGGAGGTCATCACCACCCATGCAGGGGATCGCGATCAGTTCGAACTCACGCTCGAGAGCATGGGGCTCTTTGAACGCGAGTACCGCATCGACACGGCACGCGAACTCGCATTCCGCGGCAACAGCATGATCTGGGGCGTTCAGGTCGCCACCCGCATCGCCACCGCCATCGCTATCCCCACCACCGCCGACCAGTGTGCCTACCTCCAACTCACCGGCCTGGTGGGCTTCCGCACGCTGCGCCCCGGCATCAACTGGCGACTCTTCCGCCGCTCGGTCTTTGGCGACAAGGGCGATGGACAGATCGCCACGCCCAAGCCCATCTTCCCCGTTGCACCCGGCGACACGCCCACCATCATCCGCGAGTTCTGCAGCCCGCGCGTTCCCAACATCACCGTGGTCGAAGCGCCCGATGGACAGGACTTCATCCTCGAAGGCGGCGCGGTGGGCAATCTGGGCTCCTTCGATGCCTTCTTCGGATATCGCGCCGATAGCCTCACCCGCTACCGCACCGAAGACAACATGTACGGTGCGAGCGCCTGTTCCATCAGCGTCCCCGCCGAGTACCTCATCTCCGACCTGATCGTGCACAAGGACATGGTGCCAGCCACCTTGCCCAAGGTGCTGGTCTATGGCTTCCCCCACGGCGGCATGGAAGCTCCCAGCGCGCAGACGCCCCGCAACGAGATCAAATGCGTCTGCCCCATCAAGCAGCTCCCCGACTCACTGACCGCACTGGCGACACCCAGAATCCCCCACTACCACAAATACCTGGCCCGCATCTTTGAGCAGATCGGGTACAGTGCTTCTGACTTTGTGATGTATCGCGTGCAGATGCAGTACCCGGTGATGCCCTCTCGCATCCTGCTGCGCATGGACCTGCCTGAACGCCCCTGACGCCGCCCCTCTCTCCACCCCGGCGCAGTCACAAGATCGCGAGAACCAGGCAATACACGCGACTCCCTCGCGCTCTCTCAGGGCTCCTTGCTCTGCCTCTTGACTCATCCTGTCTATCCATGTTCCCTTCTCTGCTGAGGAGTTGAAACATGGATGGACAGGATGGACAGGATACAAGACAGGGAGCAGCGAGATCGCAGCCCAGCGCACGAGAGTGGGAGAGTTCGAAGGGGAGGGAATTGGGACGACGCGGCGTGAATGCCCTTGCGCCACCTTTGCCGCGTACTCAGCGCATCTTGAGCGTGGTGATGGCCAGCACCACAAGAATCACCGAGATGATCCAGAACCTGGCAACGATCTTGGGTTCGGGCCATCCTTGCAGATGCAGGTTGTGGTGATACGGCGAGATCCTGAAGAGACGCTTGCCCTTGGTGAGCTTGAAGAAGCCCACCTGCAGTGCCACGCTGCCGATTTCGATGATGAAGACACCGCTCATCAGCAGGACGACGAACTCCTGACGGATGACGATGGCGATGTAGCCCAGGATGCCGCCCAGCGAGAGGGCGCCGGTATCGCCCATGAAGACCGCCGCGGGGGAGCAGTTCCACCAGAGAAATCCAAGACAGGCTCCCGCGGTCGCGCCCGCAAGCACCGCCAGTTCATTGGCCTCGGGCACATACGGCAGCAACAGACTTTGCGCCCATCCCTGGTTGCCCGCGATGAGGCACAGCACGAAGGTGCCGATCGAGACCGCCACCGAAACGCCCGCGGCGAGGCCATCCATGCCGTCGGTAATGTTCACGGCATTGCTCATGCCCGCGACCATCAGCGTCGCGAAGATGATGAAGACGGGCATGCTCAGGAAGAAGAGATTCGGGTTGAGACTCTGGCCACCTGGCTCATACGTCCTTTGAAACGGCAGGTTGAGGACATGGCGGACATCATCACGTGCCTGGACCGCACCCTCGGTCTCGGCAAGTTCCTTGACTGCGGGGGCGGTACTCGGTTCCGGGCTCCCCGTCGCCGCGGCGACCGCGGGCAACGGCTGCGCAAGCGACGCCTGCTCACCCACCGCTCCCTGCTGATACGCGAACCACCCCACCAGTGCCCCGACGCCGAGCTGGAAGATGAGTTTTTCCCAGGCATACAGGCCCTGGCGGCTGCCTGTGCCGCGGCGTTTGGCCGTGAGCTTCAGGTAGTCATCAAACCCGCCCAGAACTGCATGCCAGAGCATGACCAGAAGCCCGGCGAGCACGTAGAACTTGGAGATGTCGGCGATGAGAAGGACTGCGCCGCCGATGGCACCGACGATGAGGATGCCGCCCATGGTGGGCACATTGGCCTTGGAGCTTGCGTGGCCACGGAGGATGTCGGCATCGGAGAGGCCTGAATCACCGACTTTCTTGCGGGTGAGCCAGCCAATGGTGCGGGGGCCCAGAAGCAGGACGATGATGAAGGCCACGCCCGAGGCGGACATGGCGCGGAACTCGATGCGATCGAGCACCTGGGTGAAGCGGTAGAGGTCGTGCGCCACCAGCCAGTTGCGGATGTATTCGTGCAGAAGATAGAGCATGAGCCGTCCTAGCCGCGTTGGAGCGAATCGCTTCGTTGGGTCGGGCACGATTCCTGTGCCCGGCTTCTCGAGTGAGTCGCAAGTGTACGGCGGATCAGAGGCTCGCCGCGAACCGGTTGGCTCGCACGCCAAGGTGCACCAGAAGCTCATAGACAAAGAGCCCCAGCACGACGAAGACGATCGGGAGGGCCACGGCCAGCATCCCCCCCACGCTCGTATAGCCAATCCCATACTTGCGCAGATCAATGACCGACCCCATGGGCAGATTCAGGACGATGCGCAGGGTGTAGATGATGGCCAGGGCGATGAGGGGTGCGAGGGTGGCGGCGACCCAGCCGATGGTGGCGTGGCAGCAGACCTGCCATGCCGCGGCTCGCGTCAGCCGCCATTTGCGTCGTGCCGAGATGAACCGGATGCCAAGGTACTCACACCAGGTGAGCAAAAGCAGAATGAAGGCCACCGCCGCGACCTGGGCGACAAAGACCCACGCGAATGTGAATGCCTGCAACGCGGCGGATTCGCCCCGGGCCGCCCGGGCCGGGTCGCCCGCAAGAGTGCCGATCCACGGGGCCACCAGGACCGCCGCGGCGAGAACGCAGTTGATCACCGCCAGCGAGTTGCTCCGGGGCATTTCCACCCGCAGGGACGCAAAGACCTCACGGGGCCGCATGACGACCGCCAGATTGGTCCGCCACCAGCTGGTGAAGCTCGGGGCCTGCTGCCAGAGAGAGCCGGTGCGAGAGAGCGCGAGCGAACGCCTGATGGGACGGCCGCACTCAGGACACGCGCCGGTCGTTTCAAGACCAGCGATGTCGTAGCCGCACTGCTCGCATAATGGGGCGTGTTCGTCCACTCTCTGGGTGTACGTTCAGGATGTGATGCGGGTTTCAGTGCTGCGCGCGAACCTTGGCGACCATCTCGCCCAGCCTCTTGAGCCCCGCGGCGAGATTATCAGCCGGCGGCCCGAAACTGAACCGAACGAACCCACCAAGCCTTGATGCACCCGTGCGACGCTTGCCCGGATTCACATCAAAGAACTCGCCAGGCACGGTGAGCACCTGATGCTTGAAGGCTTCGTTCATGAAGCCCATGCCGGTATTGATCGGTGCGGGCAGGCCGCTGACATCGCCGTAGAGGTAGAACGTGCTGCGCGACTTGGCGGGGAACTTGACCCCCATCGCCGTGAGTGCCTCGAGCGTCATCTTCTGCTTGGCAGCAAAGACCGTGCGCACCGCGGCGGTCTCCTGATCAGCTCGCGCCGGTTCGAGCACCGCAATCGCGGCACGCTGCACAGGGCGGGAGGTGCCGCCATCAAGGAAACTGCCCGCGGCGGTGAGTTTCTGGATGATGGACTTGGGGGCCACAACCCAGCCAAGGCGCCAGCCGGGATACCGGAAGCACTTGGTGAGGCCATCGATGAGGACGACCGGATCGGCATCGACATCATCGATGAAGGGAGCCGCGGAGACGGGGCCGGTGGCCAGATCACCATACGCATAGTGCGAGTAGAACTCATCGAGGATGAGTGTGCACGAGGTGCGGCGGCTCATCTGCACCCAGGCGTTGAGTTCTTCGCCAGCGATGGCGACGCCGGTGGGGTTGCAGGGGTTGGAGATGAGCAACGCGGCGAGGCGTTCCTTGGTGACGATCGATTCGAGTTCGGAGGGCTCGATGCGGAAGCCCTTGGCGGGATCAAGGGGGATGTGGACGGGATCGACGCGCGTGAAGGTGTTGAGGGCATCTTCGTAGGCGGTGTAGTCGGGCGTGAAGTAGCCCATGCGGCAGGTATCGAGTGCCGCGAAGAGGCGGGTGAGCGCAGCGCGGCCGCCGGGAGCAACAGCCACGTTCGCGGCGGTGTACTGGCTCTTCTTGCCTTTGCGGAAGAGGCGGTTGTAGTGTGCCGCGATGGTCTCGCGCAGATCGGGGGTGCCTTCAACGGGGCCGTAGGCCTGGTCGGTGGGCTCGACGTGCATGAGGTTGTAGCGAGCGGGTGCGCCGGCCATGTCGCCGACTTCGGGCTGGCCCTGGCCCAGGTTGCTCCAGGCGGGATCGCCCATGCGCCAACCGGCTTGCATCGCCGCGTTGTTGACGCGGATGACACCCATGAACGGAAGGTCGCGGAAGGCTGTGGTCATGGGGGTCAGGGTAGGAGGGTGGGTGGGGGAAACGTCCGTTACTCCCACTCGAATGGCACGTAGGAGACCTGCTTTGAGGGCTCCTGCGTGCTTCACACCCAACGCGTGGTACGCCAGCCAAGCCACCCTCTAAGCGAATACCTCTCGCCGCCAGTACACGTCGGGTGGGAAGCACGCAGGTGCCCAAAGCGGCACCTACGTGCCATAAGGCCGCTTCCAATGTGGCTACTTCACCCCGCCCCCTCCAAATCAAACACCTCGCGCATCCCCGCCCACCACTCCCCCGCCATCGCTCACGGTGATGGCTTCTGGAAGTTCCGCATCAGCTGGTCCCAGGCCTGGCACCTGGGCTACGCGGGGGAGGTTTGAGTGATTGGACGCGAAGACCAGACCAGTCGGTTTGAGCAACGCGGCAACCCCGACAGCTACGGCCGGATTCGAGACCTTGCCTCAAGTCTGTCAGTCAGGCTTTTGCCGGCGCGATGATCTGCGTCGCCGCGGATCGGTGACCAGCTCGCAGAATCGTCTCCAGTTGGAGAGCAGTTCGGGCGTCAGAAACGACGGGCACTCGTTGTTTGCAAGCAGTTCCTTCGAAAAGCGGGCGAAGAAGCCAATCATTTGTTCGATGTAGCTTGGGAAAGCCATGCCGCGGCTGCGACCGTTGGCGAGCGCGATTTCCTCATCAGTAATGGAGATGTCACACTCGCCATCGGGCAGCATGACCGTTGCTTCACCCCGCAACTTCTGCTTCGGATCCTGCGACAAGGAATATGGGATTGGCCAGTCATGGATCTTGAATTGCGATGACGACCCGCAGAGGCGCCACCTTCCTTCCGCGACACCGATCAATGAAGTTCCTTCGACCACACAAGCATCCTCGGGCCGCAAGTGATCAATTTCCTCAAGCGAGGGATAGTGGTCGAACACGACCGGAAACCCGTACACCATCGCATCTCCGAAGATCACTACTCCGGCCTCTCGCCTGACAACCAGAAGCGGGCTGAAACCCCCGCCTGCGATCGGAATGCCGAGCCAATCGCCCTGAGAAATTCTGCGATCGGTTGTTCTCCCAGCCGGGAAGTCGGGCTCGCGCCAATTGCGACCTCGCTCGCGGGCTGCGTTGGCCCATTCACGCCACTCCTTGAGCACCGAGGCATCAACCGCCGGGAACTCAATCGGTGAATCCCAGAACCCCGGCCGCAGACCCTTGACGCGACGGGTCAGTGCAGCCTCGAGATAGCTGGCACCCCGGAAAATGCTGAGCGTCGGAAATCGCTGGGCAATCGCCTTCTCAACACGATGACAGTCAAGAATGGTGCGAGTTGGCTCGTCACGTGTCGTTTCGATCCAAGAAAGTTCCAACGACTCCTCCGCCTCGTTCAGCAAAGGGTGTGTTTCACTCCGGCCCTCCGGGACCACCGGCCACTCTTCAGGCATGAAGTCCTTCACACAGCCAGCACGCGGCCAGCGCTGAGAGCTAATCGCCCTCTCTGGCACCAGAACGATCGCAGCCGTACCCCACTCTTCCAGCGGCGGAACCTTGGCAGCAGCTTTCACCGTCGGTCGCACATGCGGATACACATAGCCAAACACCAATGGCACCGCGGGCTTTGGTGCAGGCGGACGAGCAACCACCATGGTGCCAAAACCATGGCCCTTGACCGGAATCGCGAAGATGTCACCGGCAGCAACAGTGGCCTTGTGCGCTGCTGTGGAGTGCTTCTTCCGTGACGCCATAGACCCATCCACCCCTTTCTTCAATCAACATTCCGTCGCCAATTCCCTGCAAACCACGGCAACGAGAGTATCCAAGCGTCGCTCAGGAGAAGACCCGATGCTCCACGACCCCCGGGGGCCCCCGGCCGGACAGAAGGGTCGATAATGTCGAAATCAGCAGGATTGAAGGTGCCAACAATCCGGCATGGAACTTCTTCCCAGTACCAGCCGATGGCACCCATTTGTTTCGGTTGACCCCGACCGCATGGGCGGCGAACCGGTCTTCAGAGGCACGCGCGTACCGGTGCGCATCCTCTTTGAGTTCCTCTCCAATGGCCAGGGACTGAACGAGTTTCTGGACGAGTTTGAGGGCGTGCCCAGGGAATACGCGGTTGCGTTGCTCTCGCTCTTGGGGAGTGATCTCACCGCCGAGCTGAGCTGCGGTTCTGGTCCCGATGCGCGAGCCGCTTGAGGGGAGGTCACACTGTGGCTTACGTGCTACTTGACCACTGTGTCTCTCGTAGATTCGCTAGGCTGCTGACCGGGCACGAGGTGGTGACCTGTCGCGAAATGGGGTTTGAGTCGCTTGCGAATGGCAGGTTGCTTGAAGCTGCAATGAAAGCCGGATTCGGTGCGTTGCTCACCGTCGACAAGAACATCCCTTTCCAGCATTCCGCTTCGCTCCCGTTGCCGGTAATCGTCGTTGACTCGATTGGCAACTCGGTGCAGGCCCTCGCACCCTACGCGCCTTCGGTCCTCAAGTTGCTAACGCTGCCTCTGGAGCCACGGGCCTACTTGATTCCACGCCGGCTGTAACGCACCGTGCCAACATCGCCGGTGCCCCTGCCTCACCTAAGCCCCCTCCAGATCAAACACCTCGCGCATCCCCGCCCACCACTCCCCCGCCTTCGCTCCAGGTGCTGGCTTCTGGAAGTTCCGCATGAGCTGGTCCCACGCCTGACACCTCGGATCCGCAGCATACTTCTGATAGTCCTTCGCTGGATCAAACGAATCCGGCGCTTCAAAGTACATGAACAGCCGCGTCCCCAGCAGATAGATCTTCATCCGCGTGATCCCGATCTCCCGCAACGCGGCGAGCACTTCGGGATAGACGCGTGTGTGATGCTCGATGTACTGAGCAATCAGCGCGGGGTCGTCGTGAAGGTCGAGTGCCTGGGCGAAGGATCTCATGCACAGGGAGCGTAGCAACCGGTCCAATCCGGCACCAATCGTCCCGAATCCGCGGACTTCCGGCCCACTCCGTGACCCGATATCATCCTCACCTATGAACTACAAGTCTCTGCGTCTCGGCAGCATCGTTGGTCGTGCAGCATTCGCCGCGGTGGTCGCGCTGGCTCTTGGCGCGGGCGGCTGCGAGGAGAAGAAGGCTCCTGAGGTTGCGGGTGCGGGAAAGCCTGCGCCGACAGCCGCGGCGAAGCGCATTGCCGTGGTGCCCAAGGGCACAACGCACGAGTTCTGGAAGGCTGTTGAAGCCGGTGCGAAGAAGGCCGGGGTCGAAGGCGGGCTGGATGTCACCTACCGCGGGCCGGAAAAGGAAGACGACCGCGAGCAGCAGCTGGCGCTGATGCAGAACCTCATCGGTTCGAAGTTCGATGCCATTGTGCTTGCGCCACTGGACAGCAAGGTGATGGTGGAGCCGGTTCGTCAGGCGACAGCCGCGAAGATTCCGGTGATCATCATGGATTCGGGCCTTGAGGGCGAGGTGGGCAAGGATTACGTGAGTTTCGTCGCCACCGACAGCGAAGCGGGCGGGCGGCTTGCTGGCGAAAAGATGGCATCGCTGCTGCCCAAGGGCGGCAAGGTGCTGCTGCTTCGCTACATGGAAGGTTCGGCCAGCACGGCGCTTCGTGAGAAGGGCTTTGTCGATGCCATCAGCAAAACCAGCGGCGTGACGCTCGTGGATCCCAAGCGATACGCGGGTGCGACGCGGGCGACGGCTCAGGAAGCTGCGGAGAACCTGCTCGCGGCCAATGGTGACATCGCGGGTGTGTTCTGTCCGAATGAGTCATCGACGTTCGGGATGATGCTGGCGCTGCGCAGCCGCGGCATGCTGGGGAAGGTGACGTTCATCGGCTTTGATTCGAGCCCCGAGCTGGTGGAAGCGATGAAGACCGGCGAGATCGCGGCGTTGGTGCTGCAGAATCCGATCAAGATGGGGTATCTGGCCGTGCAAGCCGCGGCGGATGCGCTGGCGGGCAAGAAGGTCGAGCCGCGGATTGATACGGGCGTTGCGATCATCACCAAGGAGAACATGGGGTCGCCGGAGAATGCGGAGCTGTTGGCGCCGCCGCGGTGATTGGGCGGGGAAAGTTCCTGAGTTCCGAAGTTCCTGAGTTCCGAAGTGCGCAGGAACAAGCCCGGAGCGTACTACGAGCTGCGCAGCGTCGAGATGCACACCCAACTGGCTTTCTGTGCTCTTGCACTTTGGAACTTCGGAACTTAGGCACTTGGGAACTTCTGCCCTCGCCCGCTGCGCGGGGAATACCCTCCCGGCACGATGTCCGACATGCTCCGCCAAGTCATTCTCGATCAATGCCGCCGCTTCCAGGAAGCCAAGGAAGTTCCTGCGTTTGTTCCCGGCAAGACGTACATCCCGGTGACGGGCAAGGTACTCGATGCCGAGGATCTCGTGCATCTGGTGGATGCGAGCCTTGACATGTGGCTCACGATGGGCCGCTTTGGCGATCGCTTCGAGGAAGAAGTGGCCAAGGTCTTCGGCACGCGCGGCGCTCGGCTCACCGTCTCTGGTTCCGCGGCGAACCTCCTTGCCTTTTCCGCACTCCTGAGCCCCAAGGTGCCCCAGGCTCTGGACCGCCCGGCGATCAAGCCCGGTGATGAAGTGCTGACGGTCGCCGCGGGCTTCCCCACGACGGTGGCACCGATTGTGCAGAATGGGTGTGTGCCGGTGTTTGTGGATGTGGATCCGCTGACGCACAATGTGGATGTGGCGCAGCTCGCCGCGGCGGTGACTCCCAAGACCCGCGCGATCATGATCGCGCACAGTCTGGGCAACCCCTTTGATCTT
>JBILUL010000107.1:0-16248 GCA_044371005.1 Phycisphaerales bacterium | reverse complement strand
ATGCAGCTGACCGGGCGCGGACATTGTCCGCGCCCTTCTTCTATTTTGCGCGGCATGGCGCGCGTGGTCGAACTCTCGGAACGCGGGTGGGTAGTTCGTACGCGGCCAATGCCATGGAACCGGTGGAGGATATGATCCCGGTGAATGAACCCGATCCGACTGCGACGCCTGTTTTCGAGCCTGCACACGTGCGTGCGAATCGTGACTGCTGAAGAGTCTGATGCACTCAGGCTCGTGCTCGATTGTGCCGGCGACATGAAGCTCGAACCGTACACGTGGTCGGTCACCAGCGGCATCCGACCCGCGAGAATGCTCGACAGCCCGGCATACACGGGGACGGAAAACCCTGGTGCCGCACTCTGCTGGTGGCGGGCCAACATCGCCGCGCCGTCGATGTGCATCGCACTCGACATGGCCGATCACTTCGAGGACAAGCGGGTGCTGCGGATGTGGCGAGAACTGGTCGACCATTTCCGCTCCAGCGCGGAGCTGTCAGGCAGGGCGTTCGTCGCCATGATCGATCATTCCGACACGACGAGTCTCGCGGTTTCGGCCAACAGCACTCGGTACTTCATCGCGCCTCCCGTCGACGACGAGATCGAGGAGATCCTCAAGCGTTCACTGGCGAAAATCAACCGCCGGTCAGCGATTACCATTGATGTGTCCAGGAGTCAGCTGGCGGCCATCGTCGGGAATCTCCGTGGTCTGTCGCGATGGCAGATCGAGCAGGCGGTCGCCGCGACCGTCGCCGACGATCGGACCTTCAACGCCGACGACCTCATGACGGTGATCCGCGCCAAGCGGCAGATCCTCCAGGCCGCGGGCGTCCTCGAGTTCGTCGACACCCCCGCAAGCATGGACGAGATCGGCGGGCTCTCGAGGCTCAAGAAGTGGCTGCATCAGCGCAAGGATGCGATGAGGGAAGATGCCCGCGAGATGGGGCTTTCGCCGCCGCGAGGTGTCATGCTGCTTGGCGTGCAGGGTGCCGGCAAGAGTCTTGCGGCCAAGGCCATCGCCGCCGCGTGGAAGCGGCCGCTCATGAAGCTCGACCCGTCGGTCCTGTACGACCGATACGTTGGCGAGAGTGAACGACGCCTCCGCGAGGCCCTCGCGCAGGCCGAAGCGATGAGCCCCGTCATCCTGTGGATCGACGAAATCGAGAAGGGCTTTGCCGGAGCGGCGAGCACCAGTAACGACGGCGGACTATCGCGGCGGATGTTCGGCACGCTGTTGAACTGGATGCAGGAGCATTCCAGCCCCGTCTTCCTGGTTGCAACAGCCAACGACATCGAAGCACTGCCGCCCGAGTTGCTGCGCAAGGGACGCTTCGATGAGATCTTCTTCGTCGACCTGCCTGGCGACGAAGCTCGCCGCAAGATTCTCGCCATCCACCTGAAAAAACGCAAGCAGGATCCCGCGGCATTCGATCTCGCACTGCTGGCCGAGCGGTGCGAGGGCTACAGCGGAGCGGAGATCGAACAGGCGGTCATCAGCGCCCTCCATGGGGTCTACGCAGGCAGAGCGAGGCAGGCCGCGGCATCACTCACGACCGAGCGGCTTCTCGAAGCCATCCTTGCCAGCCCGCCCCTGTCGGTCACCATGGCGGAAAAGATCAACGCGCTGCGGGAGTGGGCGCGTGGTCGGTGCGTCCCCGCCGACTAAGCGAGATTCAATCTGGGTTCAATGCTGGATCCGGTGGAGGCACGCAGGGCAATCGAAAGGTCGTTCGAACTTTGCCCCAACGCTACTCGGTGTACCCACTTGGAACGGCCTGCATCGGCTACAGATAGCGGGAATCACACATGGGCAGTCTGGGTCGCAAGGGACATGGAACCCAGCCGCAGATCGTCTGGCATGATCCAGGGATCATGCCTTTGTGCTGGGCTCTTTCACAGGCTCTCAAGGCCTGGTTCCTGCCTCTTCAAACATCCTGTCCATCCTGTCTATCCATGTTTCCATTTCTGATCTGAGAAAGGAACATGGATAGACAGGATGGGCAGGACAACAGACACAAAGCAGTGACGGATCGGCGTGAAGCGCGAGGAGCAGAGGAGGGTACCTTGATCATGCGATTGCCCTGCGGTGGCACGCGGCTGCGTGCGAGAACGTGAGGTCGTTGCCAATCGCTCGGTTCACCGTTGACGGTGTGCCAGCATACCGACGCAGAAACTGCTGACGGTGTGCTTCCTGGGATGGCGGCGGAAAAAACGCGGCGAGAGCTTTCACCCTCGCCGCGGGAAGTTGAACTTGGAGTGCTGATCAGGCCTTGCTGCCGGTGAAGGTCTTGGGATCGAACTTGAAGGCCGAGCCCTCCCACAGCGAGCGGGCGGCGAGCGAGACGATGACCATCACCTTGGCGCCGGTGATCGAGTCGGCCAGCGGCTTCTCACGCGTGCGGATGCAGTGCAGCCAGTTCTTTCGGTGCACATCCTGATCGTTGCCGATGTCGGGGCATTCGATCTTCCGTTCGTCGATGTCGTTGACGTAGAGCCGCTCGGGGCGGAGGGTGCAGTGGCGGTCGGCCAGGTAGAGGTTCGCCTGGTGGCCGCGGATCATGGTTTCGACGCCCACTTCATTGCAGGTGGAGCCGGCGACGGTCATGATGTGGCCGCTTTCGAACTCGACGGCGATGTTCACCTGATCGTGGTTCTCCATCTTCTTGTCGACCAGGTGGCTTCCCGTAGCGACGATGCGGACGGGCCAGCCGACTGACTCGAGCGCCATGACCAGTGGTGTCACTTCATGGACGAGCAGATCGCCGATGATGCCGGTCGACCAGTCGCGGTAGCGGCGCCAGCGGGCGTAGATTTCGGGGTTCCACGGAATCTTGGGGCCGCTGCCGCACCAGGCATCCCAGTCGATGTTGGTCTTGGGGTCCCACTTGGGATCGATGCCGTAATAGAGCCATTCGCCGTTCTTGCTGTTGCGGCAGTAGCTGGTCTGGCTGTAGGTCGGCACGCCGATGGCGCCTGCCTCGATGAGCTTCTTGGCTTCCTGATACTTCTTGAGCTGCATCTTCTGCGTGCCCACCTGGAAGACCACTTCCGGGTTGGCAAGGCAGAGCTTCATGAGGTCGATGCTCTCATCGAGGTGAAAGCACATCGGCTTTTCGCAGTAGACATCCTTGCCGGCCAGAATCGCATCGGTGGCCTGCTTGGCGTGCCAGTGCTCGGGGCTGGCGATGAGCACGGCGTGAATGTCGTCACGCTCGAGGAGTTTGCGGTAATCGCGGTAGGTGTCAACCTTGTTCTTGAAGGTCGATTCGCACTTCTTCTTCGCGTCTTCCCATCGTGAATCGCACACATCGGCAAGCGCGACGATTTCCAGCTTCTCTTCGTTCTTCTCGGCGTAGTTGCAGAACGAGTGGACGTGGCCCGTACCCATGCCACCAGGGCCGATCACGCCGATGCGGATGGCTTCGCCATCCTTGAGCGGGGTGCGCGCCTTGGCCTTGCCCGGAGGCGCGGACGGGGTGGAAGCGGCAGAAGACTTGCCCGCCATGGCGAGAAGTGAAGCGGCTCCCGCCGCGGCGGCTGCATGTCCAATGAACGAACGCCGAGAGTGCCCAGCATGGCCTTGATGCATCGCGGAACTTCCTTTGACAGAAAATGACCCACGGACAGAAATGAAAACGACGCCGGGCCTGCCCCGGAGCTTCCCTTGCATGATAGAGCAGCCCGCCGGGCCGGATCTCAAGGATCCGCCCCGGCGGGCTGTGAATTCTCAATCAAGGGGCTGGCCCGGGTCGGGCAGGCTTACTTGTCCCTGGGGTCAAGGCCCATGCCCGAACGGTTCGGGCTTGCCGGGCGAGTGGGGGGCACGAAGGGTGCCTTCTTCACTTCGTCCAGCAGGCTGGCGATCGCCGCGTCCAGTTGGGGATCCGAACCGTCGGCCATCTTCGAGGGGTCATCGAGCACCTCGACATCCGGGTCGACGCCGTGGCCTTCCACGCCCCACGTTCCATCCATCTCGTAGAACCCGAAGTTCGGGACAGCGACTTCGCCGCCGTCGATCAGGGGCGGGTAGCCGGTGATGCCCACCAAGCCACCCCAGGTGCGGGTGCCGAAGACCTTGCCGATCTTGTTGTGCTTGAAGAGCCAGGGGAACATGTCGCCACCCGAGCCGGCCAGCCCGTTGATGAGCATGGCCTTGGGGCCAAAGTGGGCATCGGGCGGCCACGGCCAGTCGTTTCCGCCGCGGCGGGCCCAGAAGTTGGTCGCCTGACGATTCAGCAACTCAATGAACCGGGTCGGAATCTGACCGCCGCCATTCCAGCGGTCGTCGATGATCAGCGCAGCCTTGCCGCGTTGACCGGCGAACTGCCGGAACAGATCGTTCTGGCCATCGACGCCCGTATTGGGTACGTAGATGTAGCCGACCTTGCCATCAGACTTCTTGGCCACATATGCACGCTTGGCCTCGATCCACGAGCGGTAGCGCTGCGATGACTCGCTGCTGGTGGGCGTCACCAGCACGTCAGTGCTCTTGGCGTTGATCACCGGCTCGGGGCCGACCGTGATGGAGGTCACCTTGTCGGCCGTTCCCAGGAACGCGGCGTAGATGTCCTTGGTCGTGTCGATGGGCGCACCATTCACGGCGAGCACGAAATCACCTTCCTTGACCTTCATGCCAAGGGCTGACAGCGGCGAACGGGCATCAGCATCCCAGTCGCCTCCGCTGTAGATGTGGCTGATGCGATAGGCCGTGCCTGCATCGCCCGATACCAGCTCAAAGTCGCAACCCAGGAGACCGACATTGACCGCCTGACGGGGCGTTTCAACATCACCGGGGTTGGTGATGTACGCGTGGCCGATGTTGAGCTCGCTGATGAGCTCGGCCTGAATGAAGGCCACATCCTCGCGGCACGCGGCATCGTCAACCATGGCCAGGTAGTGCTCACGCATCTTCGGCCAATCAACCCCGTGCATCGTCGGCTCGTAGAAGTAGTCGCGGAAGAGACGCCACGTGTCCGTGACGATCTGCTTCCACTCCTCACGAGGACGCACCGTCACCATCATGGCGCTGGTGGGCACGGTGGTCGAAGAGCCACCAGCAGAGGCATCCACCACGGAGATCGATGAACCGCCCTTCATGACCAGAAGCTTCTTGCCATCGGCGGAGATGTCGAACCCGCCGCCTGCGGTCACAAGCTTCTCTTCACGCTTCTCGTCGGCAAGGTCGAAGATCTTGATGCCGCCCGCTTCGCCGCCGCGGCTTGCGCCGCGTCCGAAGATGAGCTTTCCGTCGTTGTTCACCGCCAGACCACCGAAACTGCCCGGTGTGATCGGCAGCTGAATGGCCCGACGCTCGAAGCCATCGAGTTCGATCTTCACATTCTTGGCGGCATCCTTGGAAGCAATGTCGCCGGCCTTCGCCGCGGCTTCGGCCGGTGCCGCCTTGCTGGTGCGCTTGGCGGTCAGCGTGCCCGAAGAGTTGCCCGTAGTCCAATTGCCGGTCATCTCCTCGCCGTTGACGGTGCCGCTGATCGACACGTTGCCACCCCTGCCCACCGACGCCGAGAAGGAGAACTGCCCGTTGGTCTTGTCGAACTTGCCGTCGGAGACGCTGCCGCCACCCATGACGCTCTGAATCGATCCGGTGACCGTGCCATCGTCGTGGAGGATGAGGGTGAGCGTGATCGGAATGCCGCCCGGGGGCACACCTTCGCCGTTGCCGGTGGCCTGGCCAGCCCAGGTTCCAGTCAACGCATCTTCCTTGGCGACCTGCTCGGTCTTGGAGCCATCGGACTTCTCGTCCTTCTTGGCTTCATCTCCCTTGGCGGCGTCCTTCTTCTCGTCTTTCTTCTCTTCCTTCTTCTCGTCCTTCTTGGGTTCTTCCTTCTTCCATTCCTCTTCGTCGCTCTTGGGCGCCCAGGGGTTCTTCACGTCGGCCCGAAGCGGCACGGCGTAAATGGCTTCGCTGTTGGTGTAAGCGAAGGTGGTGTCGAGGTCGGAATAGGTCGGATTGTTGATGATCCGGCTGGAGACGAAGAAGAGCCAGTCGCCCTTGCGATCGAAGACGGGGCTGCGGCTCGAGAACATCGGGCTGGTTACTTGAGTGCGTTCGCCCGACTTCGTGTTGTACAGCGTGACCTGATTGTTGTTCGCGACCTTGTCATCCTGCGAAAGGCCATACGCCAGCCACTGCGAATCGTGTGACCAGTTCACGCCCAAGGGCGAACCCCATGGGTCCTTGTCGATCGTCTTGGTCTCGCCCGACTCAGCGTTCGTGAGATACAGATTGCCGTTGTGGTCGGAGAAGACGATGGACTTTGAGTCAGGCGACCAGGAGATGTTGGAGCGGAACCCGGGGCCCAGGGTCGTCAGCTTGCGGGGCTCGGCCTTCGTCACCTTCGCGGCATCCGCAACTGCGGCGTCCTTCGCCGCGTCCGCCTTCGCCGCGTCATCTGACTTGGCATCAGCTGCCTTCTTCTCATCCGACTTCTTCTCGTCGGTCTTCTCCTCAGGTGCCTTTGCATCGGCCGGGCGGACCCAGAGTTCATACTCGCCGCTGGCGTCGCTGAAGTAGGCCAGCCACTTGCCATCGGGCGACCAGGACGGAGAGCGCTCGTAGATGCTGTCCGTGTGCGTGAGGTTGCGCGTCACGCCTTCCTTGGCCGGGGCCGAGAAGAGGTCGCCGCGGCCTTCGATCACGACCCGCTTGCCGGTGGGGGAAATCGCAGCACTCTGCACGTCCTTGGACGCATCCACGCGGCGAGTCGCCAGCGTCGGACGGTCACCTGGAATCGAAACCGGGACCACCACATCCTTGCGAGTCCCAAGATTCAGTAGCCGCAACTCGCCACCAAGCTGGAAGACGATCTCGCCTTCACCCTTGTCGCCAGGCCCGATGCCCGGCCACTTGATGTCATCGTCGGTGTACTTGGTCACCTGCTCCTTGGCCTGCGTCGCCACGTTGTACGCCCAGATGTTCATCCGGTGCTCGGGCCCCTGATCACTCAGGTAATAGACGACGCTCCCATCGCCGCCGGGGATCCACATGGGCAGCGTGTCATTGCCTTCCCAATCGGTGAACCGTTTGGCGCTGTTGTCCTTCACGTTGTAGAGCCACAGGTCCGTGGCCATCCCGCCCCGGTACCGCTTCCAGGTGCGATTGTCCGTCGAGTGGAACGAGTAGGCGAGCCACTGGCCGTCCGGGCTGAGCGCACCGAACCCCGCGTAGGGCACAGGCAGCTGCTTGCCCGGGCCGCCGTTGGCCGAGACCGTGAAGAGCTGGGTCTGGCGGGAAAGGCCGGCAAAGCCGTTCGTGAGGTACAGGAGCTTGTTGCCCCCTTCGAAGTTCGGGCCTGCCCAATCAGCAAGCGATTCGCCCGCAGAGTGGTACGTGACGCGAGTCGGCACGCCGCCGGATGCGGGAACGGTGTAGATGTCACGATTGCCTTCGTAGTTGCCGACGAATGCGATCGTCTTGCCATCGGGGCTGAAGCGTGCGAACGACTCCTGGCCCGCCGGGCTCGACAGGGGCAACGCAGTGCCGCCGGTCTTGGGCATGACCCACAGGTCATTGGCGTAGCTGAAGACGATGTGCGTCGCGCTGACATCCGGGAACCGGACCATGGCCCCGTTGGGAGTCACGTCTGCCGCGGCAGTCCCGCAGAGCATTCCCGCAGCGAGCACCAGAGAAAGTGGCGAACGAATGAGCGATGTGGAACTGTTGGGTGTCATGTTCGTGTTCTGCATCAAATCAAACGGCGTTGAGTACCCGTGCGGACCCCGCACAGGCCGGCCGACGTGGAATCGAAGCCCCGCTCACTGGACGAGGGCAACCTACAGGGACTGTTTCGGAAACTGATGGAACTTCAGTCAGAATCCGTCAGTGAATCGGCGCAGTTGGGCGAAAAAACGCAACGCCGGGGCGTGTTCGGAGCCCTTCATCAAGCCCTACCGGGCTTTCACTCCGCGAACGCGGCATCAAAGGCTACATTGGACGGATCAAAGTCGAGCCGGCGGACGAATGCCGCGGCTTCGCGAGCCCCGTGGATGCGGTCCATGCCGCAATCCTCCCATTCCACACTCAACGGGCCCCGGTACTGGGCACGATTGAGGGCGCGGATGATCTCTTCGAAGTTGATCTCGCCCCGGCCCGGAGAGCGGAAGTCCCAGCCGCGGCGGGGATCGCCGAAGGAAAGGTGGGACGCGAGAATCGAGTTGACGCCATCCATCGTGCGCTTTGCATCCTTGATGTGCACGTGGTAGATGCGGCCTGCGAAGGCGTCGATGAACTTGACGGGGTCGATTCCCTGCCAGATGAGGTGCGAGGGATCAAAATTGAAACCGAAGGTCGGGCGGCTGCCGACTGCCTCAAGGGCGTGGCGCGTGGTATGGATGTCGTAGGCGATTTCGGTGGGGTGTACTTCGAGGCCAAAGAGGACGCCCGCGGCATCGAAGGCATCGAAGATCGGGTTCCAGCGTGCTGCGAAGTCGCGGAAGCCTGCGTCAATCTCCGCTGCGGCGGTGGGGGGGAAGAAATAGAGCTTGTGCCAGACGGATGAGCCGGTGAAGCCGTTGACGACCTTGACGCCGAGTTTCGAGGCGGCGCGTGCCGTGTCCATCATCTCCTGAGCTGAGCGTGTGCGGACGCCTTCGGGAGAGCCGTCGCCCCAGATGCGTGCGGGGAGGATGGTCTTGTGACGGGCGTCGATCGGGTCGCAGATGCACTGGCCCACGAGGTGATTGGAGATCGCGTAGCACTTGAGATTGTGCCTGGCGAGAATGTCGTGGCGAGACTTGATGTATGAGTCGCTGGACAGTGCCTTGTCCACTTCGAAGTGATCGCCCCAGCAGGCGAGTTCGAGTCCGTCGTAGCCGAGTGACGCGGCTTTGGCGGCGAGTGATTCAAGGGGCATGTCGGCCCACTGGCCGGTGAACAGTGTGACTGGTCTTGGCATGTCCGAGGATAGGGTGCACGACCGCACGACGGTGCAGACAAGCCACGTGACAGTGAGAGCGCACTGCCTGATGGAGCGTGGAAAAACGAAGAGGGCGACCACTGGGGCCGCCCTCTCAAACTGGCTTGTTGAACAGGAGATCAGTTCTTGTCAGCGCAGGTCTTGCTCGTGCTGCAGCCTTCGCTCTTGGCGTTGACGGCGCCCATGGAGCCTTCCTTCTTCGAGGGGCAGCAGCCTTCCTTCTTCGCATCGACGGTGCCCATCGCGCCTTCCTTCTTGGCGCTGGCATCGCATGCACCCTTGTCGGTGCAGGTGGCCTTCTCGGAGCACTTCTGGCCGCTCACGGCGCCCATATCGCTCTTGGTGGATTTGTTGCAGCCACCGACGAAGGCGAGGGCGGCGACGGCAGCGACGGCGAGGACGTTGAGGCTCTTCATGAAACAATCTCCTGAATGAATTCCGAACATGTCCCGTGCATCTCGGGGCATGCGGCACCAATGCCGCGTGCAGAGCCCGAACTGCCGGTGGTCGATTGGATGCCGCGGTCGGCGGCGGGTTTCCAACGAACCGAACATAGTACCATCGTTGATACGCCGCGGGTGGATGCAGCGTTCATGATCTGGCAGGATGAACTGAAGAAAAACAAGCCGCACAGATGACTGTGCGGCTTGTCAAGTTGTCACCAGAGTTATCCCCGATGCCGGGGATGCTGAGGGCGAACCTCAGTTCTTGCCACCCTTGAGCTTGGCGTAGTAGGCCGTGCGCTTGTCGGCGATGCGGCGGCGGGTCGAGGGCTTGCCGCCGATCTCGGCGCCTTCCTCGTTGCCGACCAGCTGCAGCACGCAGAGTTCGCCTGCGTCACCGATGCGGTGGCGACCGAGCTTGACGATGCGGGTGTATCCACCGGCGCGATCAGCAAACTTGGGGGCGACCGTGTTGAAGATGTGCTTGACGAGCTTGGGGCTCTTGCGGAGTTCGCCGTAGCGGTTGCGCTCCACTTCGCTGCTGGCCGGAAGTTCGAAGAACTGGCTGCGCTGCTCGCGCATCTTGTTCACGAACTCGGTTTCCTGTTCGGTGGGCTTCTTCGAGAGGAAGAGCCACTCGAAGGCCATGCGATCGTGGCCGAGCTTGGCAATGACCTGGCGGCGGGCCGCGAGGCTGCCGGACTTGGCGGCGGTGATGATCTTCTCGATCAGGGGCTTGACAGCCTTGGCGCGGGGAATCGTGGTGACGATCTGACCGTGCTCAAAGAGACCCGCTGCGAGATTGCGCAGTGTGGAGGCGCGGTGCGCCGTCGTACGACCCAACCTGTAACCAGCTCTACCGTGACGCATAAACCTGCTCCCTACCGCACGTGAACGGCGTAGACACGACCGAAACACCGCGCGAAACGACTCGCTTCAAAGACGCGCCGGCCAAGTGGCCGACTCCCCGCCCGCGCGGGCCCGAAATCCGGGGCCTTGATTCTAGCCTCCAATCCGGCACAAGGCCAACGGAGGGCACCTGACGAAATCCCTCCGGAGGACTTCTCCATGCCGGAGGTGGGGGATCAATCAAAGTCAGGTCGGTGAACCTGAAGAGCTCTGCGTGCCAAGGACCGGAAACCGCATCCCGTCCATCACACGAACTTCGAGCCTGGACTCAGCTGGGGATCTGGGGAGGAGTGATCTGGAATCCCTCGGGTAGGGGCATGCCCAGATCCATTCCGATGTCCTGCAGCTTGCGCTTCACTTCGCGGAGCGAGGTGCGGCCGAAGGAACGCAGCTTGAGCAGGTCGGCATCGGTCTGCGAGACCAGCTGTGCGACCGTCTCGATGCGGGCCGACTCAAGGCAGTTGCTCGCACGGACCGAGAGCTCCAGTTCGGAGATCGGCATGCTGAGCTTGCGGATGAGTTCCTCATCGACGCTCGCCGCGGCTGCGGCCTCTTCGCTGACGCGCTCTTCGCCCAGCTCGAAGTACTGCACGAAGGGATTCAGGTGCTTGCGGAAGATCTTGGCGGCTTCAACCAGGCCCATTTCGGGAGTGACCGTGCCGTTGGTCCAGATCTCAAGCGAGAGCTTGTCGTAGTTCGTGCGCTGACCGACGCGAGTTTCCTCGATCTTGTAGCGGACGCGCTGGACCGGGGAGTAGAGGGCATCGACATGGATGAGGCCGATGTCCTGCTCTTCTTCCTTGTTGTAGCCGTCGCTGGCCGGAACGTAGCCGCGGCCCTTGGTGACGTGCAGTTCCATCTCAAAGTCGATGGCGTCAGTCAGCGTCGCGATGACCAGATCCTTGTTCAGGATGTTGATCGACGTGTCGGCCTGGATCATGTCGGCGGTGACTTCACCGGGCCCGCGTGCAGCGAGCTTCATGACGCGGGGCTCTTCGCCTTCCATCTTGACGACCAGGTTCTTGACGTTGAGGACGATGTCGGTCACGTCTTCCATCACGCCGCGAAGCGGAGAGAACTCGTGCTGCACGCCCTTGATCTTGATGCTCGAGACGGCGGCGCCTTCCAGCGAGGAAAGGAGCACGCGGCGGAGGCTGTTGCCCACCGTGGTGCCGAAGCCGCGCTCGAAGGGTTCAACGTGGAAACGGCCGAATACATCGCTCTTGAACTTGGGATCCATCACCACACGGGTGGGAAGCTCCAGGCCACGCCAGCGTACACGAGTCGTCATGATTACACCTCTACCCTGAATGCTCGGCGAACTTTCCGGCAATCGCGAAAGACGCAGCCGGAACGGAAAGGAACATACGCGGGATTCTCGACCAATCGTCCTGCAGCCGAGCATGGCCGGACGAAGTCTTCTGCTCCCGTGTGCTCACAAAAACAGCCGAACCGCTCTTCGCGGATCGGCTGCAATGAATATCAAATCAGACGCGGCGACGCTTCGCGGGGCGGCAACCGTTGTGCGGAACCGGCGTGTGATCTTCCACAGCCGTCACGCGAAGACCTGCAGCCGTCAGGCCGTTGACCGCGCTCTCGCGACCAGCGCCCGAACCCTTGATGCGGATCTCGACTTCGCTCATGCCCATCTTGCGAGCCTTGCCAGCCGACTGCTCGGCGGCGCGGGTCGCGGCGAACGGGGTGCTCTTGCGGGCGCCCTTGAACCCGATCGTTCCCGCCGAATCCCAGGCGAGCGTTTCGCCATTGGTATCGGTGATCGTCACGATCGTGTTGTTCTGCGTGCTCTTGATGTGCACGATGCCGCGCACCACGTTCTTGCGTACTTTGCCCTTCTTGGCCATCGAAATCTCCTCGGATCATCCGACCCGCAATGGGTCGTCCCCGAAAAACCATACCTTCTGACACCGCCCTTGCAATGAGCCCACTGCCCATCGCGACAGGCGAAGCCGAAACTGCACGACACTTCAGGCCGCACAACCAACATCCACGTTCGCTCCGATCCACCACCAGGACAGGCCGGGTGAGCACCGAAGCAGACACGGATTACTTGGCCTTGACGCCCTTCTTGCCGGCGACCGTCTTCTTCTTGCCCTTGCGGGTACGAGCGTTGCTCTGCGTGCGCTGGCCGCGGACCGGAAGGCCCTTGCGGTGACGCTCGCCACGGTAGGACTTGATGTCCTTGAGACGCTGGATGTTCTGCTGCACCTGGCGACGCAGGGCACCCTCAACCAGATAGTCCGTGTCGATCACGGCGTTGATCTGGGCGAGTGCTGCTTCATCGACCTCGTTGGACCGCTGGTCGGGGTCGACCTTGGCCTTCTGAAGGATCTCGGCCGCGAACTTCGGGCCGATGCCGTGGATGTACTGCAGGGCGAAGAACATCTTCTTCTTGTCGGGAACGTCGATACCGGCGATACGAGGCACTGTTCAGACTCCTTGGGACGCGAATCAGTTGCGCCCCGCTCAATGATCACTGTGTTCGTTCACTCGCGACGATCAGCCCTGCACCTGCTTGTGCTTGGGATCGGTCTTGCAGATGACCCGGAGCTTGCCCTTGCGGCGGACAACCTGGCACGAGCTGCACATCTTCTTGACGCTTGCCTTGACCTTCACGTGTCACCTTCCAGTCTTAAACCTTCCGACCAATTGCGATTGAACCCACACTCCCGGTCGCACCATCATTCGCTGTCGTTTCAATCAGGCACATGCAACTGTGACTGCTCCAAACGCATACCGACCTCTCGCGCGACGAGTGGGGCAGAGATGATAGCCCACTTCGTTGCCAAAGTCACGTGTGGAAAATCGGTCGGTTCGGGATCCTTCACCCGCCATGGGGAGGTGGTCCACTCCATGCACACACATCTACTGAAAGTTCGGAGAATGTGCGGTGGTTCAGGCTCCGCAAGTCAATGCCGGAACGTGATTCGAGCCTTCGTCAGGTCGTAGGGACTGATCTCGACCGTCACTCGATCGCCGGGAAGAATGCGGATGTAGTTCATGCGCATCTTGCCCGAGACATACGCGAGCACCTCAGACCGCTGTTCGTTGGGAAGCTGGACCTTGAACATGGCGTTGGGAAGAGCTTCCGTCACCACGGCCTCGAATGTGAACTTGTCGTCCTGCTTACCCATGAAATCCTCAGTGCGGGGAAATGAACCGGGCGTGAATGCCGCCCCCAGCCAAGGGTAGCCCCACAGCCGGCAGGCCGCAGTCTTCACGAGGCGAAATCTCCCGCTGGTTCCGGGGCCGCAAGGCGGTGCGTGCGGTCAGTCCTGACGCCTCGCCGCGGCGACGCGTCGGAAGGTCGCATCAATCACTTCCTGCACCCCGATTCGCTGCATCATCACCACGCTCGCGATCGCCTTGTGATCCAGCGTATCTGCATCCCGCAAGTGCTGAATCACCTCAGCCTCCCGTCCGTACGGCCCCACTCGATGCACGCGCGTCGGCCCGTACAGCGCCACCGTCGGCCGGTCCAGGCCCACAGCGATATGGAGTGCCGCGGAGTCGTTGGCCACCACCACGCGGCTTGCCCCGATCACCGCCATCAGCTGCCCGACCGACGTCGCCCCAATCAGATCGATCACTCCCGCATCCCCCGCGGCAAGCTCCAGCAGCGGCCCGCACTGACTCCGCTCACTCTTGCCTCCCACAACCACTACCGCAAGGCCCGCACTCCGCAACGCCGCGGCGAGCTGCGCAAACCGCTCCGCCGGCCACTGCTTGGCTGGCCATCGCGATGTAGGAGCCAGCAGCACAAATGAATCACCGGACCAGGGTTGATCCGCCAGCCATTTCATCGCGCCGGGCGGCGTGTACAGGCGCATATCAGCGACAGGTGTGATACCCGCACCCGCTACCACCGCGAGCATCCGATCCACAGCGTGCATGTCAATGTCGGCCTTCACTCGCAGCGTGTAGGCCAGCCACCCGAGCTCTCGTGCCTGCGCCAGACCGATTCGACACGGAGCACCCGTTGCGTAGGCCATCGTGGCACTGCGAGCGAGCCCCTGAAGATCGAAGACCATGTCGTATCGAGCCGCCTTGAGCTGCTTGCGGAACGCAAGCAGCGGTCCGGGGTTGAGCCGGCGCATGGCAGCCTTGATGGCCCGCTTGGGGAACGAGACGGTGCTCGACAGTGCCGGATGCGCGGCAATGACGTCTTCGAACCCCTGCTCGACGAGCCAGTCGATTCTTGCATCCGGAAAGGCGCCACGCACACTGACCAGCGCGGGCACGGAACGTGCCACATCGCCCAGCGCACTGGGGCGGATGAGCAGAATGTTGCGAGGTCGGTCGGTCACCTGGCACAGACAATAGCCAGCCGCCCCATGGGCGTAGGAGCCTCGTTACTCACTCATGGCCGAGAGCACCTCAGCCAACGTGGTCTTCCCTGCCCGAACCTTCGCATAGCCGTCGTCCAGAAGGGTGGAGAGATCGCCGTCCCTCGCAGCCGCCGCCGCGATGGTTGGAGCCGCCGTTCGCTCCATGATCATGTGGCGAGTGCCCTCTGAAAGCCGCAGCAGTTCATAGACACCCAGACGGCCCCGGTACCCGGTCATGCGGCAGGCGCGGCAACCCGTTCCCTTGACCAGAGTGGCTCCGGGGGTCAATGCCAGACCGGCCGGCAGATCGGCCGGATCAGGCGTGTAGGCTGCACCACACTCCGCACAGACGCGCCGCACGAGCCGCTGGGCGAGTACGCCTTCGAGCGAGGAGGCGACGAGGAATGGTTCCACGCCCATGTCCAGCAGTCGCGTGACCGAACCCGCCGAGTCGTTGGTGTGCAGCGTCGAGAAGACCAGGTGGCCGGTAAGCGATGCCTGCACCGCTGTCTCGGCCGTTTCCTTGTCGCGGATTTCACCGATCATCACGACATCGGGGTCATGGCGCAGAATCGACCGCAGCCCAGCCGCGAACGAGAGACCCACCTGCGTGTTCACCTGAATCTGGTTGACGCCGGGCACGTGGTATTCAACCGGGTCCTCAACCGTGATCACCTTGATCTCGTCGCTGACGATCTTGTTGAGCGACGCATACAGCGTCGTGCTCTTTCCCGAGCCGGTGGGGCCGGTGACGAGCACGATTCCATGCGGGCGGTCGATCAGCTTTGACCAATTGTCTCGCACGCGATCCGGCATGCCAAGGTCGCCCAGCGACATGAGGACGGCAGTCTTGCTCAGAACACGCAGCACGACGCCTTCGCCAAAGAGCATCGGAATGACGCTCATACGAAGGTCAAACTCCTGCACGCCACCACCCGCGGGTGGGCGATGCCTGAACGTGATGCGGCCGTCCTGGGGCTTGCGCTTCTCGGCGATGTTGAGGTTCGCCATGATCTTCAGGCGGCTCACGATCGCGGCACCGAACCTGTGAATCGTGGCTGGCACATTCGCCCGCTGCAGCACACCGTCGATGCGATACCGCACCGCAAGCTCATGCTCGTAGGGCTCGATGTGAACGTCGGTCGCACGCTCGGAGATCGCCTCAGCAAGCAGGTCGTTCACCAGGCGGATGACCGATGCTTCCTGCGCCTGATCGGAATCATCCTGCGGCTTGGTCTCGATCACCGCGCCGGGCTTGCCCGCCGACATCGCGTCCAGCGTGTCGCCGCCTACACCGTAGTTGGCGCGGATGAACTTCTGAAGGTCATCGTCATCAGCGAGCACCGTCTCGATGGTGCAGCCCGTCAGCAGCCGCAGTTCATCCAGCGCGGAAATGTCGTACGGATCGCTCGTGGCGACCGTCAGCGTGTTGCCGTCGCGTGCAATCGGGACGCACCGCTGCTTGAAGACCAGCTTGGCCGGCAGCATTGAGAGCACGGCCTGATCCACCGTGCAGGAGGCCACATCAACTACCTGCATGTGGAACTGCTCGCCGACCGCGGCCAGCACTTCGGGCCTCGACGCCAGCCCAAGCCGGACCAGCACCCGGTCCAGGCGTTCG
>JBILUL010000013.1:0-55781 GCA_044371005.1 Phycisphaerales bacterium | reverse complement strand
GTCGAGCGGGCTGGCGCCGCCGCGATCATCCTGGTCAACCCTCCCGGTGCGGATGACGCTCGCGTGGGCAAGCTCGAAGGGCTTGAACTCTCGGGTTCTCGCAACAACTCGAACAAGATCCCCGTCATCATGATGAGCCAGGAGGCCGCGGAGCGTCTGGTGAAGGCCTCGGATGAACAGGGCCGCGGGCTGCTGGAACTCCGCAAGCTCGCCGATGCGCTGCCGAAGGAGACTTCGGGCATCATCGATCTGCCCAAGGGCAAGGCGACGATCAACGTGAAGGTGGAGCGTGTACCGCTCCTCTCCGACAACGTCGCTGCAATCCTGCCGGGCAAGGGAGCTCTGGCGGAAGAGTACATCGTGATCGGCAGCCATTACGACCATGTGGGCTACGGCTACTTCGGTTCGCGTGATCCCAATCCCAGGGGCAAGATCCATCCCGGTGCCGACGACAACGGCAGCGGCACCAGCGGCAACCTGCTCGTCGCCTCGCGCATGGCGAAGGCCTATGCGAACCTCCCCGAAGGCGCCCAGGCTCGTTCGATCCTCTTCATGTGGTTCAGCGCCGAGGAATCGGGGCTGGTGGGTTCGCGATTCTACACGAAGAACCTCATCGCCCCGGTTGAGAAGCACACGATGATGCTCAACATGGACATGATCGGTCGCCTCCGCGATGGAAAGCTGGAACTGGGCGGCGTCGGCACCGCCGAGGGCTTCGAAGACTGGCTCAAGCCCTACATCGAGAACTCGGGCCTCACGATCAAGGCGACCAAGAGCGGATTCGGGCCTTCGGACCACGCGTCCTTCACCGGCATCAAGATCCCCACGCTCTTCTTCTTCACGCAGCTCCACAAGGAATACCACACCCCGGCCGACACCTACGAGACCATCAACTTCGAAGGCGGCGTTCAGGTGTCTGACCTGTGCTACCGCATCGCGCTCGACGCGGCCCAGCGCAGCGAGCCCTTCAAGTTCTCCGATGGCAACACCAAGACTGAAGAAACCCCCGCGGCGGAAGAGAAGAAGGCTGACGCCGGCGATGCGCCCCGTCCTGCTGGCCCGGGCGGCGTGGGTGTGGGCGTTCGATTCGGAATTGCCCCGGGCGATTACTCGGGTGAAGAGCCCGGCGTGCTGGTCGGCGAAGTCTTCCCTGATCTTCCTGCTGCGAAGGCGGGGCTCAAGGAAGGCGACCTCATGACCAAGTGGGGCGACGTCGTGCTCAAGGATGTGGGCGGCTGGATGCCGCTGCTGGGCAAGGCCAAGCCGGGCGATGTCGTGAAGATCACATACCTCCGCAAGGTCGATGGCAAGATGAAGGAGTTCACGACCGATTGCACGCTGGTGGCGCGGGCCCGTCCCGCCGCGCAGTGAGGCTTGAAACCCCAACCAATCAATCGACCCGGGGCGAAGGCTCCGGGTCTTTCTTTCCAGTCTCATTCACCCCTGCTCCCCCACGCTCGGCTTTCACACCCGCTGGCCGCACCCGCCAGCCACCAAGGCGCGGACATGATCGACCCGATCAACACTCGCTCGCTTCCCGATTTGTTCGCTCACTTTGAGTCAACCGGACTCATCCGTCGGCTGCTTGAGCTGGCCCGTGATGAGGATCTGGGGCCCGGCAGCGAAGAAACTGCCAGAGGACTCTCGCATCGGGGCAGTGGCGATCTCACCTCCGACTGCTGCATCGATCCGGCCCGCATAGCCGCGGCGAAGGTCGTCGCCCGCGCGGGCGGCACCATCGCAGGACTCGCGGCACTCCCGCAACTGCTCTCGATCTTCGCACCTTCCTGCTCGGGCACCATCCGGTACTCCGACGGCACCACCGTCGATGCGATGACGACCGTTGCCACCCTCTCTGGCCCGCTGGATGAAATGCTCGGGCTGGAGCGGACCCTGCTGAATCTGCTGGGGAGGCTTTCGGGAATCGCGACGCGCACCCGCCAGTTCGCCGCGGCGATCGCGCCCGGCTCGCGGGCCCGCCTCTACGACACCCGCAAGACCACCCCGGGCCTGCGCGTCCTGGAGAAGTATGCCGTGCGCTGCGGCGGCGGCTTCTGCCATCGCATCGGGCTCTTCGATGCAGTGCTCATCAAGGACAATCACATTGCGGGCGTATCGGTCGGGACGCTCGCGGCAGCGATCCAGTCCGCCGCGGCGAAGGCCAGGGCGCTGGGAACGCCGTCGTTCATTCAGGTCGAAGTCGACACGCTCGATCAGTTCGAGGCGCTGCTGACTCTGCCGGCTGGAACGATCGACATCGTGCTGCTGGACAACATGACCTGCGAACAGATGAGCCACGCCGCGGCACGGCGTGATGCCGCATCGCCGGGTCTTGAACTCGAAGCCTCAGGCGGCGTCAGCCTCTCCACCATCGGCGACATCTCCCGCACCGGCGTCGATCGGATCAGCGTCGGCGGGCTCACGCATTCAGCCGTCGTGCTCGATGTGGCCCTGGATGTTGAAGGATGATCGACGGACCGCTGCGTGACTGGCCCCGTGCGTTCCACCCCGACCGCTGGGTGCGATTCTTCGCGCAGACGACGTCCACGCAGGACGCCGCGAAGCATCTGGCGTCCTGCTCTCAGCAGCGAATCTTCATCGCGGCACGGCAGACTCGCGGACGCGGAAGCCGCGGCAGAACATGGACCGACCCACACGGCCTGGGCCTGGCCATGACGATCTCGCTTCCCGTGGGGAACGCAGCATCGGGCGTGATTGACCCGGCCATTCTGCCGCTTGCCTGCGGGCTGGCGGTGATCGATGCAATCACGCACCTTTCGGGCCCACGCACGCCCCGCATGGGCCTCAAGTGGCCCAACGATGTCATGCAGGTGGATACTTCAGGCCGCGGCGTGCGCAAACTGGGGGGCATTCTCATCGAGGCCTCGCACGGATGTCTGTTTGCCGGCATCGGCATCAATGTCCATCAGCAGGACTCCGACTTCGTGCCATCGCTTCGAAGCGAAGCCGTTTCGCTCAGGCAGCTTGGCGTGCGTCTTTCCCGACCCGGGCTCGCCGCGGCGATCGTTGAGGCGCTGGACACGCTCACGCGTGCTCCGTCGGATTCCATTCTTGATCGATGGAAGCAGCGCGATGCCCTCCGCGGCGTGCGTTGCACCTTTGAGCACGATCAACAGACCTTCACTGGAACAGTGCTGCACATCGAACCCACCAGCAGCATCGAGCTTCGGCTCGACAACGGGACGATTCGTTCGTTGCCCGCGGCAAGCACGGTGCGAGTGCGGCCTCCCGCGGCGGGATGACGCACATGATCGATCGCGGCTTATGCGTCCTCGACGAAGTTCTTGCGTTGCAGAGATTGCTCTGGTTTGGCGTGGAGCTCTTCAGGCCGAAGGCCTGGCCGCTCGCAGCCGGGGCGTGGAGCGAGGCTCTGCGAGCGACACCCCCGGGAGCGCGGCACACATCTCCTTTCTTCCTGCAGCCCGACGGGCTGCTCCTGCATGCCCAACGCGCGTATCCAAACGACGACGACCCCGTCGGGGTCACTGTACTTCTCAATCGCTGTCCGGGGGTGTCGTCGCAAAGCCGACGACACGCCCCGGCTATGAACGATCGAGCCCTATCGGGCTGAAGAGGATCCGTTCCAACTATCGTGATGGAACCCGAGTTGTGCCCCCAACGGGCACACAACGCCAACAACTCGCCAATTGCAGCGATTCATTGCGGCGCAGGAACTATGTGTGTTCCGCATTACTTGCCGCAGCGCTTGGTCACGCACTCGGCGAACCGGTTGAGATAGTACTTCTCGCCGATCGCGAACTTCATGATCGCACGCGGGATGGGGCTGGCCACACTCCCGGTCTCGGTGAGCGTGATGCGGGTGCGACCATCGCCGACCGACTCGAACTGGTGGTCCCAGCTGCCGGTGAACATCGCGTGGTCGTCGACGATGGTGCGCACGACACGTGTCATGGGCTCCTTGATGGTCTCTTCAAGCACGAAGGAGTTGCGTCCCTGGAACTGGCGGAAAGCGCGGCGTCCCTCACGCTCGGGCAGCACCTCGACACGGTTGATATCGGGGAACCACGAAGGAAATTCCTCGACCTTGTCGAGCATGGCCCAGACTTCCGCCTGCGGCTTGGCGACCTCGAACGTGATGGATGCCGTGTGGGTGGATGGCAGCAGCGACCCGACGACGCCCAGGAACCCGACCAGGGACAGGAGCAATCCGACCAGAAGCAGGACGATGTAGATGATCATGCGCATCTCGGGGTTCGCATCGTGAGCAAGAGTTCGGACCGATCCTTACGGTGCAGCCAGCGTAGGCGTTCCTCAAAGAGACCGCCCCCTGGACTGATGAATCCCGGGGGCGTAGAGGAGATGGCAGCGTGATGTCGCGGCAAAGCCGCAGCAGAGTCACTTGGCCGGGATCTTGAGCTTGGCGACTTCGAGCTCCCCCTGACGGGCGTAGTCGATCGATTCGCCGAGAATGCGCAGGGTTTCGGCGGGAGCGTGGAATCCCATGGAGTTCTCGGCATTGATGTAGTCGGCCCGCCACTGCGCCTTGCGCTGGAGTTCGCGGGCGTTCTTGAGCTGATCATCCGTGGCACCGGCGACCTTCGCCGCGGAGATGGCACGGATGAGATCAACGACGGCAACTTCGGCGCGATCGAGCTGGCCCTTGGTGCGTTTCTGGATGATGTCGACCCTGGCGACAATCTCAGACTCGGTGTAGTTGTGGCAGACCTGGCACGAGCGGGCCACATTGTTCATGGGGCTCTGAACCTGGTGGCTGGAGAACTTCATCGCACCCTCGCGGACGTAGGGCATGTGGCAATCGGCGCAGGAGACGCCGCTGCGGGCGTGCACGCCCTGGCTCCAGAGTTCGAACTCGGGGTGCTGGGCCTTGATGACGGCCGCGCCGGAGTCCTTGTGGGTCCAGTCGTTCCAGCCCACCTCGTTGTAGTACGCCTCGGCCTGCTCGACCTTGAGGCCGTTGTGCCAGGGGAACGTCAGGCGTTTCTGATCGCCCTTGAAGTAGTACTCGACATGGCACTGCCCGCAGGACATGGAGCGCATCTCCTGACGCGAGGCCAGTTCATTGGGGTCGTAGGGCTTCGAGCGGCCGCTCTTGCGCCACTGCTCGATGCTGGGCATGTGCGGCACCGGATCATCGGACTTGGCAAGGGCCTGAATGCCCTCGATGAACGCCGGGCGCGTGATGCGCAGCTTGAGTGAGTCGGGTTCGTGGCAGTCGATGCAGGCCACCGGGTGCTGCACCATCGCGGTGGCATCGGCGTACTTCATCGAGTTGATGACATCAAAGCCCTTGAAGAGCTGGGCCTGGCCGTTGGAGGACAGCAGCGGCTCATCGAGCCCGCCGGGTGCCCCGTTCTTCTGGCCAAGCTCGCGATACGCGAGCACGTTGGAGGCATGGCAGTTCAGACAGGCCCCGGGCTGCTGGCGCTGCTTGACGCGTTCGGTGTCTCGCTGGTCGTCGAGCATGAAGGCATGCCCGCGGCGTTCGCGATAGTCGATCGCGAAGGCATACCCGTTGAAGATCGTCTTGAGCAGCGGATCTTCCTCAAGCTTCGAAGGTGCCTTGTCCCCCGCGGCGGGCGCACTGGCATTCATCTCGCGAAGCGGCATCGCCTCGCTGCCGCCGGATCGCGGACGCTGATTGTCCACCGTGCGCAAGTACCCGTCGTACTGACGAGGGAAGTTCTTTCCCCATTCGCTGGGGCTGTCGATGCGCTCGCTCAGCTTCGTGAGCGGGAATGCCACCAGCTGGCTCTCGGCCTTGCGCTGACGAATGTTCACCAGGAGCGCAGCGATGGCCACGGTGCCCGCCGCGGCGATCACGAACGTGGCCCACACCAGAGCCTTTCCGTCGCGACGAGAGAGAGGGGCAGTGCGGAGATGATTGGATGTGTTCATGTGCGTCGCCTCTTCAGAGCGGGAACTCAGCGAATGCTGCCGTGCGCCACGTGGGCATGACATTGCACGCAGTTGGTCGCCGCGGGCTCGGAAATCGTCGGATAGCTTGCCGCGTGCGACGTCACGGAATCCACCATGGACTGATGACAGCGCACGCAGTTGTTGAGGACCACTTCCAGACTCGATGGAGTGATCTGGATGGGCTCGTGGAAATCGTTGAGCGTGAAGGCCTTGGAATGCCGCCACCCATGCTCGGCCTTGGTCAGGTACTTGCCCACCACATCGTGCGGCACATGGCAGTCGTTGCAGGTGGTGACACGGCCGTGCGGCCCGTGCAGCCATCCATCGTACTGCTCATTCATGATGTGGCAGTTGATGCACGCCTGCGGATCGTTGGAGAGGTAGCTGGTGCCCTTGGCTTCATGGAACGTGTACGCCCCGAGCCCGACCATCACCCCCAACGCCGTTGCAGCGAGCAGAGAGGCCAGCGTGATGCTTCGAGTGCTTGCCATATCGATACCTATATCCAGTATATCCGATGACTCACCGGTCATCAATATCGACCACCAGAACTTGTTCACAAAAGTCAATCCGCATCGATTCTCGCGACAGCCACTGCAACTTCACATCGCATCTCGCACTGCAACCCATTGCAAGATTTGTTCTTACGAATCATCGCCTGCTGTCGCTGCGTCCCACACGAGCCAATGCCGCCCCGCTACCTACCAGCTTTCAAGGACAATAGCCGACACTCGTATCAAGATTGCTCGTTCGTGGATGTGGCCCCGGTGCGACCTTTCCGGCCCCCGGTGCAACCCGCTACAGTCGACGCGCGTGGAAATCTACAAAGAGTTCAAGTTCGAAGCGGCCCACCGACTGATCAATGTCCCACCGACGCACAAGTGCGCCCGCCTTCATGGCCACTCGTACCGAGTGCGTGTCTATCTCGAAGGCCCGCTTGATCCGCAGACGGGCTGGGTGATGGACTTTGCCGACCTCAAGCAGGTCTGCAAGCCGCTGATCGATCAACTGGACCACTCCTATCTCAACGACATCGAAGGGCTGGAGCAGTCCACCGCAGAACGTATCGCCATCTGGTTCTGGGATCGGCTCAAGCCATCGCTTCCCCTGCTGGCTCGCATTGAAGTGCGGGAGACATCGACCTCGGGCGCGATCTACCGAGGCGTGTAGTTCGGTACCTTCGCACTCGCGATGCATGAATTCGCCACCGCCTGCTGTGTTGCAGAACCTCCTGTTCCGTTCGTTTCGTTGGCCGCCGACCGCATCCATGCACGCGAATCCATCGCTGGCCGGGGTTCACGCCGATGTGCCGCGTGCAGCATCAGCAGCTGCCTGCTTCCCACAAACTGAAGAAAGCCTCCACATCGGCGCCGTCGATCCCGCCATCCTGATTGATGTCCGCGGCGTTGCTGCCCCGTTCCCAGAGGGTGAAGAAGGTCTCGATGTCTGCACCGTCGATGCCGCCGTCGGCATTCATGTCCGCCGGGCACGTGATGTCCGCGCCGGAGACTTCAACGTTGTCGATCGCCCACCACCAGTTGTTGCGAGCATCAAGCAGCCAGAAGGTGAGCGTCGCCTGCGATGCCCCCGGCGGATTGTCGATGGCGATCGTGATGCGTTCGTTGGTGGCATCCGGCTTGAACGTTGCACCGGCAAAGGAATCCCAACGCATGGCTGTCACGGGCTGTCCACCATCGAACGTGGCCGTGATGCGGGCCTGCTGAAGGCCTTCAGGACGCCAGCTCGAATCAAATGCAACCCGCAGTGACGAGGGTTGAATCCCATCCAGCGAAATCGCTGGCGTGCTCATCGCAGCGTTGTAGGGCCCGATGGCTTCAGGGTTGCCCCGATCGTCCCATTCGTCTGGATCTGCAACGGCGATGGTGCCCTGGCCCCGCGTGAATTGCGAGCGATTCTGATCACCTGCAGCCGAAACCCACCAGGGCCGATCGGTGAAGGCCCAGCCTTCCCACTCGGTCACGCCTTCGGTGGGGTTGCCCACACCTGGCACCCCCGAATCGTCCACACTCCAACCCGTGGGCGGAGCGCCGGACCAGACCTGCGCACCCGTAAGCGTCTCATCCACGTTGGGGCCCAGAACGACTTGCTCGAAATCCTCCGTAAGCAGCACCCGCCGACCATCGCTCGGATCCGCGAGCACGTAGAGGTTGTCAATCGCCCACCACCAGTTGTTGCCCGCCTGAGTCAACCCGAATGAAAGGGTCATGCTCGTGGCACCCTGCGGATTGTTGATCGGGATGGTCAGTGTCTCGTTTGTAGAGTCTGGCTTGAAGGTCGAATCGGTCGGGACGCTCGTCCATCGCACAAGGTCCGCAGCCGCCCCGCCATCAAACGATACACGGATCGTCGCAGTCTGCGCATCCTCAGGACGCCAGCTCGAATCAAGGACGAGGCGTGCGCTGCCCGGGTTGGCTCCCGCCAGGGAGATCGGCGGAGTGATCAGGAATGTGTTGTAAAGACCGGCTGATCTCGCGGCGTCATCCCATTCGTCAGGATCAGCAATCGCAACCGCGCCCTGTCCCAGCGTGAACTGAGAACGGAGCTGGTCGCCTGCGGTCTGCGCCCACCAGGAACGATTCGCAAATCCCCAGCCCCGCCACTCAGTGACCCCGCCTGCGGGGACGCCGGAGCGATCGACCGACCAACCCAGCGGAGGGGTTGCCGTCCATACCTGCGTGCCGGCGAGCGGTTCGTTGACGTTGGGGCCAAGTACCAGACCTTCGAAGTTTTCGGCCATGAGCATCAGCACGGGCGGGCAGGGGCTTGGTGTACAAGGCACCATGTCTCCCTGATACACGCCGCGTGACGCCGTGCATTCTGATTCACGCAACTGCTGACACAGACCCGACACCAGGCAGCACGCACCGGTGATCGCATCGCCTGTGCGGAACGTGCCCTCAGCGGACCAGTCGCTCCACTTGAGCCCGCCATCGCGGTAACGGACACGCCAGGCAAAGTCGGTGTTGGCGGGCAGCTCTTCGATCTTCACTCGTGTGATGTTCGGATCAGTCACGGTGTTGACGCTGTAGTAGCCGTTGGCCGCACCCGTGGCACCGGGTGGGCTGTACCAGTTCTCGAACCGAATCCAGCGGTCAGCCGTCGGCGCGTCATACGTGCCGCTGACGGTGCGCACCTGGAACTGACTCTCCAGGTGAAAATCGCCATTGGGGTCGCTGAAGGCACCGGCCTGCAGCACGAGGTCATCGGCCGGTAGCGGGCCGCCGCTGGTCTGCGGCGTCGGAGTCACAGGCGGCAAGTTGTACCGGCGGACGGTCATGTCATCCATGACCTCGTTGTTGCGGGGCTGGAGGTCATTGCCGCGGCTTACACGACGAAGCCGGAACTGCGGGTCGGCGCCCGCCTGCACTTCCATCAGCACAAAGCCCCAGTCAACGAACGATCGCTGGAACTCGGGGTAGTCAACCGGCGGCACCAGCCCCCAGTAATCGATGTCTCCCTCACCCGTCGCCACATTGACATACAGATGATCATGATCGCGGCTCTGACCTCGCGAATACGCGTGCGTGTGACCGAAGAAATGGATCGTGGGCTTCCCGGTCGCCGTACTGAAGGCCTCGAGCCGGCGGACGATCTCACCGCTGTAATCGAGTTCACCCACGCTCCACATCTCGCTCTTGTGCGGGTGGTGCATCTGGGCGAAGACGAAATCAATGTTCGATCGCGTCGCCGCGTCCGCCAGTTGAGCGTCGAGCCAGTCCAGCTGCGCCTGAATGCGATAGCCCGAGTTCGAATCAAGCCCGATGATGCGGACGTTGCTGTAGTCCTTCGCCCACCAGTGTTCGAGATACCCCGGCGTCCCGTTCTCGGGCAGCTTGAAGTACCGGAAGAACCAGGGCGAATCCTGCTCGTGATTGCCCGGCACCGGATAGGGCGGCACGTGCCTGATCAGATTCTGCTCCTCATCGAACCATTGCGTCTTCCACTGCTCGTAGACCAACCCATTGTCAACCAGATCGCCCGGCTCGATCGTGAACGCAAGCGCATCACTGAGCACAGGCCCGAAGTTCTGCGTCATGAACGCGATCACACCGTCGTTGATGACTTCGGTGTGCTTGCTGCTGCTCGAACCACTTTGCGTATCCGAGTACGCGACAAACCGGAACCCATGCTCTGACGCCGGCAGCGGCGGAGTCCGAAAGCGGTACGTGGCACTTACCGCCACGCCCGTCCGCACCCGGTAGTAATAGCCAGTGTCGGGTGTCAGACCCGTCAACTGGACGTTGTGAATCGCCCCAGTCCCCTGACTCGCGGCAGACGTTCCTGAACTGGAAGACCCCAGGGCCGCCGTCAGCCCATACTCGACCACACTCGCGCCCGGTTCGGTCGTCTCCCACACAATCCACAGACTGCTCGGCTCGGCATCCTGAAGGAACGGGCCAACCCGGATCTCAACGGCAGCGAATGCCGTCGTGACGACAACCGCCCCGACGACGCCCGCAGCAACACACAAAGTTCTCGGACTCATCTGTGACTTCTCCGGACGACTTGGGCCGCAGTGGTGAATCTCAAGTATGCCATCTGCCCATGTGCGAGTCATGCCGACCAAATGCATTTCGCGCAATCTTCATGCCACGGCTCCAGATTGACAAGGCCGCGGCGTATGCTGGCCATGTCCATATTCAACAGGAGTTCCAATCCATGCTGGCGAGTCTGGTTTGGGCCGCATTGCAGCTGGTCGTGTTCATCGCGGAAACGGAGCTTGCTCCACAGCGCATTCATCCGGGCCACAACCTGTACGAATGGTCCTTTGCTCCTGTCGCCTCGAAGGTACCGACCACTGGCGAGCTGACTCCGCCCCAACTCTTGCCATTTGAGGACCCCGTCCCGCCGACCCACACACCAATGCCCGCATTGGATTTCAAGGGGCTGCATGCCACAGACCGCAGGCTGAACCTCCTGAAAGGTGAACACCTTCCCACAGGCCCCTTCACGTGTGAGCTTTGGATCAATGACAACACCAGCCGGCCGGTCGGCGTTGCTCTCGCAGCGCGCGATGCCGCGCATGGTGGGCGAGCCGCATGGATTGTCGGCTACCACGATCACTCAGTGACGTTTGCCGCGGGGACCGAAGGCTCGGTGGCAATCTCGTCCGATGTGCGGCCCATCGCGCATCACAAGCACTGGTATCACATCGCCGCCGTCTACACGGGCGAAGACCTTCAGCTCTTTGTCAACGGCCGACAATTCGGGGGCGTCCCAATCGATGCCGCAGTGTTGGCAACAGGCACCGACTCGCGTCTTGAGATCGCGGCATATCTCGAAAGCGAACCTCTGATGCAGTTGGGGCACCTTGTCACCTGCGGGAGGCTTTATGAAGAAGCGCTGACATCAACGCAGGTTGCCAGACGTTTCGCGATGATGAAGAAGGCCCTGGAGCAGGGTTGGATGCACCCGGGACGACTGCACATCAATGCGGGGCCGTACCTCACCATGCAACCCGACGGTTCGATCCGGGTGCTCTGGGAGACCGACCGACCGACATCGGGCCTGATCGAGTGGGGCACCGACTCGCAAATGAACGAACGCATCAGCCTGCCGGGTCCAGCGCAACGGATTCTGCACGCCACGCTAAGCGGACTGAAACCCGCCACAACGTACTTCTATCGCGTGCGAAGCACCGATCCAACCGGCCTCAGCGTCGACTCCGGGGTCAAGACCTTCCACACCGCACCCCCGCCGGGTGAACCGGTCCGTATCGGCGTCATCGGCGGCACCGATGTGCGACCGCATATCGCCGACCATCTCGCCGGGCAACTCTCCGGACTCAAGCCCCACGCGATGATCAACCTTGGATCGCTCACCGATGGCGGAGGCAAGGACGACAAGCACCTCTGGAATCTCGGGTACTTCCGCGGCATCGGCCCGCTGCACGCCCTGGTGCCGGCCATCGTGCTGCCCGGCGATGGCGAATCCGACCGCTTCTGGTTCGATCAGTATCACCCAGACTCGTCACCTGATGGCTGCACTTCCATCCGGTACGGCGATGCCGAGTTCTTCCTGCTTGACACCTCGCGGTCAGTGCCGCGTGATCAGCATGTCAACCCGGCCCACGCCTCGCTCAGGCGCCACGCGGCGGCATCGACCGCCACGTGGAAGATTGTCTGTCACCATCGCGCCATGTTCAGTTCAGTCAAGCGCAGTGACACGCTTGAAGGCAACGATCAGGACGCAGCCCTCACCACGCTCTTTGATGAACTTGGGATCGACATGGTGCTCTCGGCACTGCCCGGTGGTTATGAACGAAGCGTCGCCATCCGCGGCGGAGTCGCACACACCGAAGGCATCTTCTACACCAACACCGGTGGAGGCGGCGCCGACCCGATCACCTTCCCGGACACCACTCCCTGGTACTTGAGCACGCGGCAGAGCGGCCACCACTTCATTCTGCTCGATATCTCCCCCCGATCGCTGCACGTAACCACCCAAGGACTTGACAGCGAGTCAATCGACGCGTTTCAACTTGAAAAATCCGCGGCTACAGCCCGCGCCAGACAGGTGGAGGTCCCGCCTCCACTACCAGCCGTTCCTCGATGACCACGGGCCAGGGCGACCTCAGCTCCCACACAATCAGGCCAATGGTGTTTCAGTGCTTCCCGCACGTAGTTCTCAGAAACTCCTGAGAACTGGCCAGTTCATGCGTGGCAGCCATTCAAAAGTCGGACTAAGCATCGCCTCATCCGTCAGGACGAGGCGATGTTTCTGAAGCGTTCGAGTCAGGTCATCGGTCGAGGCAGCGATCTGCCGCAATTCAACCGCGACGACGACGAGCAGCCAGGAGGCCACCCGCGGCGAGCACACCCAGCGAACCCGGGCTGGGGATCTGGGTGAAGAAGCCACGAATCTCACCACCGGGCACCACGGAGGTGTGGATGTTGAGGTAAGCCTTGCCATCGGCGACGGCGTTCATGAAGAACGTCTCGGCAGCAGCGGTCGATCCACCGCGTGCCGTGAGGAACGCCGCGCTCCAAGAGGAAGAAAGCGTCATGTCGAACGTGCGGTCATACACGGCCGAGGTTCCGCCCGCCGGGAAGCCGGGGTAGCTGGGGAGGGGGGTCATGACGCCAGCGGTGCCGGTGCGGGGATTCGCCGTGGCACCGTGAATGTGTGCCGCGGTGATGTTGCCCGAAAGACCGCTGATGCTGACTTCGAGGCGGTAGGTGCGCAACGTGCTGTCGTACGTGAGCAGCGCGGTGCCGATGCCCGCGGAGGAGTTCGGAGGGGCTTCGTTGGCGCCGTTGAGCACCGAGGAGTACTGGATGATCGCTGCGTTCGCGGCGGTGGTGCCGGCGATGGCAGCAATGGCAACGAGCAGACCGCGGGACAGAGTGGAACGTACCTGCATGATTCTCTCCTTCAACGGCCGAGCGATTCGACCGCAACATTCGCTCGGAGCATCCGGGAGGCACCATGCACTCCGCAGAACCCCACGCGATTCAACCTGATCCCGACCGCGGCGGATACCCATCCAACGCGATACCCCGCGGCACACGCCGCGTGGGAGGAAACAGAACCCGGGTTGAATCCATGTGTCGGCATGAGTGCCGAGACCTGGTGCCATGGCGGCGCGCAGTGCGCCGATGATGGTCCTGCCACATCGCGGCCCGGACCAAGGCACCCGTCTAAGGACGCCACCGCCCCAGACGCGAGAGAGTAGTCAAGAGTGCGTGGCCGCGGTATGGTGCGGAAGCGGATTTCACTCAAAGATCAAGCGTGATCTCAGCCGCGGATTCTCGGAACCCCTGCCGGGCGAAAAACCGCCTCGCATGTCCGTTGTCGGTCGCGACGAGGCCCCGCAGTTGGTGGATGCCAAGGCCCTTGGCCCAGTTGGCGGCCCCTGCGATGAGGGCCTGGGCAGCTCCTGAGGCTCGAAACTCGGGAAGGACGTACAGATCGTGGATGTAGACGTGAGCCGGGGACCAGTATTCACCTTGCGCCTCGAAGGCCTCGGCGACGAGATACCCGGTCACCGGCAGGTCGCCGGCGACGATCGCGAGCACTCCGGTTCCGTGCATGGCTCGATGCATCCAGGGCTCATAGACGGCGATGACGTCATCGGGGAGGACGTATCTGGCGGGGTCGTAGTTCTGATGGGTGCGAGAGAGTTCCCGCAGCATCGCGTAGATGGCGGGAAGGTCGTCAGGATGTGCCGCGCGGGTTGAGGTCATGGGTCACTGCTCAAGGCGTGCATCAGGATGCGAGGTGCCCTGTCCGGGGAGTGTGGCGGAGAGCATACGACGCGCGAGCGGCATGCCGCGTGCGCTATCATCGGACGCTCCGCCGCCACGTCGCGGCGGATGAGTCCACGGACCGGACCATGTTCGTTTCGCAAGCCCGCTCCATCACCCAGCAGTCACGACTGGCGATCACGCTCGCGTGGATCGCGGGCTACACCAACATCATCACGCTGATCCTGTGCGGCACGGCGACCAGCCACATCAGCGGCACGCTTTCGCAGTGGGGACGCGATCTGGTGGAGGGAAAATGGTCGCTGACCATCTTCACCTCCTATCTGCTGGCGACGTTCCTGGCAGGAGCGATCTTCTCAGGGTTGTGCACCGAAGGAGCGCGTCGACGGGGCTGGCAATCGATCTATGTGCTGCCGATGGCATTTCAGATGGTGCTGCTGGCGGTGTTCGCGATACTGGTGGAGTTGCACGGGCGCAATGAAATCCAGGCCGCGGGTGATGTCTATCAACTGACGGGCGTGGCCTCCTTCGCGATGGGGCTTCAGAATGCCACCATCACGCGCATCTCCGGCGGAGTGGTGCGCACGACGCACATGACGGGCGTCTTCACCGATCTTGGCCTCGACATGGTGCAACTGCTCTTCTGGCTGCGCGACCGGCTCACGGGTGCGGCGCCGGCCTCGGGCACGCTGCTCGAAGCGCTTCGGCACCAGACCAGCGCCATGCGGGTCGTCCTGCTTGTCTCAGTCGCCGGCTCGTTCGCACTGGGTGCCGGGCTGGGCGCCGCGGCCCTGGCCACCATCCCCACGTGGGCGATGTTCCCTCCGGTCATCTTTCTGCTGTGGATCATCTATCAGGACATCCGAGTTCCCATCAGCGCGATCATGCCCGCCGATGTGGTGATCGAGGACATGGGCCTGCCCGCCGCGATGGCGGTCTTCCACGTCCGCAGCAAGTCCGGCACGCTGCGCCGCGCCGAACGTCTCCCCGATCTGCTCCGCTGGGTGGAGCGACTCTCGCCAGAGAAACGCATCGTCATCCTCGATTTCGGAGAATCCGCGAAGATCGATGAGGACGCGGCGCTCGAACTGGCGGCCATGATCAAGTCCGCACTCAGCCGCGGCATTCACGTCATCCTGGCAGGCATCACCAGCCACCACTATTCGACCATGCAGGAAGCCGGGGCCGGCGGCACGCTCGATGTGACCAACGTCTGCCCGGACATCGAACTGGCCATCGCACGCGGCTTTGCGCTGCTGTCGCACCTCCCGCACCGCCGCGGCTGATTTCCCGGCAATCCGCCGAGCGCAACCCCGACTCCGGCGAACACCCTTCGCACTTCCAAGTGCCAGTCCACTTCGTGGCCCCGCACATCGAGCATGCGCCAGATGTCAGGCGCAGCGTCCGTGTTCTCCCTCTCAGGATTCACTCCCATGCACCACGCCCACCGGGCCGTGCGAGGCAGCGCGTGCGCGCTGATCGCGTTTGCCTTCTCGCTCCCCCTCGCCCACGCGCAGGAACCACCTGCGTCCACGCTCCCAGCATCGAGCCAGTCGCTCCAGTTCGAGTTCCTCAGCGTCGCGAGAGCGGCCGCGCTTGTGACCTCAGGCTCGCTGCAGTGCATTGATGCCAGGCCTGTCGCCAAGTATCTTGCGGGGCACCTCCCCGGTGCTGTGAGCCTGCGTGATGAACAAGTGCGCACCGCGCGGGGCTCACATCCCGCGGCGATCCTCGATCAGCAGGAACTCGCTGACCTCTTCTCCAGTCTGGGAATCGATCAGAACTCACGCGTCATGGTCTACGGCGACGGCGATGATCCGCTGCAGGCCTCGCTGGTCGCCTACGCACTGGTGAAGGCCGGCCATCTGCGCGTGAGCATGCTCGATGGCGGATACGCCGCGTGGCAAGGCGCAGAACCCGCCTCGCAGGACTTCCCAACGCTCAAGCCCACCTCGTGGACGTCAACGCCACCCGCAGCCTTCGCCACGCTGGAGGATGTCCGCACGGCGATGCGAACCGAGGAGACTGCGCTGGTCGATGCGCGACCCGCGAAGTTCTTCCGGGGCGAAACTCGCGGCTGGAAGCGCAACGGGCACATTCCCGGCGCCACCAGCTTCGACTGGCACCAGTTGGTGCACGCGGACAACGAGGCGTTGATCCGTCCGGTCAAGGAGATCAATGCGCAGCTGGCCGCCGCGGGCCTTGATGCCTCGGACGACACGATCGTCTACTGCGGCACGGGGCGTGAAGCAACGCTGCTGTATCTGTATCTCAAGGGCGTCGCACGCTGGCCGCGTGTCCGGTTGTATGAAGGTTCGTGGACGGAATACCAGAGCGATGCATCGCTGCCGGTCGCACGGGGCGCGGGCACTTCGGTTCGCATCGTCTCCGATGGCGAGGTCTCACTCAGTGGCCAGCCCGATGCCGAGTCTCTGGCGATGCTCGCCGAACGCGGCGTCAAGTTGATCATCAACTGCCGATCGAAGGGGGAGATCCGCAGCAACGAGTTCAACGAGCGTGCCGCAGCGACCGCGGCCGGGCTCACCTACGTGGAGATTCCTCTGGGTGGAAGCGACGGCTACAGCCCCGAGGATGTCGAACAGCTGGCGAAGGTCATGACCGCGCATCCGGAACCCGGGCGTGTGCACATCCACTGCGCCGGCGGCCCGCGAGCAGCAACGCTGTGGGCCGCGTATCTGGTGAAGCACCGGAGCATGGCACCCGCCGCGGCGATGGAACGCATCCGCGCCACGGGCATCATGCGCGAAACCGGGTTCGAACGGCTGCTCGATCAGACGCTCCTTCCCCAGCCGCCCGCGGCATCCGGCACCTGATGCACGGGTCCCGTGCAGCCCGGCCGAAGCGAAGAGCCTGTGCCCCCGCCCGCGAATCCGGGAAGCAGACGGGGGCGAAGCGTGGACATGTCAACGTCCCGGCTTCGTGCGATCACGCTTGCATCCCTCGCCCTGTTCTGCAATGGATGCACGCAAGGTCCGACGTTGATGCCTGACCTCACGTCGAATCTTGGCGTGCCCGCTCGCCAGCAGTTTCGCCTGGGAGGCGGACAGCCCAACGAGTTCTTCGCCGAAGTCCAGAATCAGGGCAGCGTGCCAGCGGTGGTGCAAGTCGACCGATCAGGAACAGTCGTCGACCTGGGCACCGCGATGCCGGGGGAGAAGCTCCGGCACCGCTTTGCCCCCGGCGAAGGTGCCATCATCGTCAATCGCTCGGACGCCGATGCTTCGCTCACGGTGCGTGTGTGGGGTGACACGCAGATTGCGATGCGGTACACGCCTGCGAACTGAAAACGCACGGCTCGCCTACGCTCGCCGCTGCCATGCACGCTCCGCACCTGATTGAATCCAGGCTCCTCTCCGATGCGGGAATCCCCCACGCCTTCTCGACACGGCGCGGCGGGGTCTCCACCGGCATCTTCGATTCGCTGAACTTCGGCAACCCCGGCGACCTCGAGGGGCCGCGCCGCGATCCACCCGCGACGATCGCCGCCAATCTGGCCCGCGTGCTCGCAGCACTGAATGTTCCGGCCCGGGAGGTCGTGCAGGTACACCAGGTGCACGGCGACCACGTGCATGCGGTCAGGCGTGGACACTCCGCGCATGCGACGCCGCCGGGCGAGATCACCAAAGCCGATGCACTCGTGACCGACGACGCAGAGCGAGTGATCGCCGTGCGCGTCGCGGACTGCACGCCCGTGCTGCTGGCCAGTGCGGATGGACGGATTGTGAGCGCGGTGCACGCGGGGTGGCGGGGTGTGTTGGCAGGGATCGTGCCGCGGGCGATTCAGGCGATGGAGGCGTTGGGAGCTGATCCTGGCGGCGTGATCGCCGCGATCGGCCCGTGCATCAGCATCCAGCACTTTGAGATCGGCCCTGAAGTCGTTGCACAGTTCCGCGCGGCATTCGGCGCGGAGACTCCGCATGTGCGTGAGACCTCAGGCGGAAAGGGACACGCCGATATGCAAGGTGCGCTGGCCCAGCAACTCAGGCACGCGGGCGTAGAAAGCATCGATGTGGTGGCCCGGTGCACCGTGGCCGAACCGGAGTTCTTCTTTTCGCACCGCCGCGATCAGGGCCTGACGGGGCGGATGATCGGCCTCATCGGCCCCCGCGACTGACCATCGCGGCACGCACGGCGCGGGCTTGTCCAGATGAAGCAGGCCCCCCGGTGCGGTTCACATCAGCTGTGAACGACACCGGAGGGCCTGCAGAATCTTCAACTTGGTAGCGGTTGGACGGCTTATTCGTCGTCCTTGATGCCCATGCGCTTGTGACCTTCATCGCGCAGCTTGAGGCACTTTTCGATGTGCGCCTTCGCCTCATCGTTCTTGTCGTCGAGCATCGCGAGTTCCGCGGCGATCAGTTCCTGCTCGAGAGCGATCATGTCCTTGCGGTAGGGAATCAATGCGGCAAGACGCTTGTTCGCGTCCTGCTCCTCGCTCCAGGGGCCCTTGGGGATGCCCGCACGAGCCGCAACGCAGGCGCGCTGCGCATCGGAGATGAGGCCGATGTTCTCAGCCTTCTTGGACGAGTCGGTCACCTGCTTGGCAAGCCGCGAGAGCGCACGTCCCATGCCCTTCATCGAACGCTCGACCGAGACGGGCGCATTCTCTCCGCCACGACCGCCCGGTCCACCCGGTCCGCGACCCGGCCCCTGCTGGGGGTTGGTCGGCTGACCACCATCGCCAGCAGGCTGGGCATTGATGACGGTGGCTGCGGTGAGCGCAAGACCAGCGAAGACGGCAACGCTGGTCCACGCGGTACGACGATTGTTCAACGCATTCTGCACGTTCAAATTCTCCGCAAAAAGGGAGCCTTACTTACCTGGACCGCGCCAACATCTGACGCGGCATGTTCGGTCGGATCTCAAGCACGCTCAGGATGCCCGAACAGGCACCACAGGTCGGCAGACAGAATACACCGGCACACGCCGTTCGGTTACAGGATTCCACCGGTCGTGGAGCCATTCGACGCCCCAGGGACGCGAAAGTTCTCACACGCTCGCGACCCTTTCACCATACGAACGGCGACCGATCACCTGAGCGGCGCGGGCTTCGTACGCGGGATCGCGCCAAGGAATCAGATCCACGTGCGCCCGCCCGAGAGCGTGCCTCGGAACCGGGCTTCGAGCGCGCCTTCCGCCGCGGTGCTGGTTTCAAGCACCATCGGCATGATCAGACTGAACATGCTGCCCCGGTTGACGCCCGACACGAGCTGAATCTCGCAGTGAAGCACATGCGCAAGCTCGCGGCAGATCGCAAGACCAAGCCCCGTGCCCGTCGTCTCACGCGTGTGACTGGCATCCACCTGATAGAACTTCTCAAAGATCTTCTGCTGCTCATCCTCAGGGATGCCCGGCCCGTTGTCGATGACGCTGACCCGCACCTTCATCTCCTCCTCGGGCCGCGCCGGGGGGAGCTTCTCCGCCCGCAGGATGATCTCGGGCACCCGACCAGTCTTCTCCGCCGGGAGCGAGAACTTCACGGCATTGGAGAGGAAGTTGAAGATGATCTGCTGGAACTTCTTGATGTCCGTCGAGATCGCCGGCACATCATCATGCACATCCAGCTTGAGTTCGATGCCCATGCGGGCCGCCAGCGGATGGATGAGCCCCAGCAGCCCCTCGCAGGCATCCCGCAGCACGATGCGCTCGGACTTGATCTCCACCTTGCCCGCCTCGATGCGCGCCATCTCCAGGAGCGAGTTGATGTGCGTGAGCAGGTTGCGCCCCGCGGTATCGATGTTGTTGAGATAGCGGATGCGCCGCTGCACGCTGGGCGGTGCATCGGGAATCGCCCCGTCCGCACGCGCCTGTTCGAGCAGCAGTTCAGCGAATCCAATGATGCTGTTGAGGGGCGTGCGCAGCTCGTGACTCACATTGGCGAGGAACTCGCCCTTGAGCTTGGCCGATTCATGCAGCAGCGTGTTGCTCTCAGCCATCTCATGCAGCTTCACGTCCATCGCCTGATTCAGCGCCCTCAGCCGGTCCTGATTCGTCTGCAGGTCCGTGAGCATCATGTTGAAGGTCTCGGCCAGCTGCTCGAACTCATCACCGGTGCGGATCTCACTTCGCACCGCGACGTTTCCTTCGCGGACCCGCTCGGCAGTCTCCTTGAGCGTCCGGACGGGCTGGAGAATGATCTTCTTGGTGATGAGGTAGAAGACCAGCACCGCCAGCGCCAGCACGGCCGTCGCCGCGGCGACCAGGAAGATGCCGCTGATCCACAGCGTTCGGAACGCCTCGATCGACTGCCTCCGCAGCACGATCAGGCCCGTCAGCTTGCCCGACTGGCTCCGCTCACACCGGGCGTAGTCATAGAGGCGGGTCACCCCCTGCCAGCGAGCCATGGAGAACTCGGAAAGCCGCGGCTCGGCATCAAACGCCGCGAGCGTCTCAGCAATGAAGAGGTCACTCCCGCGGATCCGCTTGGCCCGATCGATCGTGAACCGCTCCGCACCGATCCCGCCATAGCGATCCCCGCCGAAGGAGGGGGTCTCCAGGGTCGGAAAGAGCGGCTGCGAAGTCGCGGCAGGCCGTTCAGACTGGATCTGCTGATCCAGGACCAGCCAGGTGTCGACCAGCACCCTGGAACGCTGGATCTCGCCCTCATCGACGAGTTTCCACATCCGAAGGGCGGGAAATGTGAGGGCTGCCACGACGATCAGCACCACCGCGCCCCCGAACAGGAGCAGACATTTGTTGGCGAGACTGATGCCGCGGAACATGGCGGGCAAGAATAGCGGCCGATGACGACCGATGCGGGGCCGAACGCGACATCCCCCGGCGGGGCAGGGGGGCAGGCGAGGGGAATCACCCTTCTGTTTTCCCAACAGCCTACTTTTGACCGATGAGACAGGTGCCGCGGGGGAATAACCCGCCGCGGCGAGCCACGCGCGTGCCCAGGTGGCACGCGGGTGAGAGCTCAAGGCAAGGTGGATTTTCCGACTTGAGACGGCTTTTGGGGCCGGGTCGGTTGTTTTGGAGAATGAGCGTGAAGAACAGCGAGAACTCCCGGCCGATGCATCAGATGGTTGCGTGGCTGACGAATGCGGCGGGGACGGCGAGTGCTTCGAGCTCCTCGTTGCGGGCCCGTGTCGCCGCGGGCTTGCTCGCGGCAACCTGTTCACTGGCGATTGGGCAGAACACGCCCCCCAAGGCCGAACCCGTTGCGCCCGCTCCAAACAAGATCCAGCCCCCGGTGGGCCCCACCACCAACTCCAAGGCCCTCAATAGCGGTGGAACGCCCGCCAAGCCCGGGACACCGAACAAAGCCGAGCCGGTCAAGCCGGGCGTCATTCGCCCCAGCACCCAGCCCGCCGCGGCGCCTCAGGCTGCACCCAAGCCCCCCGCGGCGAAGCCCGAAGCCAAACCAGCCCCGAAGCCCGAAGCACAACCCGCCGCGGCACCAGGTGGTCCAGTCGCAGCCCCGGGCGCCGTCCCCGCCAATGAACCCGCAGCGGTCGAACCCGAAGGCTCGTTGTTGCAGCCCGAGGGGGCCGGCCAGGCACCGGCGACCGAAGTGCCCGCTCCGGAACTCTCGGATGAGACGATCACGCTCTCAGCCTTCAGTGAACCGGTTCAGCTGACCGCGCTGGTGAACCTGCTGGCCACGACGCTCAACATCAATGTGTCGATCATCGGTGACCTGCAGGGCACGGTGGCGTTCAACGCCGCGGTGCCGGTGAAGAAGTCCGAACTGACGATGCTGGTGGATTCGCTGCTGGGTCAATCCGGCTGGACGATCACGCAGGATCCGCAGACCGGCTGGTACCTGGTGATGCAGGAAGGGAGCGTTCCGCTCAACTTCCGCGGCGACATCGCGACCACCCGCGTCTTCTCAACGCCCAATGTGCGTCCCAGCGCCATTCTGCAGGCAGTCTCGGCGCAGCTGGGCGGCGGCGGAGCAGGTATTCCGGGGCAGCCCGGCGGCGGTGGTGGCGGCGGCAAGCTCCAGGCCTTCGATGAGCTTGGCATCATCATCGTCACTGATTCGACGCGCAAGCTCGCGCAGATTGATGAACTGATCACGCGGATCATCGAAGAGTACAACAAGGCCAAGTTCATCCGGGTGGATCTGCAGCACATCGCGGCATCCACGGCCCGTGAGCGGCTCATGCAGCTGCTTGGTGAGGCCCCGCAATCGTCGGGCATGGACGGCATGAACGGTCAGCCGGTGCGGATGCCGGCGCAGCCTGCTGCGCCTGGCATGGGTGGCACGGCCTCGCTCGAGAATCTGGGCGATCGTCTGACGATTGATCCCCAGGGCAACGCGCTGATCTTCCGCGGGCTCGCCGCGGAGATCACGCAGATCAAATCGCTGCTCGAGATCATCGATGTACCCAACACGCTCAAGCCCAGGAGCTTCTTCGCAGGCTCCAACGCCGCGGGCATCGCGATGTTCGCCAAGGCCAGCGGGTATGGTGAAGTGACCACGATCGGCCAGGGAGGCAACGACGCCTCGGGCGGCCAGTTCAATGCCCAGCAGCTTGGCATGCAGCAGCAGGGCCTGAACCGTGGCCAGCTGGGCGGGCTGGGGGGCGGCACCGGCAGCACGACGATCGGCGGCCCGATGATGGTGGTCGATGAAGTCAACGGCAACATCATCTATTACGGCACACCCACGCAGCACGAGCAGTTCGAGAAGCTCATCGAGCAGCTGGACATTCAGTCCGAGCGCATTGTCATCCAGGAATACCGCCTCAAGAACAGCAAGGCCGAGGATGTGGCCGACGTGGTGATGGGCCTGCTCAACAACCAGTCGCTGGTGGGCAGTTCCGAACTGCTGCCCGACGGTGGCATGGGCGGCATGAGCGGCGGCTTTGGCGACAGCTTCGGCAGCCGCAACCGCTCGCGTCGCAACACGCCTCAGAATCGCCAGAACAATCCGATCACGAACCCCAGCAACCCCACCGGTGCTGCGGGCGAGGGGCTCGAACTCGACGCGGCGAATGCCTTCGTCATCGCCGACATCAAGAACAATCAGATCCTGGTCAAGGCACCCCAGGCCCGTCAGGCCGACTTCAAGAAGCTCATCGAGAAGATCGATCTGCGCCGTCCGCAGGTCTATCTCGAAGTGCAGATCGTCGCCGTCACCTGGAGCGATACGCTCCGCCTGGCCTTTGAAACTCAGCTCATCAACGCGCAGGGTTCGGGCGGACTGCTGCAGACCAACTTCGGCCTCACCAGCGCGGGCACCAGCGCCGCGATCACCGATCGCCGTAATGTGGCGACTGGCCTCTCGGGCATGACCGCGGCGATCATCAAGAGCGACCAGCTCCCCATCGTCGTCAACGCCCTGCAGACCAAGGCCGACACGCGAATCCTCTCCAGCCCCGCCCTGCTCGTCGACGACAACGAGGAAGCCGAGCTCATGAGCGTCGAACAGCAGCCCTACACCACCACACAGGTGGCCACCGGCTCGCCCAACACGACCTCCTTCGGCGGCTATGAGAGCGCAGGTACCAAGCTCAACATCACGCCCAGCATCAGCGAAGACGGCTACCTGCGGCTTGAATACGAGACCGAGCTCTCGAGCTTCACCGGCGCAGGCACCAACGGCTCACCCCCGCCCAAGCTCCAGAACAACATCAAGGCCGCGAGCATCACCGTTCCCAGCGAGACGACCGTGATCGTCGGTGGCTTGAACGTCGATACCCGCCGCACGACGCGCATCCAGGTGCCGCTGCTGGGCGACATCCCGATCATCGGCCAGCTCTTCCAGGACTACAACCGCACCGGCCAGACCACCACGCTCTACGTCTTCATCACGCCCCGCATCATGCGCGAGGCCAACTTCGGCGACCTCAAGCTCCTCACCGAAGGCCCGCAGAAGCGCGCCAAGATCGATGATTTGCTCCCGGCCATCAAGCCCTCCACCATCGACATCAACGGCCTGCCCCCCGAAGCCATGCAGCCCGCCAAGCGCGAACCGGACACTGCTCCTGAGCCCGCCGCGACCGAACCGGCCAGCTCCAACTGATCCAACACCTACCCTTCGTTCCACACCGCGCCCGCGGCAACGCCTGACTCGCACACCCATGGCATCCACCCGACCCAATCAGCTCGCCCCCGGCAGCAAACGCACCGAGAACACCGCCGGCCCCTCCGCCAAGGCCGGTGAACTCGCACGCGTGGCGCAGCTCTTTGGCCAGCTCCCCCTCTCCGCCGAACAGGTGCGCCAGTTCCCCCTCGTCGACGGCTCCGATGAGGAACCCTGGGACGTCATGCTCTCGATGATGGCCCTGGATGAACACCAGGCCCTCACGCTGCTCAGCCAGCGCACCGGCCTGCGCTTCGTCGCCGAACCCCGGGGAAGCGAATCCGCCACCCGCTACTACGAAGTCGTGCCGCCCGAAGTCTCGCGCCGCCAGCACTGCGCCGGCCTTGAGAGCGATGGGGGCGTGATGACCATCGCCACCGCGCAGCCCATGCAGCCGGCCACGTTCAACATGCTCGAGGATCTGCTCAACATGCCCGTGCGCGTGGTGCTCTCACCACGCGGCGCGGTGGGCAACCTCATCAACCGCGGCTACGAGCAGAAGCAGGATCTGGTCACCGAAATCATCGAGGAAATGCCCCTGGATGAACGCGCCATCGCCGCCGCGGCTGGCTCCGCGGGCCAATCCACCGACCTCCTCCAGCTCGCCCGCCAGACCCCCGTCATCCGTCTGGTGAACATGATCCTCTTCGAGGCATTGCGCCGCCGCGCCAGCGACGTGCACATTCACCCGATGGAGAGCAAGCTGGTCATCCGCTTCCGCATCGACGGCATGCTGGTGGATGCCTTCTCCCCCCCGCTCACACTCGCCAACGCCATCTCCTCGCGTCTGAAGGTCATGACCGAGCTGGACATCGCCAACCGCCACACGCCCCAGGACGGTCACACCTCCGTCCGCGTCGGCTCGCGCAAGGTCGATATCCGCTTCTCTTGCATCCCCACCGTCTACGGCGAACGCCTCGTGCTTCGTCTGCTCGATCAGACCGCCACACAGCTCTCGCTCGATGAAATCGGCATGACCAAGGGCATGCAGGCCGAACTGCTCGACCTGGTCGAACGCCCCACCGGCATCATCCTGGTCACCGGCCCCACCGGCAGCGGCAAGACCACCACGCTCTACGCGGCGCTCTCTCGCATCGATCGCTCCAGCCGCAACGTGATGACGATCGAAGATCCCGTGGAGTATCACCTGGATGGCATCTCGCAGATGCAGGTGAATGTCAAGCGCGGCGTGACGTTCGCCGCGGGCCTTCGGTCACTGCTTCGGCAGGACCCCGACGTCATCCTCGTGGGCGAAATCCGCGACAACGAAACGGCACAGCTGGCCATTCAGGCTTCGCTGACGGGCCACTTGGTGCTCGCGACCCTGCACACCAACGATGCCCCCAGCGCGATCCCGCGGCTCGTGGACATCGGCATCGAACCATACCTGGTCACCTCGTCGCTCCTGGCTGTGCTGGCCCAGCGTCTGCTGCGACGCAGCTGCAAGACCTGCGGCGGAACCGCACAGGGTGCCCAGGGCCTTGGCGTCTGCGAGACCTGCTTTGGCACCGGCTACAAGGGCCGTCTTGCGGTCTACGAGATCATGACGATGGATGATGAGCTTCGCATCCTCACCGCCAACCGTGCCGACGCCGTCACACTCTACGACAAGGCCAAGGAAAAGGGCTTCAAGCCGATGCGGGTGGATGCGCTTGAGAAGGTCCGTCTTGGCATGACCGACGAAGCCGAAGTCTACCGCGTGCTGCACTGACCGTATTCTCAGGGCAGTTCCAGATTGAATCGCTCTTTCGCGTCGGCGCCCACGAGCGTGGCCCGCCCCACAACCACTTTCGGGGTCGAAGTGGAGAAGACATGCACTTCTCGCACTGGGTTCACGCGTCCTTGCGCATCGATGTAGTAAGGAACCATCAGGTCCCATCGGATCAGGAGGTGACCCTTTGGATCAGATTTCACGCTTGCGATGGGTGTCAGGCCGCCGGTGTAGACGATTCCGGCATCGTCAGGATCTCGAAACGGGGGTGGGACCCAGATGTTGATCGCAGACGCGACCACATCGTTGCGTTTCATCGCCCATCTGATGGCTGGAGTTGAACTCCACGATGCGGATGTCCATCCAAGCGGAGGCCAGTCGAACGCGAGTCGGCCCGTCGCACCGGCTCGATAGTCATCACGCAGGAGGAGAAAGACAGTGCCCGGTGGCACCGACGCGAATCGCTCGGCGAGTTCCCGGGTTTGAACGGCATCGATGGCGGTCCGGGTGCGGATGACGGATTGCCATCCGAGCATCGCGACACTCGATACCCAAACCAGCACGACAACCGCGCCGCCGACTGCGGTATGGAGCAGCGGAAATACCCGGAGCTTTCGCGTCAGCCGGCCCAGGAAGTCGAGCAGGAACGCGATTGCCAGTGCAAGCCCGATGCACATGCAATACGCGAGGCGAACTTCGAGAATCTGATTGCGGATCGGGATGATGGGAAGCCAGACGGAAAGGCATGCCGCCAGGGCGAATGCAAATCCCCACGCTGCCCTGGCTCTTGCTCGCGCACGCTCTGCCGTCAGGGTGGGAATGGGGGGCACAGGTCGGGAGATCCACTCGACGAGCCAGCAGCCTCCCAGAATCCCGACAGTTGCCGCCATGATCGCGCCGCGAATGGTCACCAGTTCGCGCATGCCGGTTGTCAAGCCGCCCAGATACGCGTTGCGGAGTCGCGCCGAGAAGTACCAGCTAAACGCCGGGACGAGACTCTCGAGCCTCTTTGGCAGTTCGTCGAGCGTCACGAAACTGCCGGCACCGCCACGGGCAGAAGCTGGAGCTGTGTACCGCAGCAGAAGGATGTATGCCACCAGTGGAACGCCGCAGGCGATCATCATCGCCGCGATGCGTCGCAGGCTCCGCGCGAGTGGCTCCTCCTGCCGCGATGCCATGTAGAGGAATGGAAAGCCCGCCGCAATGGCGCAAGGCTGCTCGTACCAGCACGCGGCGAAGAACATCAAGACCGACATCAGGCCCAGTCGTCGCCAGTCCGCCCCGGTGCTGCGCGCATGGAAAATGACGATGCCGCACAGCACGATCATCAGCCCGGCGGGGACCGCGCTGGTCATCGCCGTCGACCAGAAGATCACCTCATACTGGAAGGGAAAGAGCAGAAAGACAAACGCCGCCGCGGCCGAGGCATGTGGTGAACTTCCCAGCCTGCGAGACAGCCAGTACACGCCGGCCGCAATTGCCGCGTGACACGCGACGTTCATCAGGTGGAAGATCCACATGTGATGCCACAGGATCAGGAAGGCATAGTGCAGGAATGCCTGGAGGGCCGGACGCCAGAAGTAGTGCCGTTCAAAGGGGGTCCCCCCCCAACGGGCAAGGTGCGTGACCGGATCCACATCCGCAAAGGCCCAGTCATCCGAATAGCGGCCAAGATCTCCCAGGTGATAGAAGCACCCGAGAAACCAAGCCGCGCCGAAGAACATGACCAGCGTCAACCACCATCGCCGCCGCGGGTCTGCACACCTCATGCGTTCCATCGCACAGTGTAGCAAGTGCGTCCAGCTCATCACGACGCTGCCGGAAGTCTCATGCCAGTTCGGCCATCAGTGAAAGCGCGGTGGCGCCGTGGATCTTCACTCGCTGCATCGAGCCCACGAGCCGATCCGAGGCGCCGGCGGGCTGATCAAAGAGCACGATCATGTCGGTATCGGTACGGGCCGAGTACTGGGCGATCTCGCCCGAAGCCGGCGCCGCCACCGCTGAACCCTCGGTGCCGCACTCATCGTCGATGGCGCAGGCCGAACCGTGGCCATGCTCCTTGTCGTCCTTGCCGTTGATCGTGAGCGAGACCGTTCCGGACGTGACGCTGGAAAGCCGTTCACGCTTCTTGCGCTCGCGCATCGAAAGGCCCTCGACGAAGACTTCCATCTCACGCCCGACATACAGCAGGCTGCGCTGCTCGCTGATGGTGGCCTGCAGGGCCAGCAACTGGTTGTTGCGGGAGCGCTTCACGGCCTCGGGCACATCATCGGGCATCTTGTCGAAGGCGACGGTGCCGGGACGAGGCGAATACTTGAAGATGAAGGAGTTCTTGTACTGGGCCTTTGTGATCAGATCGACGGTCGCCGCGTAATCCTCGTCGGTCTCGGTGGGGAAGCCGACGATGAAGTCGCCGGAGAGTTCGAGCGGGCGACCGATCTCGGGCTGATCCAGATACTGGCGAGCACGGGCGAGGAACTCAAGGTACTCCTCGACCTCGTAGCCCCGGTTCATGAGCTTGAGCAGGCGGTTGCTGCCGCTCTGAGCAGGGACATGCAGATAGCGGCAGATGCGCGGGTGATCGCGGATCACTTCGAGCACATCATCACCGAAATCTCGCGGGTAACTGGTCACGAATCGCAGCCGCTTGATGGCGGGAACTTCATCGTGAATGCGGCGCAGCAGATCGGCGAAGGTCGTGACATTCGCGCCAGCGAAGGGATCTCGTGCGTGACCGCCGGTGTAGCTGCGGCCCTTCTGCGGCTGCACGATGCCATCGACGGAGACGGCTGCGCCGTGTTCGAATCTGTAGTGATTGACGGTCTGGCCCAGCAGTGTGATCTCGACGACGCCGCTGTCGGCGAGTTTCTTGCATTCGTCCAGGATGTGATCCGGCGGACGGTGAATCTCCGCGCCGCGGGTGAAGGGCACCACGCAGTAGGTGCAGAACTTGTTGCAGCCGCGCGTGATGCGGACATAGGCGGAGCGCTTGGGCGCATCTGAATCGCCTTCGTCGATCGGAGAGACGGAGCGAGAGAGATCGAGCAGTTCGAGCGTGTCGGCCGCCGCGGCGAGCGTGGCACTGCGCCGCGAAGTGCTCCCCTGCAGCGCGACCTGCCGCGCACTGCGCAGCGGCTCGACACCATTTTCCAGCGGCGCAGGTTCCGCGAGCAGACTCTCGCGCGTCTTGACGGCGTTATCCAGCAGTGACGGCAGCTTGTCGAGTTCGCCCGGCCCGATGAGAATGTCAACGACCGGCATGCGGCGCAGCAGGTCGGTACCATCGCGCTCCGCGAGGCACCCCATCACCCCCACCACCAGCATCGGATCGATCCGCTTGCGTTCCTTGAGCTCGCCCAGCCGCGACCAGACCTTCTGCTCCGCATGCTCACGCACGGAACAGGTGTTGTACAACACCACATTGGCGTTCTGCCGATCCCCCGTGAACGCATACCCCAGGGCGCGCAACTGACCAGCCACCAGCTCGCTGTCGAGCTCGTTCATCTGGCAGCCGAAGGTTTCGAGATAGACCGTGCGGGGCATAGCCCGGATTTTAGGTCAAGGCGGGAGAGGAAGTTCCCAAGTGCCAAAGTTCCAAAGTTCACAGGAAGGATCAGGCATCCACCCGATCCCATTTGGTGTTTGGAAGGGTCTCCATCTCGGCGAAGCGCACTTCGGAACTCAGGAACTTCGGAACTTCCCCCCGCCCCCCTCAGCACCCGCCATTCTGCCACTGCACGATGAACGTCTCGACATCCGCGCCGTCCGTACCACCATCCTGATTGACATCGCCCTCGGGCACGCCAGTCATCCAGGTCAGGAAGAAGGCTTCGACATCGGCGCCATCAACGCCGCCATCCTGGTTGAAGTCCGCGCTGCAGGGTGGGGGCACGATCGCCACGCCGGTGGCAATGGTCGTGAGATCAAACGAGCAGAGCGTGCCTGGTTGAAGCGCCTGCGTGGTATCAGTCCCGCTCAACTGGCTCGAATGGGTCAGCGAGAACGAATACGGGTGCCCCGCGGCGAACGTTCCCGCTGGAATCACGATGCTCGTGGCAGGCTGCGCCACCGAGCCGAAGAAGACCGTTGAGAAATCCGATTGATCCGTCACCGTCAGGAACGTGCGTGCCGAGTTGGCCGGGAACGGGGCGGTGAAACTGTTGAAGTTCACGGTGAGGCCCGCAGCCGGGTCCAGTGCCTGCATCGCATTGAACGTCGACGCGGCAAAGACCGGCTGCACCGAAGGCCAGAATCGCGCCGCCACCGAATACTGCATCGTCTGTGCCGCGACAAAGCCGCCATACACATCAAAGCGATATGTGCCGGTCGGATACAGAGTCGTCACCGCCAGCTGGCTCGAATAGGGTCCATCCACGAACGAGAATCCGTTGATGCCATCCGCCCAGAGCGTCTTGGGCGTGAACGTGTTGGGGACCACCAGCGTGCCGTTGGCAAAGTCCACCGCCGTCATCGCGTAGACATGCGTTGAGAAGTAGTGCGTGTCCACCACCGGCGCAGTCGTCGCCGCGGCTTGCACGCCGATCGATCCATACATGAGGTCATACGCGGTCACCTGCGCGCCCGCACCAGCGATGCCTCCGCCAATCAGACCCGCCGCCAGCACATGCTTGATGTTCATGGTTCAACTACTCCAGCCCACGCCGACAGTGTACCTGACGGCCACCGGCCCCACCAGCACCACACCATCGAATCCGAGCTCAACGCCCCCGGAACCCCCGGATTGCGGCCGATAAGCCCCACGCCAGCGCATTCCTACCCTGCCTTCATGCCCGCAGCGCTCCCCGTTCCCCTTCTGGTCGTCGGCTTTGGCAACATGGGCGCAGCCATCGTCCAAGGTCTTCTGCGCGCCAGCCTCCTGGCGCCCCAGGACGTCTGCATCGCTGAACCCGATGCCGCGAAGCTCGAGCATGCCCGGTCGCTGGGCATCACCAGCACCTTCACCACCGCCGCGGCAGCCCTCAGCCACATCAACCAGACCCACGCCGCCCAGGGCACCCTCCTCCTGGCCGTCAAACCCCAATACCTCGCGGCGGCCGTTGCTGGAGCCACGCCCCTCATCGGCCCGCGACTCGTCATCTCCATCCTCGCGGGAACGCCTGCGGAGACGTTACAGGCACTGGCCGGCACTCAGGCACGTGTCGTGCGTTCCATGCCCAATCTGCCCGCCGCGATCGGCCAGGGAGCCACCGCCATCGCCACCGGTCCCGCCGCGGCGGACCTTGAAGTCGCCCGCACCATCCTGGGCGCCATCGGCCCCTGCATCATCGAAGTACCCGAAGCACACCTGGATCCATTCACGGCACTCGCTGGTTCTGGCCCGGCGTACCTCTTTCACCTCGCCGAGCACATGCTCAAGACGGGTATCGAGATGGGCTTGACGCCCGAGCAATCCTCGCAGGCCACGCGGCAGACCTTGCTCGGAGCCGCGGCGATGCTCGCGGCAGAATCTCGCTCACCCGGCGAACTTCGCGCGGCCGTGACAAGCAAAGGTGGCACCACTGCCGCGGCGTTGGCGGTTTTTGATTCGCAGCAGATGGGAGAGACGATCCGCACCGCAATGCTCGCCGCGTGTGAACGCGGGCGAGAACTGGGACGCGGCGGCTGATCAGCGGGCCGATTCGCCCTGCGAGCCGGGCTCACCATTGGAGCCGGACGCAGCGGAACCATCGGACGCCTTGACGACGATGACATTCACGCCATCGGCCGGTGGCGGCTTGATGGTCTTGCCCTTCTTCGAATAGAGGGCGTTCCAGAGACTGTCGATCGATGAGAAGAAGATCACCGAGACGATGGCGATGCCCATCATGATGCCATCCTGCGCAGTCCCCGTGCGCATGCTCCAGATCAGGAGAATGGAGGCGGTCAGCAGGATGCCCAGGATGGTGTATTTCATCGCGGGGCAAGTGTAGGAATGAGGACGAGCACAGTGCCTTGGTGGGCACTGCCATCGCGGCACAAGAGGTCGCGACCTAGCCAGCGGGGCAGTTGACGGATCTGAGTGTGATTTTTCCCGATCCCGGGCAGGTGATCGTGAGTTGCATCTTCCGGCAAATAGTGTTTGTGCGAGTCTTGCCGGATCCGCCGGGCGTTTGCTGGAGTCTGGCGCATCAGCCCATTTGCGTGCATGAAGTCCATCGCTGCGTTACGGTTCAACCGGTAGGGCGATGCGAGAGGTGCCTTGGCCCCACCGGAACTCACTCGGTTGTGAGCCACGAGTCAGCTCGCTGATCATGACTTCCTTTTTCGGACTGATGTCCTCATGCCGAGGCTGATCGTTTCGAGTGCCACCGGCGCAAGTTGCATCGCGAGGCGCCGCCTACTGGCGGGTGCGGTACTCAGCAAGTGGATGTCCCGTATTGGCATCCCAGCATCTCGCCGTCCCGTCGAGGCTGGTGGTGAAGACTCTCGTGCCGTCTGAACCGAACACCGCGGAAAACACCTCGCCAGAATGCCCTTTCAGTATTGCGAGCGATCTTCCTGTTTCACTGTCCCAGACTCGCGCCGTACCATCAGAACTTCCTGTCACAATTTGCTTGCCATCGGGACTGAAAACCGCACACGCAACGGGAGACGTATGGCCTTTGAGCTCAGCGATGCTCCGGCCCGTCGCCGAATCCCAAACTCGCACGGACTTGTCGGCGGACGCTGTGAGCACTCGGTTACCGTCTGGGCTAAACGTAGCCGCGACCACGTCTTCTGTGTGCCCTTTTAGTTCGGCCACTGATCTGCCACTCGAGGTATCGAAGAGTTCGACCACATTGCGTGAGCCCTTTACGCCATACATCAGAACTCTCATGCCATCCGGACTAATCGCACTTCCCAGGCGGCGCACGCGGGACGCCTCTTCAAGTTGCGATGCCAGTCGACGTTGCTCCCGTTCTGCCACCTCCGCCTTCACCAAAGCTATGTAGGCATCTCGTCTGGCTAATTCAGCCGACTCCCGCGCGGCAACCTCGGCCAACTGTCTACTTTTGATCTCAGCATTTTGCGCCCGCTCCCATGCCACGGCGCTGCTCAAAGCTGTAATGCCCATGACTAGCCCCAGCATGACTACTGCGAGCGAAAGCACCTGCCCGCGGTACCGCCGCACGAACTTCCTTACCCGATACCCCACCGCCTCCGGTCCAGCGTCGAGTACCTCTCCCGCAAGATACCGCTGAATGTCCTGGGCCAGATCCACCGGCGTGTCGTACCGCTGCGTCCGGTCCTTGCGCAGTGCCTTGAGCGGAATCCAGTCGAGTTCACGCCGCAGTTCACTGGCCAGTTGTTCCAACGCCGCGACGCGGTGCAGCGCAATCTCCGCACCGGTTGCATCATCAACCGATGACAACCTCGTGCTTGGCTTTGGCGCATCCTGCTCCCTGAGCACCTTGCGGATCGCCTCATACCCCGCCGCTCTCAACGTCTTGCCATCGAAGGGAAGCAGGCCCGAGAGCAGTTCGTACAGCACCACGCCCAGCGAATAGACATCCGTCCTTGTATCGATATCCGTCGCACCCATCTCCGCCTGCTCGGGGCTCATGTACTCGGGCGTCCCGATCAGCTGGCCTGATTCCGTGAAGATCGAATGGTCTGTCAGCGTGCGGCTGATGGCCTTCGCTACACCAAAATCGATAACCTTCACGAGCAACTGCCCGCCACTGATTCCAACCAGAATGTTGCTAGGCTTGATGTCACGGTGGATCATCCCTTTATGGTGCGCGTGCTGCACCGCTTCACAGACGGGGATGAAGAGTTCCAGTCGCTGCCGCACCGTGAGGTTCTGCCGGTCGGCATACCGGGTGATCGGCTCACCTGCCACGTATTCCATGACAAAGTACGGCCGGCCCGTATCGGTCGTCCCAGCATCAAAAATTCGAGCGATATTGGGGTGGTTCATCACCGCCAGGGCCTGGCGCTCCTGCTCGAAGCGTGCCACCACTGCGCGTGTATCCATGCCCGCCTTGATGATCTTCAGCGCCACCCGCTGCACCATCGGCTGACGCCGCTCGGCCAGCCACACAGTGCCGAAGCCACCCTCGCCGATTGGTTCCAGAAGCTTGTAGGGACCGATCCAGTTGCCCGCACCCTCCCCACCGCCACCACCACCGCGGCGGCCCGGCGGGGCGGGCGGCGTCGTGCCCCCAGGAGAGCGACCCTGATCATCCGGCGCCGACGCCGTAGTCTCCGCATCCGGGTCCGGGCCTGAGCCTGCCCCCGCCAGCGAGAGCAACTCCATCACACGGCTCACCACCGCGGTATCGCCGCCGTGTTCACGCAGCCACCGCTCGCGCCCGTTCGCATCGAGCTGCAGCAACGCGTGGAACATCGACTGCACCTGGTCATTCTCGTTGTTGGGCCTCTGCATCGCCGCGGCATCTCCGAACCAGCTCCAGGCCCACCCACCGCAACGCGGCTTCAGAATGGCCTGGGTGCCATGGTAGGATGGACGAGATACAACGTCGGAGAGCCATGTAGAGCGACCACTCTCATACTGCGTGGTGCCGGTACAAGCCTTGAGGTTCGCGGCCGGGGCAATCGCAGTGTGGCACTACGGCTTGCCTGACATCAACGCCTCGGCCTCGGCCAGGTGGCGGGTCCTATCGACGTTGGTCCCCCAGCGCTCATTGGCGGTCAAGTCGCGGAGCGTGGCCAGCGCTTCCCGGGCCTGATCATGGTGGCCCAGTTGCCAGTGCGCCATAGCGATGAAGGCGATGTCACCATGGTGCTGGCCGTCCTTGACCTTGGCGTTGATTGCGTGGGATCGCGTGAGCGTGTCCAGGGCTTCCTTGAACTCGCCTGCGCGGTACAGGGCCACGCCCAAGGTCCTGAGGTAAGAATCATGCTCGGGCTCAAGTTCAATGGCGCGGCGGACTGCAACCAAGGCACTTGCTGCCGCCTCGGACGTCACCGGTATGAAACGTACCGCATTCCATGCGGCAGCATTGAGCGCGTTCGCCTCGGCGCGGCGCGCGCGGGCCGCAGCACGTTGCTCAACCTCATGGGTGAACACCACGGCCTGTGCGGCAGTCCGCTCCTCGGGCGTGAGCGAAGTATCGTTGGCGAATGCGGTGCGCACTGCGTCCGCGGAACCTCCGACGTTCAGGCGGCTCCCAACGATCGGCCCCATCTTCGACTCCGCCGCCCTTGCCCGCTGAATCTCTTTGAACCGTTCGCGATAGGGTACAGAGTGCCACACCCGCGCGGTCCCGTCGCGTGACGCTGTGACGATACGGGTGCTATCGGGGCTGAACGCAGCCGAATTCACCGATCCATTATGACCTTTGAGTTCGACGAGGCACCTTTGCGTGGCGGCATCCCAGACACGCGCGGTATTGTCATTTGACGCCGTCACAATCCGGGTACCATCGGGGCTGATTGCCGCGAAATTCACCGACCCAATGTGGCCCTTGAGCTCGGCCAGACTCGTCCCTGTGGCGGCATCCCACACCCGCGCGGTACCGTCTCGTGATGCCGTCACGATCCGCGTGCCGTCGGGGCTGAATTCGGCGGAGTATACCCAATCGGTGTGGCCATTAAGCTCGGCCAGACTCTCCCCCGTTGCTGCGTCCCACACCCGCGCGGTACGGTCGCCTGCCGCCGTGACAACTCGCGTGCTATCGCGGCTGAACGCGGCGAAATTCACCGACCCATTGTGGCCCTTGAGCTCGGCCAGACTGGTCCCCGTGTCTACATCCCACACCCGCGCGGTCTTGTCATCCGACGCCGTCACTATCCGCGTGCCGTCGCGGCTGAATGCTGCAGAATTCACCCGCCCCGTGTGACCATTGAGCTCGGCCAGATTGGTCCCTGTGACGACATCCCGCACCCGAGCAGATTCGTCACTCGATGCGGTCACGATCCGGACGCCATCCGGACTGAACCAGGCAAAACAAGCGTTGTTCGCATGGCATTCGAGTTCGTTGAGAGCCATGCCCGACGCGGCATCCCACACTCGCGCGGCACCGCCCTCCGATTCAGTCAAGATCCGCGTACCGTCGGCGCTGAACACGGCGGAACGCACCACTCCCCCGTGGCCTATGAGCTCGGCCTGACTCTTCAGCTCACCGACGATCCACACTCTCGCAGTATTGTCATCCGATGCCGTCAGAATCCGCGTGCCATCGCCGCTGAACATTACGGAATTCATCGTGCTCGTGTGGCCCACGAGCTCGGCCAGACACTTTTCCGTGACAGCATCCCACACCCGCGCGGTATGGTCGTACGACGTCGTGACAATCAAAGTGCCATCGGGGCTGAACGCGGCGGATTGCACCTCCGCCGTGTGACCATCGAGCTTGGCCAGACTCTTCCCCGTAACGGCATCCCACACCCGCGCGGTACGGTCAAATGAAGCCGTCACGATCCTCCCGCCGTCGGTACTGAATGCCGCGGAACTCACTATCGCCCCGTGGCCCACAAGTTGATGCAGGCATTTCCCCGTGACGGCATCCCAGACCCGCGCGGTATTGTCGAATGACGACGTCACGATTCGCATGCCGTCGGAGCTGAACGCGGCGGAAGACACGACGTCCGTGTGACCCTTGAGCTCTAGCAGTCTCTTCCCCGTAGCCGCATCCCACATCAGCGCGGTGTTGTCATACGACGCCGTCACAATCATCTTGCCATCGGGGCTGAACGCGGCGGAAGACACAGCGTCCACGTGGCCCTTGAGTTCGGCCAGACTCGTCCCCGTGACAGCATCCCACACCCGCGCGGTGTTATCACTCGACGCCGTTACAATCCACGCGCCATCGCGACTGAACGCGGCGGAATGCAACGTGCTCGTGTGACCCTTGAGCTCTAGCAGTCTCTTCCCCGTAGCCGCATCCCACATCAGCGCGGTGTTGTCATACGACGCCGTCACAATCATCTTGCCATCGGGGCTGAACGCGGCTGAATTTACGTCCGCGGTGTGGCCGTTCAGCTGGGCAACAGGCTTCCCCGTGGCAGCATCCCACACCTGCGCAGTGTCGTCATATGACGCCGTCACGATCCGCGTGCCGTCGGGGCTAAACGCAGCTGAACTCACCCCATTCGTGTGGCCGTTGAGCTGAATCAGGCTCGTGTCCGCGATTGCGTTCAGCCAACCCCACTCCCACCCGCGGTGCCCATAGTCCCTAGTCGAATCCAGCCGCTTTCGTACGCGGCCAAACTGCTGGAACTCCATTGCCGCCGTGGCCATCTCGATGTTTGCGACGTAAGCGTTGGCCTCAATGGACTCGCGTGCCGCGACAGCATTGGTACGCTCGACTTCGGCCTCTTTCGTCTTCGTCTCAGCAATCGCCTTCGCTTCTTCCGCCACCTTCTTCGCTGCGTCCGCTTCCCGCTTCTGTTCCGCCAAGCTCGCTGCGAGAACGACCGTGACTGCCAGGCCCACGCCCAGCGTCAATACAACCGCTCCGACCGCAGTCACAGGTCCCTTGTTTCTCCTTAGGAACTTCTTCAAGCGGTATGCCGTCGCCTCCGGCCCTGCCTCCAACACCTCACCATCCAGATACCGTTGAATGTCCTTGGCCAGATCCACCGGCGTGTCGTACCGCTGCGTCCGGTCCTTGCGGAGGGCCTTGAGTGGAATCCAGTCGAGTTCACGACGAAGTTCGCTGGCCAGTTCCTCACGTGCCGCGACGCGGTGCAGGGCAATCTCAGCTCCGGTTGCATCATCAACCGACGACAGCCTTGTGCTCGGCTTTGGCGCATCCTGCTCCCTGAGCACCTTGCGGATCGCGTCGTACCCCGCCGCCCTGAGCGACTTGGCATCGAACGGCAGCAACCCCGAGAGCAGTTCATACAACACCACGCCGAGCGAGTAGACATCTGTCCGCGTGTCGATATCCGTCACGCCCATCTCCGCCTGCTCGGGGCTCATGTACTCAGGCGTGCCGATCAACTGCCCTGATTCCGTGAAGATCGAGTGGTCCGTGAGCGTGTGGCTGATGGCCTTGGCTACACCAAAGTCGATGACCTTCACGAGCAACTGCCCGCCGCTGACTCCGACCAGGATGTTACTTGGCTTGATATCCCGGTGGATCATCCCCTTGTGGTGCGCGTGTTGCACGGCTTCACAGACGGGGATGAAGAGCTCCAGACGCTGCCGCACCGTGAGGTTCTGGCGATCGGCGTAGCGGGTGATTGGCTCACCGGCCACGTACTCCATCACGAAGTACGGCCGGCCCGCATCGGTCGTGCCCGCATCAAAGACTCGCGCGATGTTGGGGTGGTTCATCACCGCCAGGGCCTGACGCTCCTGCTCGAAGCGTGCCACCACCGCGCGCGTGTCCATGCCCGCCTTGATGATCTTCACCGCCACGCGCTGCACCATGGGCTGACGCCGCTCGGCCAGCCACACCGTGCCAAATCCGCCTTCACCGATGATCTCCAGAAGCTTGTAGGGACCGATCCAGTCACCAGCACCCTCCGCCCCACCTCCACCACCACCGCGACGGCCCGGCGGCGCTGGCGGTGTCGGGCCCCCAGGAGAGCGGCCTTGCTCATCCGGCGCCGACGCCGTGGTCACCGCATCCGGGTCTGGGCCTGAGCCTTGAACTCCCGCCAGCGAGAGCAACTCCAACACGCGGCTCACCACCGCGGTATCGCCCCCATGCTCACGCAGCCACCTCTCGCGCCCGCTCGCATCGAGCTGCAGCAACGCTGCGAGCATCGCCTGAACCTGGTCATTCTCGTTCTGTGGCTTCTGCATCGCCGCGGCATCTCCGAACCAGTTCCAGGCCCAGACACCGCAACGCGGCTTCAGAATGGCCTAGGTGCCATGGTAGGATGGACGAGATACAACGTCGGACAGCGATGCGGGTCGGTCACCTTTGTTCAGCGCCGTGGCGGTGAGTGCAGGTTCATCTTGCGGCCCTTCCGCTGGTGATCATGGCCCGCGCTCAACGACTTTCTGCGGGAGGTGGCAAGCCCGATTTGACCGACCCGAGGACCGACCGTGACGGCGTGACGCCTTGGTTGCGAGGCCGGGCCCTTCGCAACTGTGGCACTATTGCTTCTCTGCAATCAACGCCTCAGCCTCGGCCAAGTGGCGGATCGTCTCCTCATCGTCCTTCCAGCGTTCCTTCGCGGCCAAGTCGCGGAGCGTGGCCAGCGCGGTCCGGGCGTCGTCCTTGTGGCCCAGTTGCCAGTGGCACATCGCGATGAAGGCGATGTCGCGCGGAAGCGGGCCGTCCTCGCCCTTGGCGTTGATCGCATGGGAACGGGTAAGCGTGTCGAGGGCTTCCTTGAACTCAACCGCGCGGTACAGGGCCACGCCCAGCGTGTTCAAGCACGCTCCTTGTTCAGGGGCAAGCTCGACGACACGGCGTGCCGCGACTAGAGCCTTGGCCGCCGCCTCGGGGGTCTGGGGCGCAAATCGCACATCAACCCACGCGGCGATATCGAGCGTGCTGGCCTCGGCGAATCGTCGAGCAATCTGTTCGATGAGCGTGGCTCGAACGGCGGTTCGCTCCTCGGGCGCCAACGAACTGTCGTTGGCAAGCGAAGTAAATAAGGCGTCCGCGAATTTCGTGGTATCCAGACGGCTCTCTCCGATCAGATCCAGCTTTGCCTTGGCTGCAATTCGTGCGAACAGGGCGGCCTGCGCGGCGATCCGCTCTTCGGGCGAGAGCGATGTGTCTTTGGCGACTGCGATCCGCATGGCCTCCGCGGATTCTCCGGCCTTCAGGCGGCTGTCCACGACAGATTCCATCTTCACCGCCGCTGCCCTTTCCCGCTGGATTGCCGGGAACCGCTCGCGATAGGGGACGGAGTCCCACTCCTGCGGTCTCCGGTAACGCGACGTACTCACAATTCGCGTGCCGTCGGGGCTGAAAGCGACGGACCTCTCCTGCCCCCTGTCGCCCGTGAGCTCGACGAAACTCTTGCCTGTGGCGGCATCCCACACCCGCACGGTGCCACCCCACGATGCCGTCGCGATCCGAGCGCCATCGGGGCTGAACGCGGCGGAACTCACCCCACTCGTGTGGCCCTTGAGCTCGGCCAGATTCATCCCCGTGGCGACATCCCACACCCGTGCGGTGCCATCCCCCGACGCCGTCACGACTCGAGTGCTATCTCGGTTGAACTCAGCGGAAAAAACTTCCTGTGTGTGACCTGTGAGCGCGGCCAGACTCGTCCCCGTGGCCGCATCCCACACCCGCGCGGTTCTATCCATCGACACAGTCACTATCCGCGTCCCGTCGGAGCTAAACGCGGCTGAAGTGACCCTGCTGTTATGGCCCTTGAGCTCGGCCAGACTCGTCCCAGTAGCGGCATCCCACAGCCGCGCGGTGCAATCCGAGGACGCCGTCACAACCCGCATCCCGTCGGGGCTGAACGCTGCGGAATCCACCTCCCGCGTGTGGCCCTTGAGCTCGACCAGACTCGTTCCAGTAGCGGCATCCCACACCCGCGCGGTGCGATCCCGCGACGCCGTCGCAATCCGCGTCCCGTCGGGGCTGAACACGGCTGAAGTCGCTTTCTCCATGTGGCCCTTGAGTTGCCACAGACTCTTCCCGGTGATGGCATCCCATAACCTCGCGCGACCGCCCTCCACAATCATGATCCGCGTGCCGTCGGGGCTGAACGCGGCTGAAGACACCCAACCACTGATTCCTTCGAGCTCGGCCAAACACTCCGCCGTTGCGGCACAACGGACTCTCCCATACACACCGTCGCCAGGATATTCAGTCGGCACCGTCAGGACCCGCGTCCCGTCGGGGCTCGACGCGGCAAACCCCTCACGCCAATTGTTGGCATCGAACCCGGTGACGCTCTCGCTCCTGGCTGTATCCCACACCCGCGCGATATTGTCAGCTGACGCCGTCACAATCCGCGTACCGTCGGGGCTCAACGCGGAGGAACTCACCCAACTCGTCGGGTAGTCCGTGTCAGCCAGACTCATCCCTGTCGCGGCCAAAAACGTCCCCGTGACGGCATCCCACACCAACGCGGTATTGTCAACGTACCGGGTCACAATCCGCGTGCCGTCTGGGCTGAACGCGGCAGAACGCACACGCTTCGTATAGCCCTTGAGCTCGGTCAGAGGGTTCCCCGTGACCGCATCCCACACCCGCGCCGTCTCGTCCTTTGACGCCGTCACGATTCGCGTGCCGTCGGGGCTGAACGCGGCGAAATCCACGAAACCCGAGTGGCCCTTGAGCTCGGCCAGACTCGTCCCCGTGGTGACATCCCACACCCGCGCGGTCTTGTCGCGCGACGTGGTCACGATCCGTGTGCCATCGGGGCTGAACGCGGCGGAATCCACAATGTCCGTGTGGCCCTTGAGCTCGGCCAGGCTCGTCCCCGTCGTCGCATCCCACATCCGCGCAGTCTCGTCCACTGACGCCGTCACTATCCACTTGCCGTCGGGGCTAAACTCGGCAAAACCCACGAAGCCCGAGTGGCCTTTGAGCTCGGCCAGCCTCTTGCCCGTCACCGCATCCCACACCCACGGCGTTTCGTCCTCTGAAACCATCACAATCCGCGTCCCGTCGGGGCTGAACGCGGCGGAAGACACCTCTTTGGTGTGACCCTTGAGCTCAGCCAAGCTCGTCCCCGTAGTCGCATCCCACACCCGCGCGGTCTTGTCGCGCGACGTGGTCACGATCCGTGTGCCGTCGGGACTGAACGCGGCGGAAGACACCCGGTCCGTGTGGCCCTTGAGCTGGGCCAGACTTTTCCCCGAGGCGGCATCCCATACCCGCGACGTCTCGTCCGCTGACGCCGTCACGATCCGTGCGCCGTCGGGGCTGAACGCGGCGGAAGACACCACTTTGGTGTGACCCTTGAGCTCGACCAGGCTCGTGTCCACGCTGGCATTGAGCCACCCCCACTCCCATGCCCGCAGGCGCTCCGGACATGCGTCCAAACGCTGGCGCACACGGCCAAACTGGCGGAACTCCATCGCCGCCGCGGCCATCTCGATGTTTGCGAGGTAGGCGTTGGCCTCGATTGTCTCGCCTGCCACGACAGCTTGTCGCCACAGCACCATCATCCCTGCAACTCCCACCGAAAGAGTAATCACCACCGCCCCGACCGCCGCCACCGGACGCTTGTTTCGCCGCAAGAACTTCTTCAGGCGATATCCAGTCGCTTCCGGTCCCGCCTCCAGCGCCTCTCCATCCAGATACCGCTGAATGTCCTTGGCCAAATCCACCGGCGTGTCGTACCGCTGCGTCCGGTCCTTGCGGAGTGCCTTGAGCGGAATCCAATCAAGCTCGCGACGCAGTTCATTGGCCAGTTGGTCCCGCTCCGCGACGCGGTGCAGGGCAATCTCAGTTCCGGTCGCATCATCAACCGACGACAGCCTTGTGCTGGGCTTTGGCGCATCCTGCTCCCTGAGCACCTTGCGGATCGCGTCATACCCCGCCGCCCTCAACGTCTTGGCATCGAAGGGAAGCAGACCCGACAGCAGTTCGTACAACACCACGCCCAGCGAATAGACATCCGTCCTTGTATCGATGTCCGTCGCGCCCATCTCCGCCTGCTCGGGGCTCATGTACTCGGGCGTGCCGATCAACTGGCCTGATTCCGTGAAAATCGAGTGGTCCGTCAGCGTGTGGCTGATGGCCTTGGCCACACCAAAGTCGATGACTTTGACGAGCAACTGCCCGCCACTGACTCCCACCAGGATGTTGCTTGGCTTGATGTCGCGGTGGATCATCCCCTTGTGATGCGCGTGCTGCACCGCTTCACAGACGGGGATGAACAGTTCCAGTCGCTGCCGCACCGTGAGGTTTTGCCGGTCGGCGTAGCGGGTGATCGGCTCACCGGCCACGTACTCCATCACAAAGTACGGCCGGCCCGCATCGGTCGTGCCCGCATCAAAGACTCTCGCGATATTGGGGTGATTCATCACCGCCAGGGCCTGACGCTCCTGCTCGAAGCGTGCCACCACTGCCCGCGTGTCCATGCCTGCCTTGATGATCTTCACCGCCACGCGCTGCACCATGGGCTGACGCCGCTCGGCAAGCCACACCGTGCCAAATCCGCCCTCACCGATGATCTCCAGAAGCTTGTAGGGGCCGATCCAGTCGCCAGCACCCTCGGCCCCACCTCCACCACTGCGATGGCCCGGCGGCGCTGGCGGCGTCGGGCCGCCAGGAGAGCGACCTTGATCGTCCGGTGCCGACGCCGTGGTCACCGCATCCGGGTCCGGGCCTGAGCCAGCCCCCGCCAGCGAGAGCAACTCCATCACGCGGCTCACCACGGCGGTATCGCCGCCATGTTCACGCAGCCACCGCTCGCGTCCGCTCGCATCGAGCTGCAGCAACGCCGCGAGCATCGCCTGCACCTGGTCATTCTCGTTCTGTGGCTTCTGCATCGCCGCGGCATCTCCGAACCAGTTCCAGGCCCAGACACCGCAACGCGGCTTCAGAATGGCCTGAAAGCCATGGTAGGATGGACGAGCTACAACGTCGGAGAGCGATGCGGGTCGGTCGCTTTCGTGAAGCTCCGTGGCGGCGAACGCATATTCACACCGCGGCCCTGCCGTTGGCCATCACGGCCCGCGCTCAACGACTTTCTGCGGAAGGTGGCAAGCCCGATTTGACCGACCCCAGGACCGACCGTGACAGCGTGACGCCTTGGTTGTGACGCCGGGCCCTTCGCAACTGTGGCACTATGGCTTCTCTGCAATCAACGCCTCAGCCTCGGCCAAGTGGCGGATGGTCTCCTCATCATCCTTCCAGCGTTCCTTCGCGGCCAAGTCGCGGAGCGTCGCCAGCGAGGTCCGGGCCTCGTCCTTGTGGCCCAGTTGCCAGTGGGACATGGCAATGAAGGCGATGTCGCCGGGAAGCGGGCCGTCCTCGCCCTTGGCGTTGATCGCGTCGGAGCGGGTGAGCGTGTCGAGGGCTTCCTTGAACTCGCTGGCGCGGTACAGCGCTACGCCAAGAGTGTTGAAGTAGAAGCCCTGATCGGGGGCAAGTTCGATGACACGGCGTGCCGCGGCCAGGGCCTTGGCCGCCGTCTCGGGCGTCACCGGCGCAAATCGCACTGCGTCCCACGCGGTGGTATTGAGCTTGTCGGCCTCGATGAGGCGGTCCTGAGCATTGGCTTGTTGCTCAGCCATCCGTGCGAACAGCGCGGCCTGCGCGGCTGTCCGCTCCTCGGGCGTAAGCGCCGGGTCATTTGCGAACGCAGCCAGCAGGGACTCCGCCGATTCTCCGGCCTTTAGTCGCCGCTCCACGATCGGCTCCGTCTTCGCGGCCCTCGCACGCAGGATCTCGCGATAACGCACTCGGTAAGGGACAGAGTCCCATACCCGAGCGGTCTTGTCAGCGCCAGCAGTGACTATCCGCGTACCGTCTGAACTGAATGAAGCGGAGTTGACGCTGTGCATATGCCCTCTGATAACCGCGAGGCTCGTTCCTGTCGCCACGTCCCACACGCGTGCTGTCGCGTCAAGTGAGGCCGTGACGATCCGCGCTCCGTCTGGATTGAACGAAGCAGAGGTGACAGCAAGCTTGTGGCCTTTGAGTTCAGCGATACCGGTTCCAGTCGCCGCGTCCCACAATCGTGCCGTCCCGTCGACCGAAGCCGTGACGATCCGCGTACCGTCGAAGTTGTATGAGGCTGTATTGAGAAACCTCGTATGCCCTTTGAGTTCAAAGAGGCTCGTCCCCGTCGTCGAATCCCACACACGCGCAGTCATGTCAGATGACGCAGTAACGATCCGAGATCCGTTTGGGCTGAATGACGCTGAGGCGAGACCATCCGTGTGCCCCCTAAGTTCGGCCAGCTGTTTCCCGGTAGCGGCATCCCAGACCCGCGAGGTTCCGTCAGATGACGCCGTAACGATCCGCGTGCCGTCGGGGCTGAACGAAGCAGAAACAACGGAGTCCGTGTGCCCCTTCAGCTCAGCGATGCGAGTACGCATCGTGAGATCCCACACCTGGGCGGTCGTATCATCTGAAGCCGTGACAATTAGCTCGCCGCTGGGGCTGAATGCGGCGGTTCTGACGCGAGCCGTGTGAACTTTGATCTCATCGACGCAGTTGCCGCTTGCGGCATCCCAGACTCGCGCCATCTTGTCCTTTGAAGCCGTGACGATTCGTGTCCCGTCTGGACTGAACACGATGGAGTGGACCGTATCCGTATGCCCCGTCAGCGCGGCGAGGACCTTCCCCGTCGTCCCGTCCCACACCCATGCGGTCTTGTCCATTGGAGCCGTGGCGATCCGCGTTCCATCTGGGCTGAGCACGGCGGAGTGGATCCACTCACCTCTCCCCTCCACCTTGTGTTGCGCCACACCCGTACCCATCGTCGCGTCCCATACACGTGCAGTCCTATCGCGTGATGCAGTGACGATGCGCGTCCCATCTGGACTGAACATCGCCGATACGACTTCATTCACATGCCCCTTGAACTCAGCGAGGCTCGTCCCCGTCTCTGCATCCCACAACCGTGCGGTCAAATCATTTGAAGCAGTTACGACCCGCGTACCGTCGGGCCCAAACGATGCTGAGTTGACACTGTTCGAATGCCCCTTCAGCTCGGCCAAGCTCTTCCCCGTGGCGGTATCCCACACCCGCGCCGTCTGGTCACCTGACGCCGTCACGATCCGCGTGCCGTCCGGGCTGAACTCGGCGGACCGAACCCCACCCAGAGCCACTGCGGGTGCGTGGCCCTTGAGCTCGGCCAGCTTCTTCCCAGTTGCAGCCTGCCATGTCCGCGCGGTGCCGTCGGTCGACGCTGTTACGACCATTGTGCCGTCAGGGCTGAACATGGCGGAGTTCACATAGTGAGTGTGCCCCTTGAGCTCGACCAGACTGGCCCCTGTAGCGGCATCCCACACGCGAGACGTCGTGTCGAATGAGGCGGTGACGGCTGCCTTCTCATCTGGACTGAACGACGCAGAAACCACGGAGTCCGTGTGCCCTCTGAGTTCGGCGAGACACTTGCCCGTCGCCACGCTCCACACCCGCGCGGTTTTATCTTCCGAGGCCGTGATGACTCGAGTTTCGTCAGCACTAAATGATGCGGATTTGATATAGGCCGTATGTCCATCTAGTACTGATAGCCTATTGCCCGTCGTCGTGTCCACCACTGCGGCGGTGCCATTCTGCCACGCTGCGATAAACCGCTTCCCGTTCGGACTGAACCAAGCGGAACGGGAGGCGCTCGCAGGTCCGTGGATTACTGTGATGCATTTACCTGTCCTTGCATCCCACACTCGTGCTGTTCCATCGTCCGAACCGGTAAAGATTCGCGAGCCGGTTCGACTGAACGCAGCTGAATTGACACCCCTCGTATGGCCCCTAAGCATGATGATGCTGTTGTCCATACTCGCGTTCAACCAGTTCCACTCCCACCCGCGGTTCTCCTGTCTCTCGCTAGCGTCAAGCCGATCCCTTGCGAGGAGAAATTGCCGCATGTCCAAGGCGGCACCAGCCATCTCGATGTTCGCGACGTAGGAATTCCACTCAATTGTTTTGTTTCGCTCCTCCACCTCATTCGTCTTCTTCTCTGCGATCTCCTGCTGCGCCTTGGCCTTCTTCTCGTTGCTTTCGGCTCTTTGCCGCTCCTGTGCCTCGTTCGCTTGCGCCGCCTCCGCGGCGGCCTTTTGCGCCTGAGCCTCCCTCTTCTGCTCCCGCTCCCCTCTCCACTTCCAGACCGCCGTTCCAAACCCCAACAGAAGCGCCAGCATGACCGCTGACAGCGAAACCACCTGACCGCGGTACCGCCGCACGAACTTCCTCACCCGATACCCCACCGCCTCCGGTCCCGCCTCCAGCACTTCACCGTCCAGATACCGCTGAACGTCCTTGGCCAAGGCCACCGGCGTGTCGTACCGCTGCGTCCGGTCTTTGCGGAGTGCCTTGAGCGGGATCCAGTCCAGTTCGCTGCGCAGTTGCCGCGCCAATTGCTCCCGATCCATCACGCGGCTCTTGGCGATCGCCGCGCCGGTAGCATCATCCGCCGTCGACAGTCTTGTGCTTGGCTTTGGCGCATCCTGCTCCCTGAGCACCTTGCGGATCGCGTCGTACCCCGCCGCTCTCAGTGTCTTCGCATCGAACGGAAGCAGCCCCGAAAGCAGTTCGTACAGCACCACGCCCAACGAGTAGACATCTGTCCTCGTGTCAATGTCCGTCGCGCCCATCTCCGCCTGCTCTGGGCTCATGTACTCGGGCGTGCCGATCAGCTGGCCTGATTCCGTGAAGATCGAGTGGTCTGTCAGCGTGTGACTGATGGCCTTGGCCACGCCGAAGTCGATGACCTTCACGATCAACTGGCCGCCACTGACTCCCACGAGGATGTTGCTTGGCTTGATGTCCCGATGGATCATCCCCTTGTGGTGCGCATGCTGCACCGCTTCGCAGACGGGGATGAAGAGCTCCAGTCGCTGCCGCACCGTGAGGTTCTGGCGGTCGGCGTAGCGGGTGATTGGCTCACCGGCCACGTACTCCATCACGAAGTACGGCCGGCCCGCATCGGTCGTCCCTGCATCGAAGACTCGCGCGATGTTGGGGTGGTTCATCACCGCCAGGGCCTGACGCTCCTGCTCGAAGCGTGCCACCACCGCCCGCGTGTCCATGCCCGCCTTGATGATCTTCACCGCCACCCGCTGGACCATGGGCTGCCGCCGCTCGGCAAGCCACACTGTGCCGAATCCGCCCTCGCCGATGATCTCCAGCAGCTTGTAGGGACCGATCCAGTCACCAGCACCCTCCGCCCCCCCTCCACCACCGCGACGGCCCGGCGGCGCTGGCGGTGTCGGGCCCCCAGGAGAGCGACCTTGATCATCCGGCGCCGACGCCGTGGTCACCGCATCCGGGTCCGGGCCTGAGCCCTGAACCCCCGCCAGCGAGAGCAACTCCATCACCCGACTTACCACCGCGGTATCGCCGCCATGTTCACGCAGCCACCGCTCGCGCCCGCTCGCATCAAGTTGCAGCAGCGCTGCGAGCATCGACTGCACCTGGTCATTCTCGTTGTTTGGCCTCTGCATCGCCGCGGGATCTCCGATTGCTTTCTGTCGCTACCTCCCTCCTTGCCACGATTGCGCGGCGGCACGATCGTAGGTTGGACGAGCGGCTGACTTGAACCTGTCTCACAGCGATTCACTTTCATTGTGCATACTCACTCACCAGGTCCGCAGCGTCTGCGATTGCAGCGAGCACGACCCTGCACCAGCGTCGCCAAACCCGGCACAGGGACCGGCTTCCCGAGAATCGCATCAAGCCGACCGTGAACACCGACCCCGTCGAAAGCGAAAAGTGCCACCGATTCCGAAGCCGGGAATCGGTGGCACTTTAGCTGCTGCCGGTTTTGAGGTGCTTCTTTGCACCAATGGACCCGCTGGGCTTCATCCGTGGTGACTTGTGAACATCAATGCACGCGGGCACGAGATTCGCCGACGTGGCTCGGAGAGCCACGGGACATGAAAACACGGCTCGGAGCGCCGTGCCACGTTTCGGGTCTGGTCGCACATCACGCAGCCACAGGCACCGCCGCGGCGTGCATGAACAGTTCCTTCCACTGCTCCGAGGTCACCGAAGCCAACTCAATCAGAATCTGATTGAGTTCCGGGCGAGGCGTGCGGGTGATGCATGCCTTGTGATCGCGCAGTGCCGCGGCGATGCCCAGGTAATACGCCGCGAGGCCCGCCAGATACGCTGAACGCGTCTGAGGACGCTTCACCATCTCCTTGCCCCGGTCCTTGAGCATCGTCAGCGATTCAAGGCTCATGGCCCCGCCCAGAATCTGGGCCTGGGTCACCTTCAGCAGACTGAAGGGTTCATTGGCAAACAGACCCCGCAGCCACGCCACGCCATCGGCCGATTCGAGGTGGTTCACCAGATCATCCGCGGCATTGCGCGGACCGGGCAATCCCAGTCGCAGCATCGCGCTCGCCTGGTCCTGGCTGATGTCGTCATACCCCTGCCGCGAATCGATGGCGAATGATTCGTTGTTCATGGGGCCTCCTGTGCGACTTTCTTGCCCGCAACACCCGCGATCCGCAGCAGGTTGCCGATCTCGTCATCGATGCGGTCGGCATCGACACCATCTCGGAGGAACAACTCGCGCAGCGCGGACTGAAACTTGCGGTTGGCCGTGCGTGCCATCACCGCGGCACGCGTGGGATCGACATTGAAGACCGTGGCGATTGCCTCATACGGCTGATCAAGATAGAAGTGCGCCTCGAAGATGCGGAAGTGCTCGCTCAGACCCTGACGTTCGCACATCTGACTGGCTTCGAGCATCGCACGACGCACCACGCCGCGGAGGAAGACGCTGTCCATGCCGCGTGCTGCCTCTTCTTCTTCATACGCCGGCTCGGGCATCTCCGCCCCGCTGCCCCGCTCGTTGCGAACGCGCTCGCGGTGCAGTTCCTTGAGGTAGAAGCAAAAGCCGTTGATCAGCCAGTGCCGCAGTCGCTTCCCGCTGGCCTTCCAGTCGGTGAAGAACGTCGGCCTCGCCAGGCGACTGGCAAAGAAGCCCTGCACCACTTCATCCGGGTCGCCCAGATAGCGGTCGCGTGTGCCCTTGAAGTACACCGTCAGCGGCCACTGATAGACCGACATCACGTGGTGATTGATCTCGCGGCGGCCCACATCCCCCTGGTGGATACGGTCCGCAATCCAAGTTCCTCGGGTAAGCGGGAACACATCGGGTTTGGTACTGCCTTCGGCCATGCGCATGGATGGTACCCCAAGTAGTTGCCCCCCCACTCCCCCCACGCCAAGTCCGCCCCGAATCACGCTCGTCCTCAATCGTCCCCGTTCCAACCCCACTCCCGCCCCCGCTCCTGCACCCCCCGCTGCACTCGGCCCGACGCGGCTTGGCCGCACCGCCGGTCCGGCGTGGCTGGCGACGACGACTTGACTGGCACGCCGCGGCAACGCGGCGCGGAGCGAGGTCTCCCGCCGCCCTTCCCACATCCCACGACGCCGTCGGGGCAGAAAGAGCTTTCCAAGTGGTTCTGTCAGACCTGCAAGCATGGCAAACATGAAGTCTCCCCGGTACGCCTCACATAGGCGACGAGTCTCATCTCCTGAGATAGACCCGCCGCGACCCCAGGCGCGCGAAGTACGCCGGTTGGGGAGTTATTGCCCCCCCACCCAGCCCCTCAACGCCTGTCACGATTCCCCCCGCTCCCTCTTGCCCCCTCGCCCTTCGCACCTGTTCCCCGGGGCAATCGGAACCAGCCCGGCAACCCATCAGCGCATGAAAACGCCGCCTGTCCGGCGGCGTCTGAGAGAGCTTGGAGATTCGATGGTCGACTTACTCGACCGTGACGCTCTTGGCCAGGTTGCGGGGCTTGTCGACATCATGCCCACGCAGCACCGCGGCGTGATACGCCATCAGCTGCAGCGGCACCACCGTCAGCATCGGGCTCAGGCACTCAGGGATATCCGGCACATACATGACATCCTGGGCGTAGTGCTTGATCTCCTCATCGCCTTCGGTGGCGACGGCGATGACGTGTCCGCCGCGGGCACGCACTTCCTGGATGTTGGACATGACCTTCTCGTACTGGCGGCCACGGTTGGCCAGGAAGACGGCGGGCATGCCTTCGTTGATGAGGGCGATGGGGCCGTGCTTCATTTCGGCCGCGGGCATGCCCTCGGCATGGATGTAGCTGATTTCCTTGAGCTTGAGCGCGCCTTCGAGTGCCGTCGGGTAGTTGTAGCCGCGGCCCAGGAAGAGCCAGTTCTCGCGATCCACGTACTTCTCGGTGATGCGCTTGATGCGATCGTTCTGACCCAGGATCGTCTCGATCTTGTCGGGAACGGTCTCAAGAGCCTTGAGCAGTTCGCCGCACTGATCGGCCGACATGTAGCGGCGGCGAGCCATGAAGAGCGTGATGAGCGTGAGCACGGCCACCTGGCCGGTGAAGGCCTTGGTGGAGGCGACGCCGATTTCGGGGCCGACGCGGAGGTAGACGCCGGCATCGGTGCCGCGGCTGATGGAAGAACCTACGACGTTGATGACACCGAGTGCCATCGCGCCGCGTTCCTTGGCTTCCTGGAGTGCCGCGAGCGTGTCGGCGGTTTCACCGCTCTGGCTGACGGCGACGACCACGGTGCCATCTTCGATGATGGGGTTGCGATAGCGGAACTCGCTGGCGTATTCGGCCATCGAGGGTACCTTGGCAAGGTCCTCCATCATGTACTCACCGATCATCGCGGCGTGGAGTGCGGTGCCCTGGGCCGTAAGCACCACGCGGCGGACCTTCGTGAGTTCCTTGGCGTGCTCGTTGAGCCCGCCGAGAATGACCTTGCCATCCTTGGTGTCGATGCGGCCACGGAAGCAGTTGCGCAGAGCCTTGGGCTGCTCGTGGATTTCCTTCTGCATGAAATGCGAGTAGCCGCCCAGTTCGATCTCCTGCAGTTCGAGTTCGAGCTGCTCGATCTTGGGCGTGACAGGCACATCGTGAATGGTCGAAGTACGGAAGCCCGCGGCGGTGATCTTCACGACGTTGTAGTCATCGAGCGTGATGGCCTGCGCGGTGTGCGAGACGATGGCCGAGGCATCGGAAGCAACGATGTACTCATTGGCGCCGATTCCGACGATGAGCGGGCTGCCCTTGCGTGCGACGACGAGCGTCTCGGGTTCCTTCTCGCAGATGACGGCGATGGCGTACGCGCCGGTCACTTCGCGCAGCGCGGCCTGCACGGCCTTCTCGAGATCGCCTTCGTAGAGCTCGCCGATGAGCATGGCGAGCACTTCGGTATCGGTCTGGCTCTTGAAGACGTGGCCTTTTTCCTGCAGGTAGGTCTTGAGCGCGGCGTAGTTCTCGATGATTCCGTTGTGGATGAGCGCGATGCCGACCTTGTCGTCGACGTGCGGGTGCGCGTTGACATCGGTGACGCCGCCGTGAGTGGCCCAGCGCGTGTGGCAGATGCCGATGGTGCCGGAGAAGTTGCCGATGGATTCGAGCTTGTCTTCAAGGTTGGCCACGCGGCCCACTGCCTTGCAGAGGTTGAGCTTGCCACCCTGAATGACAGCGATGCCCGCCGAGTCGTAGCCCCGGTACTCAAGGCGCTTGAGGCCTTCGAGCAGGAGTGACTGGCAGGGCTTCTTACCGACGTAGGCGACAATTCCGCACATGATTGAATGTCTCTCTAAAAGGTGGATACCGGCCCCAAGTCTATCGACGCGCGGGAGGGGTCGATTTCCACAAGCCTGCCAGCCACCTCGCAGATACGCCTGCGGGGACTCCCCGGTTCATGCGGAACAGTGTGTGAACCCGACTTCCGTTCGGGGTATGTACGATGCCGACTGATCCACTGCACTCGCACCACCTTGACCAAATCGCGGCGGAGGAAGGAACAGACATGGGAAGCTCAGAACGGATCGAGCCCGCGTCGATGACGCATATGGAGCTCACGGGCGCAGTCCTTTCCTGCGCGTTCGAAGTGGCAAAGGAACTCGGGACGGGCTTTGTCGAGTCTGTCTACGAGCGGGCGATGATCATTGCGCTCGCCCAGAAAGATCTAAGCGTCACGCGACAACAGCCCGTCGCTGTGACCTTTCGTGGTCACAATGTCGGCGATTTCTGCGCTGACCTCCTGGTGGAGCAATGCGTGATCGTCGAACTCAAGGCCGTCAAGGCACTCGTGCCTGAACATCAGGCTCAGGTCATCAACTACCTCAATGCCACCGGCATGCCGGTCGGCCTGCTCATCAACTTCGGTGCCCCACGCATCGAGTACAAGAGATTCACCAGGAGGAAAAACATGGATAGACAGGATGGACAGGATTGGGGAAGGGGGCATCCTGAAACGAAAACAGCACAGAGTTCTGTTGGAAACGACGCGCTGCCAGCAGACAAGTCAACAACTCGCTCTACGACTGATCCTTCACCCCGCATATCGAATGCAAGTGATTCACCAAGATGATCAACATGGATGGACAGGATGGACAGGATGGGGAAACGGGAAAAAGCATGAGAGAGCTCTGGCGGCCGTGACCTTCTCATTCCTTATACCCGAACATCCCTCCCTCCGCCTCTTTATGCTGTCCATCCATGTTCCTTCCGCCGTTTCCCGACCTTGCTAGAAATTCGAAATGACATGGCATGACCGGGAGGATGAAATGGCGGCATAAAAGCGGCACAAAATGCTGCCGAAAACAACCTCTCATGCCTTTCCCCAATTCCGACTCTCTCCCCCTCCTTATCCTGTCCATCCTGTCCATCCATGTTCTTTCCGCCTTTCCCCAGACTCGCCTGAGCGCCAAAGGACCGGCCCGCATGTTGGACGCCCGCGTACACCCCCGCTTCGGCTTCTGATCGGTGCACTCCCTAGGATTGCAGTCCATGGCCATCACCATCCATCCCACCGCGATCGTCAGCCCCGAAGCACAGCTCGCCGACGGGGTCGACATCGGTCCGCACTGCATCATTTCGGGCAAGGTCACGCTCGCTGAGAATGTCCGCCTGATCTCGCATGTGAACATCTCCGGGCCGGTCAGCATCGGTGCCCGCACGATCCTGTACCCGGGCTGCTGCGTCGGGTTCCCCGGCCAGGACTACAAGTTCAAGCTCGGCGATCCCACCGCGGGCGTCACCGTCGGTGAAGACACCATCCTTCGCGAACACGTCACGCTTCACGCCGCGACCAAGCTCGACAAGCCCACTCGCATCGGCAACAAAGTCATGATGATGGTCGCCTGCCACGCCGGCCACGATGCCACCATCGGCAACGGCTGCATCCTGGCCAACAGCTCCATGCTCGGCGGCCACTCCTCGCTGGGCGACAACGTCATCATGAGCGGCAACACCGCGCTGCACCAGTTCGTCCGCATGGGCCGCATGGCCTTCATGACCGGCAACTGCGGCGTCTCCATGGATGTCCCGCCCTTCTGCGTCGTCAGCGATCGCAATCGCATCTCCACCATCAACCTCGTGGGCCTGCGCCGCTCGGGCGTCTCGCGCGATGACATCACCGCCGTCCGCCGCGCCTTCTGGCATGTCTTCCGCCGCAATCTCACCAAGCCCGAAATGCTCGCCGAACTCCGCGCACGCGGCAAGGACTGCGCCCTGGTCATGGAACAGGCCGACTTCGTCGCCACCGCCACCCGCCCCATCGCCCGGGGCCGCGCTGGCGGCGATTCCGAAGATTCCGAATAAGCTCGCCACCCCCTCCTCTTCCTTCCGCATTCTTCAACGTGTCTGCACCACTTGAGGTCAGTCTCTGTGTTCTTTCGAGCAGCTCCAGCGGGAACTGCTCGCTGCTCAGTCTGCGCCGGGGTCTCGAGAAGTGCACGCTGCTGATTGATGCCGGACTCTCGCCGCGGCGGACGCGCCGGCATCTTCGAGAGATCGGCCACGGCGACGAGCGCATCGATCACATCCTGCTCACGCACCTCGACATCGATCACTGGCATTCAGGCTGGATGAACGATCGCCCGGAAGGCACGACGCTGCACCTGCACAAACGCCACCGAGGCCGAGCCGATCGCTGCGGTGCCACGACGCTGCACACCCAGGTCTTCGATAGTGGCCCCTTCGAACCCGTGCAGGGCGTACGGGTGCAGCCGCTGCTGGTGGCGCATGACGATCTGGGCACCGCGGCATTCCTCTTCGAGTTCACCGAGAGCGGCCGCACCCTGGGCTACGCCACCGACACCGGCCGCCCGACTCAGGAACTGTGCGATCACCTGCAGGCCGTCGATGTTCTCGCCATCGAGAGCAACTACTGCCCCAAGATGCAACTGGCCAGCAACCGGCCAGACTTCCTCAAGCAGCGCATCATGGGCGGCAAAGGCCACCTGAGCAACCAGGAATCGGCACGGGCCGTCGCCCGCATGGCACCCAGAGAAACCGTGGTGCTGCTGCACCTTTCGAGGCAGTGCAACCAGCCCCAGGTGGCTCAGGAAGCCCATGCCGTTCACGGGGCATCGCTCGTGGTATCGAGCCCGGATGAGCCGACGACGTGGATCAAGGTCGTGGACCCGTCCAAACACCGCCGCGGCGAGGTGACGACCCTGCTTCGCCCCGGCACCACGCTCTGGAACGCCTGAAGGCCTTGATCGCGGGACGAACGCCGCGGCGGGGACATTCTGCGAATTCAGGCTCTTGACGCGGCGAACCCCCTACCATTCCCCCCAATGCCCGAAGATCTTCCGGAAAGTCTCCAAGCAGCCCCGATTGCCCCCCGCTCCTGGAAAAAGAGCGATCCCGCGGTGGTCACCGCCTTCGCCATCGATGCCGCGCGTCTGATGTTCGATGACAAGTGCGAGGAAGTCATCGTGCTGGATGTCCGCGCCAAGAGCATGATCTGCGATTACATCCTCATCGGCTCAGGCACCTCCGACCGGCAGATGCGCTCGGTGCTTGATCACGTCGAGAAGCTGGGCGAAGGCAACGATTTCCGTCCCTTCCACACCACCTCCGACGACCGCGCCACCTGGCTGCTGGCCGACTTTGTCGACATCGTGGTGCACCTGTTCGAACCCAACGTCCGGGCCCACTACGACCTCGAAACGCTCTGGGGCGATGCCCCCCGAGTCGACTGGGAACGCCCCGACCAGAAGCGCCGCGATCACGCCGGTCTTGGCGGGTAATCACGCAGCCAACCTTCTCCCGCGAAACGCGCACTCTTCAGGCCGATAGGCCTGGTCGTGAGGTAGCCCGGGGTGAAGCACGGCTTTGCGTGCGCCACCCCGGGTCACGGTCGCCCAATTCCTGGCACCCCGCAAAGGGGTGCACGTTGGTGAACGTCGATGCGTTTGGTCTATTGGCTGACGCGGCGCGGACGATCACGTTGTTACGAACTCTTCTTGCACGCCTCTGGCGTGCGGTCCGCTTTTCGCGATCCTTCTTAGGTTGGCGCACGCAAAGCCGTGCTTCACCCCAAGCGACTCACTTCCAGGCCCGCTGGGCCTGAAGAAGGCGTGATCGACACGCCTGACAGGGTGCAGA
>JBILUL010000264.1:0-4564 GCA_044371005.1 Phycisphaerales bacterium | reverse complement strand
GGCGAGAGCGTCGTGATGCGTATTCTGGACAAGGACGCGATCACACTCGACCTGTCGACGCTGGGCATGCGCGAAGCGGATCGCGACTCGATGCAGAAGCTGATCGATCTGCCCCACGGCATGGCGCTGGTGACGGGGCCGACAGGCAGCGGCAAGACGACCACGCTCTACGCGGCATTGACGAAGCTCTACGACCCGACGCTCAAGATCATCACGATCGAGGATCCCGTGGAGTATGAACTCTCGGGCGTGAATCAGATTCCCGTGAATCCCAAGCGAGGTCTGGGCTTTGCCGATGGCCTTCGCAGCATTCTGCGTCAGGACCCCGACGTCATCATGGTGGGCGAAATCCGCGACTATGAGACGGCGGAAATCTCGGTCCGGGCCGCGCTGACGGGGCACTTGCTCTTCTCGACGCTGCACACGAACAACGCCGTGAGCGCGGTGGGGCGACTGCTCGACATGGGCATCGAGCCCTTCCTGCTCTCCAGCGTGCTCGAGGGCATTCTGGCGCAGCGGCTCGGACGGCGCATCTGCAGCCACTGCCGCGTGAGAACGCCGATTCCCGAGGCGGTCCGCCACCGGCTGAGCCCTTCGGAGCTTTCGAAGTTCGAGGGCGGCATGGCCTGGAAGGGCACGGGATGCGAGAAGTGTTCCGGCAACGGCATGCGAGGGCGCGTGGGGTTCTATGAAGTCGTGCTCATGAACGGAGCGATGCGCCAGGCGATGACGCGGCGTGCAACATCCATGGAGTTGCTGCGTTTGGTGGGGAGTGAGTTCCAGAGCATGCGTCGTGACGGGATCGCCAAGGCGGTGGCGGGGGAGACGACGATCGATCAGGTCCTCATGGCCACGCAGGATGCAGATGCCGAGGTTGCCGCGTTGTGACGGCTGGCACCGTGCGGCGGCAGTGACCGACTCTTCCCCAGTTCCCTCTCTTCCTTCGATGTCCGGGCCGCGAGCCCGACCAACTCAGTGCTAGTGACCGACCCGCCATGGCAACATTCACGTACAGAACCATGAACGCTCCTTCCGCCGCGACGATCGAGGCCATCGATCGCGCCGCGGCGGTTCGTGAGCTCATGCGCCGGGGCGAGACTCCGGTGAGCATCGAGGCATTGGGTGACGCTGCGATGATCGCCGCGGCGGGCGCCACGGCCCCGGCGCTGGCGGACGTCCTTCGCGCCCGGGGTTCGTCCACTCGCGTGATGAGCCGGGCCGATGCCGCGACGTTCATCCGGGAACTGGCCACGGCGTTGTCGGCGGGTCTTCCGCTCGTCTCGGCGCTGCGCACGATGATGCGTCAGGGCAGGTCGGTCCGCCAGAAGGAGATGCTCGAGGGCATCGTGACGCAGGTGGAGCAGGGCAAGGCGCTCGCCGATGCCATGAATCCGTGGCAGCGGACCTTCGGTGAACTGACGGTGAATCTGGTCCGGGCGGGTGAAGTGTCCGGACAGCTCGGAGAGGTCCTCACGCAAGCCGCGGAACTGCTCGACAAGGATCTCAAGCTGCGGCGAGCCATCACAGGCGCGATCCTCTATCCGATCATCATCTGTGGCCTGGTGGTCATCGCGATCATCGTGGTCGTGACCTTCATCGTTCCCAACATTCTCAAGCAGCTTGCGGGGCAGACGGCCACGCTTCCCTGGCCGACTCAGGTCGTGCAGGCCGTGGGCGAGTTCTTTGGATCGATGTGGTTCGGATTCCTTCCAGGCTGGCTGGCGGTCTCGGTGATGATGTTCGTGGGCGTCATCGCGGCACGTCGCTACTACGAGACGCCGCAGGGACGCCTGAATGTCGACACGCGGCTCATGCACACGCCGCTGCTGGGAAACCTGCTGCGTGATGTGGCGGTCGCCCGGTTCACGCGAACGCTGGGCACGCTGACCGCTGCGGGCATTCCGATCCTCTCGGCGTTGCGGGTCACCAAGGGCACGCTGGGCAATCGGGCGATGGAATCGGTGATTGACAAGGTGGCCGAGCAGGTGACGGCCGGCAAGACGATCGCGGAACCGATGGAAAAAAGCGGGTATTTCCCGCCGATGCTGGTGCAGGTGGTGAGTCTTGGCGAGCGCAGCGGCAAGCTGGATCAGATGCTGGGCAATGCGGCCAAGGCCTTCGAGGAACGGACTGAACAGAGCGTGAAGTTGTTCACGACCGCGCTGCCGCCGATTCTGGTGGTGGTGCTGGCGTGTGTGGTTGGATTCGTCGTGATGGCGATTCTGCTGGCCCTGCTGCAGGTGCAGGATGCCGCGATGATGAGTGGTTGATACCCGGGCGGCTGATGCCATTTCCGGACTAGTGGAGATTCGAATGAACGCAAGGAAGAACAATGTGATCCGCCGCGGCTTTACGATCATCGAAGTGATCGTGATCGTGGTGATTCTGGGTGTGATCGCCGCCGTGATCGCGCCGCGTCTGCTCAGCCGCGTGGGCCAGAGCCGCCAGGCCGTCGCCAAGACCAATGCCGAGTCGCTCGCCCGCGCGATGAGCGGCTACGCGCTTGACTGCGGCATGCCTGATTCAGGCTCTCCGCTGAGCGTCCTGCTCGAGCGTCCCGCGAGCGTCGCGGAGGGCGCGTGGAAGGGTCCGTACGTCAACAACCCCGATGAGCTGCGCGATCCGTGGGGCAACGAGTTCCAGCTCGTGATTCCCGGTCAGGTGAACTTTGATTTCGACATCGTCAGCTATGGCAAGGACGGCCAGCCCGGCGGCGAAGGCGAGAACTCCGACATCGTCAACGGCAAGCGCAACTGAGTCCAAGGTCATTCATGTCCGGAGCGTTGCGATCACAATCCCCAGCCAGTCACCGTGCCACCGGCACCAGGTGGCGGCATGGGTTTTCGATCGTGGAGTTGATCGTCGTGATCGTGCTGCTGGGCATCATCGGCACGGTCGTGGCGCCGCGGCTTTCGAGCCTGGGCGGCAAGCAGGCCCGCGCTGATGCGCAGGCACTGGCCGAGCTGCTCTCGATTGCGGCCAGGCGCGACGATCTGACGAGTCAGCCGGTGGCGATCGAGTTCGATGCCGAACGTGAGACTGTCGACATGCTCACGTTCGCTCCTCCGCCTTCCAACGATGGGCCGGCGGTCTGGCGTTCGGATCGGCTTGCTCCGGCGGCCGAGCTTCGCGGCACGGTGATCGTGTCGGCCCAGGCCGATGGCAACGAACTTGATGCACGCCGCTGGCGCATCGAGTTCTCCCAGAACTCCCGTCGTCCTTCCCTCTTCATCCTGCTGCGTGATCCGCTGCATGGAGACGAGTGGCATGTCGAACTGGCTGCTGGGTCAACTCGCGCGACGATTGCGCCTGGTGATGCGCCGGCTGGGCTGAGCGACGGGGCCATCGACCTCGATGCTGCAGGACGATCGGAGGAGGCATGGTGATCCGTCGCCGGGGCGTCATGCTCGCCGACATTCTCGTGGCTGTCGTGCTCCTGGGCTCGGCCCTTGCGGTGCTGATCGGCATGACCGGGCGGGCGATGAGCGCGCAGCGCAACGGCGAGCAGATCCAGATCGCGGCGATGCTGCTGGATGAGCAGCTCAATCTCGTGCTGGCACGCGGGCCCGACAACTACGCGGCTCAGTACCCGATGGAAGGGATCTGCGAAGCACCGTTCGAGACGTTTCGCTTCAAGATCGACATCACAGGAACCGGCAGCAGCGCGTACGGCGTGGTGGCCACCGTGACCTGGTACGCCAACGGGCGTCTGCAGAGTGAATCCGTGGAGACCCGAATCGCGCCGCGCGTCGGGGATGATCCCGACCCCGACCGTCGCCCGCAGGAACCCGTCGACCGACTCGAATGATCCGCCTTGCACTGCTGACATGATGATCGAATGCCATTCCAGATCAGCGACGATGCCGCGTGCGACCAGCACTCGTGGCTTTACGCTGGTTGAACTGGTGGTGGCGACCGTGATCGCGGTGATCATCGCTGGGGCGACCGCTACGGCGATGTCGCAGATGATCAAGGCCCGGGGCGCATCGACTTCGCACCAGCAGGCCTTTTCACGGGCCGATGGCGTGGCCACCCGCATCTGCATTGATCTGCAGAACTCGATTCGCAGCGCCAATCTGGCCTACAGCCGTGTGAGCATCATCAGCAGCGGTGCGCCCAATGCGCCCCGGGATGAACTGCTGCTGCTGATGCGATCGCTCCGCTCGCTTCGCGCCGAGAGCGCCGAGGGCGATGAGTACGAAGCCCAGTTCCGGATCGCTCCCGCCGCCGCGGCGGACGGGACCGTCAGTGACACTTTCTGGCGTCGCGTTGATCAAGCCCACGACGAGGTGCTCGATGGCGGCGGCATCGCAACCCCGATTGCCCCAGGTGCTGTCTCGCTGAGCTTCACGGCTACCGATGGACAGGACTGGTTCGATGATTGGGACAGCGATACCGATGGACTGCCGCATGCGGTGAAGGTGGTGGTCGTTGCCAAGTCTGACGACGGCAAGATCACGGCGACGGCGCGGCGCATTGTCGCGATTGATCGCGTTCCCATCGCACCGGTCGACGAAACCGACACCGATTCCACTGATTCGGATGGCTCCACCAAGACACCGTC
>JBILUL010000250.1:0-5111 GCA_044371005.1 Phycisphaerales bacterium | reverse complement strand
GGCTTCTCTTTGAATGAACCTGACAGATAGCCGCTACTCAACCTGACAGATGGCCGGAGTAGGGGCGATCGTCTCGAGTCCTCTCGTGGGAACGGAATTGGTCTCTTCCCAGGTACTCGCCCACGCAGCTTAAAGCGGCCGCGGACGCTTCACCTGTGGTTCTGATTCATGAGCCGCGTTGGTGCGGGAAGACGACGCTGGCGCGCAGGCGTTGAAGTGAACACATCCGCCACTGTCACCGCGGCTGACTTTCAGCGCCTGCGCACACTCAAGGAAGCTTCCGCAAATCGGTTTACCTCAGGCATCGTCCTCTATGACGGCGACACCTGCATCGGCTTCGGCGAAGACCTGTTTGCGGTGCCGCTGCGGCTGCTGTGCGAACCCCAATAGCCCTGACCAGCTCAAAACGCCAAGAGTGCCCCATCGTCAATTCGTAGCCGGTGCCGCCCCTCCCGCACTGCCCCCACCCACCCACCCAGCACCACTGCTCCCACCGACCAACCACCACGAGGTCCTCGCCTCGCTCAAAAAAGAAAAACCCGGCGAATGAACGCCGGGTCTCGAATGATCAGTGAGATGCACGCGGGCAATCGCCGCGTCAGGGCCTCAAGCCTTGGTGGCCTTGGCCTTGAGCTTCGCATTCATGCGGCTCTTGCGGCGGGCGGCCTGATTCTTGTGGATCACGCCCTTCTGAGCGGTGCGGTCGATGATCTTCACGCACTTCTTGAAGATGTCCGCAGCCGCGGCAGCGGTGCCGTGAATGAGGGCTTCGTTGAACTCCTTGATGGCCGTGCGCATCGTGATCAGACGCCAGCGATTGAGGGCGCGAGCCTTGAGGTTCTGACGAATGCGCTTGCGAGCCGTACGTGAGTGAGCCATTGCGAAGACCTTCAATATGCCTGCCACCGGACTATTCCGGACAGGATCCAAACAAACTTCCACGGGCCGAACTGGACCGGGCCTACATGTTTGGCGCGTTCTCCCTCAGAATCAAGGGGCAGCTCCAAGTACTCATGCAAGACGATTCCCCGTACTTGCGTGACCCCGCCCTGGCCTCCAAAACAGGCCCCTATCCCCTGTTTCGGCAGTATCTTAGGGCTCAAGTCCCGGGGCCAGATCAAACAGCGGATTGAGTGAACAGCCCCCCGGAGCATTTGCCGCCAGCGGGGTCTTGGCTATCATTCGGGCTCACGGGCGGGCGTAGCTCAATTGGATAGAGCACCTGACTACGGATCAGGAGGTTATAGGTTCGACTCCTATCGCCCGTGTTTGAAACGCCCAGCGTTGCCTCAAGCAACCGCTGGGCGTTTTCGTTTTTGCATGTTGAAGGACAACCACCCGGAGCGTGCGAGCGAAGGCGCCGGCATCACGCCCACCCGCGGCCCAGGTCTTGGAACTCAGCCCTTGGGGCTCAGGAACCAGATCAGCATCACGATCGCCAGCACCGTGAACAGGCCAAGGCCGATCCACGCCACGGTGGCGGTCTTCACGGGTGCTTCATCATGCGTCTCATCGGGCATCCAGCTGCTGTTGACCGGCGCTCCGCCGGGCACCTCGGGTTTGATGCCGCCAGCAAGCAGCCGATCCGGCTGACTGTCACTGTCGAGTCCGAAGAAACTGGAATCGCCGGAAGCTCTCATCGGGGGCGTCTGCGGATTGGCCCGCTTCTTCGCCGCGATGGTGGCCATGTGGTCGTAGAGCGTGCCACGGGGTGTTTCATCGGCAGCCCCCGAAGCCACAGCATCACCCGCAGACCTGCACCGCAGCGACGCCGATCGCAACTCCGACGTGGCGCGAATGCGCACCGCCGAGGGCACACTCGCACGTTCCATCGCTTCGAGCATGTGGCGCCCGCTCTTGAAACGGAACTTGGGGTCCTTGCGCAAGGCCCGTTCGATGAGCTCAATGACGCCAGATTCGATCTTGCGTGCCGCGAGAGGAGCGAGGTTGGGCTCGGTGGTCAGGTGCAGCCGCTTCATATCAGCCAGCGATTCGCCGGTGAAGGGCACCACGCCGCAGAGCAGCTCGTAGAACATCACGCCCAGCGCGTAGGTATCGCTGCGGGCAGAGGCGAAGCAATCGAACATCTCGGGGGCCATGTACGCGGGCGTTCCCGCGAGATTGGCCCTTTCCATCGATGATTCGCCCATGTCGGGGCGGAGCAGCGCCACACCAAAGTCGGTGAGGAAGATGCGACTGTCGATGTCGAGCATCACGTTGCTGGGCTTGATGTCGCGGTGGATGATGCCCGAATCATGCAGATCAGCAACCGTCGCGCACAGGTTCTGCATGACAGCCCATGCCGCGGGAAGAGGCAGGGCCCCCACCACGGAAACCACTCGCGAGAGCGTGGGGCCATCGACGCATTCCATGACAATGTACGGAGCGCCTTCGACGACATCGGCCTGGTAGATTGCTGTGATGCCCGGCGTGCGCAGCTTCGCCGCGGCTCGTGCACCTTCAAGGAAGATCCCAAACTGCGGATCTTCTTCATTCGCCACCGCACCCAGCAGGAACTTGACGGCAACATCGCGGCCGAGCATGTCATCGTGGCCGAGCCAGACCACACCCATGCCGCCGCGGCCGATCTCGCGGATCAGTCGGACCGACCCGAGTTGCCTGGGCACAGTGATCTCGCGGGCCGGTTCTGCACCGACCGTCCCGGCGTGGGTCAAAGCCACAGTTTCCTGATCGTGCGCACTCATCGTGGGTTGACCAACGCCAGCGAGACACCGAGCGGGCAGAAAGCCGCGTCCGCGCCCAGTGCGCGGGTACTTACTGTACGAGAATACAGACGCTCGCCGTGCACCTTCCCGATCACAAATCGGCGGTCAATCTTCCAACTTGCTGCAATTGGGCACCTTACCAGATGCGAACGACACACCCCGGGTGTCAATAAGTACACCGCTTGCGGCGGAACCCCGGCTCGGAGGGGTTGATGCTGGCCAGGAGCGATGCAATCGCACTCCCCGCGGCACCTTCGCCATAGGGGTGCTTGAGGTGCTCGAGCGCGAAGCCTGACGCCGTCAGCAACGCCGTCGCAATGTCGTCTGCGTACTCGCGATCCACGTGCACGACATTGCCACAGCGTTCGCGGCCGTTCTGCCGCGGGCCGATGTCGACAGCCGCGAGTTTGAGTGCCGCGGCTTCGATGAGTGCAGCAGAGCTGTTGCCCACCATCACACCCTTCTTCGCGGCGAGCGTCTTGAGCAGTCCGACGAACTGTTCGCGAGGGAGATGCGATTCGGCGCGTACTCCCGAAGCTTCGATGGCGTGCAGAATGCCTTCGCGCCCCGGGTCGTAGTTAGGGTGCAGCGCCAGCACGCGGCGGTCCTTCAGGCCTTCGAGCACCGCCGCGGCGGCCGCTTCTTCGGCTTCGCTGGTTCGGCCGACGGGATGCATGAGAAAGACCGCGGCGGGTGAACCCAGTGCTTCATACGCGGCGTCGTCAAGCGGGGGAATGGAGGCGAGTGCATCGATGGCTGGTGAGCCGACGATATGGACACGCCGCGTTGATTCGCCCATCTTGATGATGCGATCGGCACTGGTGGGCGTCGCGGCCAGGTGCAGATGGGCCATCTTGGTGAGCGCGTGGCGCATCGATTCATCGGCGATGCCCTCGGCGCGATCGCCGCCGTGGATGTGTGCGAGGGCCCAGCCGCCGACGCTCGCCGCGATTCCCGCGGCGAAGGCTTCGATGCGATCGCCGAGCACCACGACCCAGTCGGGCTGCAGCTTCTCGAACGCCCGGCCAAATCGTGCAACGCCCTTCGCGACCGATTCAACATCTTCGGTGCGGCCCGTGCGGCCTGCGACCTGCATCGGGACCGATTCGGCGATGGCGAAGGTGGCCTTCACGTCGTAGAAGGTCTGAGCGGGCGAGACCAGATGCGAGCCCGCGGCGATGACCATGAGCAGCAGATCGGGCCGCTTGGCAACTTCGAGCATGACGGGCTTGAGCAGCCCGAATTCCGCGCGAGACCCTGTGACGACGGCGATCCGTCGCTGGGGGGCGGAAGGGTCTGACTGAGGTCGGATGGCGGGTTGTTCGCCGTTCCAGCCGTCACCGATCATGTGGAGTGTCCTTGAAGAGTCAATGTGGGCGACCGGCGGGGCCGATCAAGACCGACGATATGGCCGCGGCGGGTGCCGCAGAGGCCACGAGCGTCTTCGCGGCGGAATGTTGGTCTGATCGTCGCCCGCCTTACATGGCTGGCAGAATGCGCGGGACGATGTGCTGGATGAGCAGGTACGAGCCAAGACCCAGCAGAGCCATGATGCCGACGATCTGAGCGGTCATGGCGATGACCTGCTTGGGGTATTGCTTCATGTCACCGACGCGGATGGCCTTGTAGGTGATGGCGATGCCCAGCGACAGCGGCACGATCAGCATGTACCAGATGCGGTGCACGTTGATGGGATCGATGAAGGGGGTGTACGCGAGCAGATTGAACATGGGAGGGGTTCTTCAGGTCGCGGGTTTGGCAACGCGGCGGCGCGAAGGCCAGCCAGCATCGAGGATGACGACCAGATTGAGCATGCCAGCAATGGTGCTGAAGAGGGTGCCCAGGTCGTTGACCTTGTTGAGAGACTTTTCGTTGGGCGGGGTGCCGCCCTTGACAGCCATGCCGTTGGCATCGCGGCCTTCATCGGGGTTGGCCGAGCGCAGCTGCTTGGTGACGGGGTCGATGACCTTGAACTTGTTCTGGTGGGCCCAGTCGACGCCGAAGGCGATGGGGCCGACGAGTGCCTGGCCGAAGAACCAGACGCGGTCTTCCTTGCTGTCGATGACATCGATGCCGCCGATGAACATGCCGCCGAAGAAGAGGCCCAGAACGCCGGTGGCGATGAGGGCGCCCCGAGACCGCTCACCCGCGATGAAGTGGCCAGCACCGGGCACGACGACGGCGGCCAGGAGGGCGGTGGGCCGGAAGGTGGGAGCGGTTGGCGTCGAGGGGGCGTTCATGGGGAATGCGGCGAGGCGAGGGAGCGGGGTGCCATACGCTGTGCCGCGGTTGAGGGGGATGGCGTGTGGGAGGAGTGCGGGGACTTGAGGGGGAGAGAGAGGGGGTAGGAGAAGGAAGGGGGGGAAGGGGGACGGGGGAGTGAAA
>JBILUL010000160.1:0-11403 GCA_044371005.1 Phycisphaerales bacterium | reverse complement strand
GCCCCCCCCCCCGGCGCGCGAAAAACCCGGAAGGGGCCGTGTTGACTTACCCGAACGGGTTTGTACTGTACCGCCGCTCTCGGCAGCCAGCATGGTCGGGCTTGACTGAAATCCGGACGGAACCGATCCCAAAGTGGGTGCGGACAATGCCGCGGGTGGAGTGAGTGCCTGCCAGTGAATCGGTTGTCTGGCGGTGGTTCGAGCAGTCGAAGTGGGATGTGGCCCGAAGAGGTTGTCGAATGGGGGGTGACTTGAAGTGGTGAGGGGAGTGGGCAGGGGAAGGAAGGTTGCGGGTGTTGCAGATCGGTTTGACCTTGGGGTGGCCCCGGGCCGATGAGGTGGGAACGATTGGCGAACGGAGCGGGGAACGGTCGATGTGGCGTGGGTCGGTCGATTTTCGAGATGTGCAGCGGTTGGCGACCATACAACTGGCCCTTGGTGAAGGGTGGTTGCGGGCCAAAGGCAGTCGGTGCCGACTCGAAACTTGATGTCAGGTCGATGTCCTTGGATCGTGAATGAACGTATACACCGGGGCGTGCCGTCTTGCATGCGGCCCGGAGTCAGGCAGTGATCGAGTCTTTTTCTTTCTGGGCAGGTGGACCATGGTGATGGAACTCTTGAACAAGGCCGGCGGAACCGCGGAGCAGCACCGGATGCTCAACAGCGGCGAGGCATTCGACAACTCCGGAAACAGCTGGGCAGACGCCGATGTCTACGCCCCCTCGCACGGGGGAGTCACCGTTCTCATGGGTGACGATGACGATGACGACTTTGGCGATGATGACGACGACGATGCCTTTGCCGACGATGAGGAAGAAGCCGAAGAAGGCGGAGAGTTCGAAGAGGACGACGAAGGCTTCCTCGAGGATGACGAAGAAGAAGACGAAGACGGCGAGTTCGCCGGCGACGATGACGATGATGATGACGACGACTTCTGATTGTCGCTGAGCGACGGCGCGGCGGCCCATGGGCAGACAGCCCGGGCCACCGTGGCTCCCCGCGGCGAACAGACGTTCGTCGCACCCCGGAGACACGGCCATGTCCGACCGTTCGCCAGCCTCATCGAATCCTTCGCCCGACCATTCCAAGGCCACGCCCACCTCACGGCCGGCGCATGGACCACAGGCAGCGCCCCTCAATGGGAGCACTGAACCCGTGGCCGATGCCCCGGCCGTTTCGCTGCGCAAGGACGAGAAGCCCGCGTGGCAGAAGGGCACCGTGCTTGACCGACGCGTCTTTTCGGATCGGCGCACGCAGATTGATCCCAGGACGGGCGAGCCTGCATTCGGGCCCGATGGCGAGCCGGCCGAGAGTGGCCTGGAACGCCGCCGCGGCAGAGGCCGGCGTCTGAGCGACTTCTCCCGCAGTGCCGAGGAAGGGGAGATGACCACCGAGCAGTTCCTCTTCCTCATGGCCATCGATGAGTTCAAGAAGGCCAACGGCCGCACCTTCCCGCAGTGGACGGATGTGCTGGAGGTGATTCGTCTGCTGGGGTATCGCAAGACGATGCCCAGCGAGTTGAACCTGCGGCGTGCGGAAGACTGGCGTGAACGCGCGGATACGCCGGCGAACGTGCGGCCCCGCAATTGGGAACGGCGCAAGGCAGCGTGATGTCAACTGCTCTTCAGCCCAGAGGGCTGGACGTTCGTAGCCCGGGGTGAAGCCCGGCTTGGCGGGCGCCACCCCGGGTTGACGGCGACGAAAACCCCGCACGCCGAAGGTGTGCAAGTTGGGGAACTTGAAGGCGGTTGGTACTCTGAGCTTCCGGGTCCGTGCGATCGTCTAAGCCACGCGCGAACGCGCGTCGTCACGAACCCTTCTTGCACGCCTACGGCGTGCGGTCCGGTTTTGCCCGTTCATCTTGGGGTGGCGCACGCAAAGCCGTGCTTCACCCCATGCTCTTCACTCAAAGGCCTCACGGCCTAGAGGATGCCGGCAATCACACGCCGCATGATTCCAACCCACTCATCGCGCTCACTCGCTTCAACTCTCACGGCTCGCTCGCCGCGGCTCGCATGAGGGTTTCGAAGGTACCCATGGCCATGGGCGAATCGGCGGGCGTCTGCGCCGGTGCAACGCGGCGGTGATACTCGCCATCGGGACCAAGCTCCCAGGCCTGGCGGTGATCGGCCAGATGCGTCGTGATGATCTCGGCGAGCCGGGCGCGGGCCACCGGGTCGCGCACGGGAACGCCCACTTCGACGCGGTTGGAGAGGTTGCGATACATCCAGTCGGCGCTGGCCATGTACCACTCGCCATCGAGCATGTCCTCGCGGCCTGCACCGAAGTGGAAGATGCGTGAGTGCTCGAGGAAGCGACCGACGATCGAGAGGACGCGGATGTTCTCGGAGAGGCCCGGGACGCCGGGGCGCAGACAGCAGAAGCCGCGGACGATGAGGGTGATCTGCACGCCCGCCTGGCTCGCAGCATAAAGGCGATCGGTGGTCTCGCGATCCTCCATCGAGTTGATCTTGGCGATGATGCGAGCGGGCGCGCCCTTCTTTGCAAACTCGATCTCGCGATCGATCATCGCATTGAACTTGGTGCGCATGCAGGTGGGAGCCACCAGCAGCGTGTGATACTCCTGCGTCGCAGCCAGGCCCGTGAGGAAGTTGAAGAGGTTCACCAGATCGCCCGTCATATCCGGGTCGGCCGTCAGCAGGCCCACATCGGTGTAGAGCTGCGCAGTCTTGGGGTGATAGTTGCCGGTGCCAAAGTGCGCGTAGCACCGCAGGCCGTGGCGTTCCTTGCGCACCACGAGGCTGGTCTTGCAGTGCGTCTTGAGCCCCTGCACGCCGTAGGCCACATGCACACCGGCCTTCTCGAGCACGCGGGCGAAGCGCACGTTGCGGTCTTCATCAAAGCGAGCGCGAAGCTCAACCAGGCACGCCACCTGCTTGCCCGATTCCGCGGCACGGATGAGATGCGCAATGAAGGGTGAATCCGGGCTCGTGCGATAGAGCGTCTGCTTGATCGTGAGCACATCCGGGTCGCTCGCGGCAGCTGCGATGAATCGCTCCACGCTCGCGGCGAAGGATTCGTAAGGGTGGTGCACCAGGATGTCCTGCTTGCGGATCGCGGCGAAGAAGTTCGCCGAGTTCTTGTCGCTCACGGGCTGGAGGACCGCGGGCGCAAGACGCGAAGGAATGACCGGCTTCCAGGGCTTGTGCTTGAGATCAGGGCGATCGATGTCGCAGATTTCGGAAAGGCCCAGGAAGTCGATATCCATGGGCATGTCGTAGATGTCACGCGTCTCGACGTTGAGCTTGTCGCAGAGCCAGCGCTCCACGGCGGGCGAAGCCGACGGTTCCATCTCAACACGCACCACGCGGGCGAAACGACGCTGCTTGAGGTCGGCTTCGATCGACTGGAGGAGATTGGCGGTATCGAGATCGTCCTTCTGGATGCCGGCCGAGCGCGTCACGCGGAAGGCGACCGTCTCGGCGAGCTTCATGCCCGGGAAGAGGTCATCCAGGTTGTTGCGGATGATGTCGTTGACCTGCACAAGGCGCACGGCCGAGGTGGCGCCATCGCGATTGGGCAGCGCAATGAATCGCTTGATGTTGGCGGGGAACTTGAGGCGGGCAAAGAGGCGTTCAGCTGCTTCAAAGCCGGGCGAAGCTCCGCTGCGATCAGTGAGCGTGTGTGCGTTGGTGGGCGGCTCTGCAACGACCGCCAGGTTCGTCGAGAGGTTGCTGATGAAGGGGAAGCGGTGCGTGGGATCAACGGCCAGCGGCGTGAGCGTGGGGAAGACGTTGGCGCGGTACCAGTCTTCGGCCCACTTGCGGTCCTTGCCGGAAAGGTCGGCGTAGCGGACAACCGAGAGGCCTGCGTGGTCGAGCGCGGGGCGGATCTGGTTGTTGTAGATCTCGATCTGGCTTGCGCACAGTTCGGTCACCATGCCGCGGATGGCCAGCAGCTGCTGGCGCGGCGTCATGCCATCGGGCCCGACGGTATCGACGCCCGCGTGCACGGTGCGCTTGAGCAGTCCGACGCGCTTCATGAAGAACTCATCGAGGTTGCTCGTGAAGATCGTCAGGAACCGGACACGATCAAGCAGCGGCTGGCCTTCATCGGCCGCCTGCGCGAGCACGCGGCGATTGAACTCGAGCCACGAGAGGTCGCGGTTGAAGAACCGAGGTGAAGCAGGTTCACCCGAATCGGTCGCAGATACAGCTTTGCGGGAAGAAGGCATGGCGAAAGAGAGAGATCGGCTTTTCTGCAGCGTTGACTGCAGTTGGGGAGGGTGGAGAAAGGCGGAGGGGGCAGCGGGGAACGGGTACTACGAGGCAGGATCAATCCGGTTCAAACGCGGCGGTACATCCGGGCGCTTCGGTCACACTCACTTTGGCGATGCGCCCATCCTGGGGAGCCAGGACGGGGCCGAGCTTTGCCGCGAGTTCCAAAGCGATGTGGCGTGCCACGAGTTCGGCCGTCGGGTTGATGGTCGTGAAGGGCTCCACTTCGTTCAGATGGCGGTTATGGAAGCGGGCGATGATGGCCGCCAAGCCCTTCTCGACGGCGTGGAAGTCGCACAGGAGGCCATCGGCATCGAGGCGTGGCGCGCGGATGACGACGCGAACATCCCAGTTGTGGCCGTGGATGGGCTCGCGGATGCCGCCCATGACGATGGCGTGTGCCGCGGCGAAGCAGGATTGGACAGTCAGCTCGTACACGATGCAGGAGCATATGGGGATCAGCACGGGCAACTGACCCGCTGGTACTGCATGCTCACAAGGGATTCCACTCGCCATCGGGTGTCTGTTTGGCTTCAGATCGGTATCGCGAGAGCCCACAAGCCCCTCCACCCCCCATTCCACAAATCTGGCCGGTCTGTCACCGCTTCGCGTCTTGCATCCTGTCGATCCATGTCCCCTTCTCTTCCAAGAAGTGGAAACATGGATGGACAGGATGGACAGGATGCAAGACGAAGAACAAGAGAGGCCAGCTCGACATGGTCAGTCTTTCCCTGTTGCCCTTCTTTCTCCTCTCCATTCTGTCTATCCATAGTTCTTCTCTTAAGTGGAGAAGGCGACGTGGATAGACATGATGTGCAGGATGCAAGACGACGAATGAGAGAGGCCAGTCCGACATGGTCAGTCTTTCCCTGTTCCCTTTCCTCATCCTGTCCATCCTGTCCATCCATGTTCCCTTCTCCGCTCAGTCATGGAGCACTGATCGACACGATGAGGACAGTTGTAGAGCAAACGCGTTGAGAGATCGCGGGAAGGCGGGAGGAGGGCGGGGGGGGGCGGGGGGCGTGCAATAAGGCGATTGCGCTACCCTTGGGTCACATGAAGACCACTTTCAAGATGGGTGTCGGAAGCCTGCTTGCCCTGCTCAGCGTGGCGATGCCTTCCAACGCACAGGATGTCAAGTATGAGAAGTACAGCCTGCCCAACGGCATGACGGTGATCCTGCACGAGGATCACAGCCTCCCCACTGCAACGATCAACACCTGGTATCGCGTGGGCGCACAGGATGAGCCGCCGGGCCGCTCTGGTTTCGCGCACCTCTTTGAGCACCTGATGTTCATGGGCACCAAGCGAGTCGCGGGCAACGACTTCGATGTGCTGATGGAAACCGGTGGCGGCGCGAACAACGCGAGCACCGACCTGCACCGCACGAACTACTTCTCCTGGGGACCTTCCTCGCTGCTGCCCACGCTGTTGTGGCTGGATGCGGATCGGCTTGAGGACATGGGTCTGATGATGAATCAGGAGAAGCTCGACAAGCAGCGCGATGTGGTTCGCAACGAACTGCGTCAGACGGTTGAGAACGCTCCGTACGGCAAGGCGGGCGAGATGACCTTCAAGCTCCTCTTCGAGCCCTCGCACCCCTACTACTACGGGGTCATCGGCACGCACCAGGATCTGGAAGCGGCGAACGTGACGAACGTGAAGGACTTCTTCTCGACCTTCTACGTTCCCAGCAATGCGAGTCTGGTGGTCGCGGGCGATTTCAAGAGTGCGGAGATCAAGCCGATGATCGCCGAGCTGTTCGGCACAATCCCCGCAGGCCAGAAGGTGACGCGCAAGTATGAGATGCCCACCGAGCCCATCGCGGTGAAGCTGTCGGGTGAACGTCGCTTCACGTGCATCGACAAGGTGCAGCTGCCCAAGGTGCAGTTCACCTACCACAGCCCGCGCGCCTTTGCTTCGGGCGATGCAGAGATGAACCTGGCGGGCGAGGTGCTCGCGGGGGGCAAGAGCAGCCGCCTCTACAAGCGTCTGGTGATCGATGAGAAGCTTGCAGCTGAAGTGACTGCCATGCAGCAGGGCTACCCGCTTGCCGGCGTCTTCGCCATCGATGTACTGACGCTGCCGGATGCGGATCTGCTGCGCGTCGAGAAGCTCATCGATGAGGAAGTGGATCGTCTCATTGCTTCGGGCCCCACGCAGGAGGAGATGGATCGCAACAAAGCTCAGTATGAACTGGGCGCAGTGACGAGCCTTCAGAACCTGCGCACACGCGCCGACAAGCTCAACGAATACGAGTATTACCTGGGCGAACCCAACAGCTTCAAACGCGACCTCGACCGCTATCGCAATGCCACCGCAGCGGATGTGCAGCAGTGGGTCAAGCAGGTCTGCACCAAGGGCCGCGTGGTGATCCACGTGCTCCCCGAAGAGCCCGAGCGTGCGCCCAGTGCTCGCGATACACGGCCGGGGCCTGCCGCGGCTGGGGAGTTCGCACTCCCGGCTCCCGCGCAGGCGACCCTCGCCTGCGGAGCCAAGCTCCTGGTCTTCACTCGCACCGATCTGCCGATCGTGAGCGTGTCGCTGGTGAATCGCCACGCGGCATGGCTCGATGCGGGCGGCAAGGATGGCCTTGGCGATCTGGCCGCGACGATGATGGGTGAAGGTGCGGGCGAACTGGATGCGCTGGCCTTCGGTGACAAGCTGGATCTGCTTGGCGCGACGTTCAATGCCTCGTGCGGCCCGGAATCAGCGTTCGCATCACTGACGACGCTCAAGCGGACCTTCGGTGATTCGCTGGGTCTCTTTGCTGATGCAATCCGCAACCCTCGCAACGAGGAGAAGGATTGGGATCGGGTGAAGTCGCTGCATCTTGAGGATCTGGGGCAGGAAGCTCAGAACCCCAACGCCGCGGCGGCGCGTGTGGCCCGTCAGATCGTCTTCGGGACCGGCTCCTTCATGGGCCATTCCCCCTCGGGCACACCCACGACTGTGGAAGCACTCACGCTCGAGCAGATCAAGGCCGCGCAGCAGGCGATGTTTGATCCGAGCCGTGCGACCTTCCTGGTGGCCGGCGACATCACGCCCGCTGAGGCCAAGGCGGCACTCGACAAGGCATTTGCAAACTGGAAACCATCCGCTTCGACGTTCACCGCCGTCAGCGGTGCGCCCGCGGCACCTTCGACCAAGATGCGCCTTGCCATCGTCGATCGTCCGGGTGCAGTGCAGACCGTGGTGCGGTTCTACGCACCCGGTGTCGCGTTCTCCGATGCGACGCGCGTGCAGCGTTCGCTCCTAAACACGATTCTGGGTGGCAGCTTCACGAGCCGGCTGAATCAGAACCTGCGTGAGGATCACGGGTACACGTACGGCGCGCGTTCGAGCTTTGAGATGAACATCGCTGCGGGCGCGTTCTCGGCGGGTGCTGCGGTGAAGGCCGAGGTGACCGGCGAGGCAGTCGCGGAGTTCATGAAGGAGTTCGCACGCATTGCCGCGGGTGATATCTCAGAGAATGAAGCGAACAAGGCGCGTGAGACGCAGCGCAACGACACGATCAGTTCGTTCGAGGGTCTGCGTGGCATGACCGGTGCCGCGGCGACCTTCCTGCTCAACGGCATGCCGATCGACACCACGGTGGCGGACCTTGCCGCGATGCAGAAGGTGACGGCCGCGGACCTCAATGCACTGGCGAAGAAGGCCTTTGCGCTCGATGCCGGTGTGCTCGTGCTGGTGGGCGACAAGAAGCTGATCCTTGAGGAAATCAAGAACCTTGGTCTTGGCACTCCGGTGGAGTACTCGGCGCTGGGTGAGGCGAAGTAAGGGCGAGTTTCAGGCAGCGAGGTCTGGGATCTTTCTTCGGTGCTGAAAGCACCGGATTTAATAGCCAGGGGCGAGCGGCGCCTCGCCGCGTGGCCCCTGGTTTTGGCCGCGCAATGATGGCCCTCTGAAGGAGGGCGGTTGGTTCGTGCGTGTCGTCATCAACGGGGCCCCTTCAGGGCCCAGATTCCCGCGGCGAACCGTACCGGCAGCTGCGCAGCGAAGCGCTGCTTGCAGCCGGCTAATGAACGTGGTGCCTTCGGCACCGGCGCATGGCGGCGCTCAATGCACCGGGTTTAATAAAGAACGCGAACCCGCACCGTCTCCGGCATCGCCCTTAACTGGTCAACCAGTTCCGTGCCATCCATCGGATCGACATCGAGCACGACATAGCCGATCTGCTCGTTGGTGCGCAAGTATTCGGCCCAGATGTTCGCGCCCAGCTTGGCCACAATGCCGTGGAGCTTGCTCAGCACACCGGGCACGTTGCGGTGGAAGTGCAGGATGCGGTGGCGGCGGGTCGAAGCGCCATCCTTCCAGGCATCCTGTTCGGGCAGTTCCACTTCGGGCACGTTCACCGCACCGGTGGTCGTACCGACGTTGAGGAACTTGATGAACTTCGCGGCGACATCTTCCGCAATCGCCGCCTGCGCCTCTTCCGTGCTGCCACCGACGTGCGGCGTCAGAATGACGTTGGGCAGGCCGAGCAGTTCGCTCTTGAAGGCTTCTTCCTTGCTTGCCGGCTCGTGCGGGAAGACATCGAGTGCCGCGCCACCGATGTGACCGGTCTTGATGGCTTCGGCCAGAGCCGCGACATCGACGACACTGCCGCGTGCGTTGTTGATCACAAACGCGCCGGCCTTCATCTTCTTGATCTGGGCCGCCCCGATCATGTTCTTGGTCTGCGGCGTGGCGGGCACGTGCAGGGTGACGATGTCGGATTCCTTGAAGAGCGTCGCCAGATCCTTCACCTGGCGGGCGTTCCCCATGGCCAGCTTCGAGATGATGTCGAAGAAGATGACGCGCATGCCGAAGGCTTCGGCCAGGACGCTCACCTGCGAACCGATGTGGCCGTAGCCGACGATCCCAAGGGTGCGGCCGCGGACTTCGTGGGCGCCCGAGGCGGATTTATCCCAGATGCCCTTGTGCATGTTCGCGCTCTGGGGCACGAGACGACGCGACAACGCGATGATCTCAGCGAGCGTGAGCTCCGCGACGCTGCGCGTGTTTGAGAAGGGCGAGTTGAAGACGGGCACACCGATCGAGCAGGCGTGATCGAGATCCACCTGATTCGTTCCGATGCAGAAGCACCCAACACCCAGCAGACGCTGGGCGGCCTTGAAGGCATCGGGCGTGAGATCCGTCTTGCTGCGGATGCCGATGATGTGCGCATCCTTGATCAGCTTGGCGAGCTTGGCCGGGTCGGGTGCGCCCGCGAGCGTTTCGACCTGGTACCCCTCTTCGCGCAGCATCTGCACGCCCGCGGCATGGATGTTCTCCACCAGCACGATCTTGATGCGATCCTTGGGAAACGACGTCTTGACACTGCTCATGACTGGCTCGATATGCAAACGGACGGGACAGGGGAATCAGGGAATGGGAACTACTGCAATCGGATCAGGGGGTGGGCCACTTCACCGGGTCCACAGTCTTGGTCTGGTTCTGAACACCCGCCTTGATCGGGGCAGGCTTCTCAGGGGGGGTGATCTTCACCTTGCCGCTGAAGACAAAGCCGGCGACGACAAAGCACAGGGCGAAGCGATACCACCCGAAGGGGGTGAGCCCGTGGCGGTTGAGGAAGCCCACGAGCCAGCGCACCGCGACCGCGGCGGAGAGTGCCGCGACAATCATGCCCACCGCACACGCGCCGTACCCGAGCGTATCGAACATGTTGGGGGTGCCGGTGTCGTGGCTGTGCTTGAGGTTCTTGGCGAGCTTGTAGAGCGTCGCGGCCATCAGCGTGGGCAGCCCCAGCAGAAAGCTGAACTCCGCGGCTTGCTTGGGCCGCATCCCACACCAGATGCCGCCGGTGATGGTCATCATCGAGCGGCTCGTGCCCGGCCACATGGCGATGCACTGAAGCAGGCCGATGAAGAGTGCCTGTGAGGGCGTGATGTCCATGATGCCCGGTTCGCAGCCGGACTTGGGGCCAAGGCCAAGGCGGCCCTGGGCCTTCCAGTCGGCGATGATCATGTAGAAGCCGCCCAGGGCGAGAGCGAGCAGCACGGGGATGGGTGAGAAGAGGAAGCGCTCAATGGTGTCTTTGAGAAGCAGAGCCGCGGCGGCCGCGGGGACGAAGGCGATGCCCAGGTTGATGAGGAGCTTGAGGCCCTGTTCATCCTGGCCCATGAGTCCCTTGAGCATCCGGACCAGCGAGGGCCAGTACAGCCCCACTACCGCGGCGATCGCTCCGCCCTGGATGACGATGTTGAAGTCGTCGATGGCTCGCTGCTGCTCGGGGGTGCCGCCCAGGCCCATGAAGGCGGAGGCGAGGATGAGGTGGCCGGTGGAGCTGATCGGGAGATATTCGGTGATGCCTTCGACCAGACCCAGGACAACGGCCTGCCAGAGTTGAAGTTCCATGGGGGGTGCTTTCCTTGCGTTGCCGCGGGTGACGCCGAGCCTTGGCGGGACCTGTGATGTGCGGGCTAGGGAACGGGGGTCGGGGCCGGGGACGGACGGGGGCCGATCGGGCAAGCCAATGGCCGTCGGTGAGGGCGAGTTTAGGGAGTGTGGGAGGGCGAAACGCGGGGTCGAGGGCGAGTCAGACAGGGAACCCGGCATTCAAACGCCCGCGGCACGCCGATCCCGGGCCGCTTCCAGGCCATAGGCCTGCCAGTGAGTAGCCCGGGGTGAAGCCCGGCTCTGCGGGGCCACCCCGGGAACGCGGGCCCCCCGAACGCCGCACGCCATCGGCGTGCAAGTACGTGGTGCCCGGCACCCAAATCGCCACCCTGCCCGCGACCACTCGGGGCTCCCGGATTCCCCCACTCAACGCGTCGGCCGGGCATGCCCGACCAGCCACCACCGACCTTTTCGCGGCTACCCTACACCCGCAATGACGATCCGCCCGGAAGACATCATCAATCTCGATCCCAAGCCGATGAATGCGACGGAGGCCGTGTACCTCCCGAACATCATCAAGGGTTTTGGCACGACGCTGCGTCACCTGTTCACTTCGTGGGGACAGGGCAAGACAAGCCGCGTGATGCAGTATCCTGAAGTTCGCCGCGAGGACCTCAAGATCGAAGACGGCGGCCAATACGCCGGCAACTTCCGCGGCGTGCACCGTCTGAACCGCGACGAAGCGGGCCGCGTGAAGTGCGTGGCGTGCATGATGTGCCCGACGATCTGTCCGGCCAAGTGCATCCACATCCAGGCGGCGGAA
>JBILUL010000262.1:0-4639 GCA_044371005.1 Phycisphaerales bacterium | reverse complement strand
GTGGATTCGGATAGGTGGAACGACGGTCGTGGCCGATAAGAGAAGTGATAATGTTGCGAGGGGAAATCACGCAACAAATCAACCGCTTGGAAGACAAACAGATAGAGGCCCAACGCCCGAGAAAAACAAACGAGCGGACGTTGGACCTAGAGACCCGAACGAGGCAACGATTGGAGCGATAACACCCGAATAGGGGATTGATCCGATCGAGGGTCGGCAGCGAATCGTCAGTGAGAGATACCGCTGATTCAGGTGCTTGGTGGCGAGGGACGATGCAGTCGGAAGACCGCGCAGGCGGAACTTGGAGTTCGAACAAATCGGTTCGTCGATTAAGCGTGGCATTCGCCACGCCGACCAAAGGACTGATTATCGCGCACCAGGAACAGATCCGCACGCAGGCGTCGTCAGGGCGCGGTCGCAGTTGGCAGGAGAATGTGTATGTCGATCCTACCGATCACGGAAGCGTTCACGAAATATCTCGGTGATGAGCGGCACTTCAGCCCCTACACCGCGCGCTGCTACGGCGCCGACCTCCGCCAATTCGTGGAGTTCCTCGCCAGTTCCCACAAGATCGAAATCGATCCCGCCCGCGAGAAGGAAGCCCTCGACCGCGAGCTCTCCAAGCGAAACGATGTCGCGGGCAGCATCACGCCGAGGACAGTGACTGAACTCATCCGCGGCGCATCCGCTGATCTGGTTCGCACCTTCCTGGCCTTCCTGGGTGAACAGCAGTACTCCGCCGCGACGATGGCTCGCAAAATCGCCACGCTTCGCTCCTTCTTCAAGTGGGGCGACAAACGCGGCTTCACCGCCGGCAATCCGATGACCACGATCCGCACGCCCCGCCAGGCCAAGCGGCTCCCCAAGGCCATCACGATCGAACAGGTCGAACAGCTCCTGGCCGCCCCCGGCGACAGCGAAATGCTCGGCCGCCGCGATCGCGCCATGCTCGAAACACTCTACTCCACGGGCATCCGCGTCAGCGAACTCGTCGGGCTCAACACGCCCGATCTTGATCCCAGCGGCGAAGCCCTCCATGTCCGCGGCAAGGGCAAGAAGGAACGCATCGTTCCCCTGGGCAGCCACGCTCTTGGCGCCATCAAGCGCTACCTCGAAATGCTCCACGCCGATTCCAAGTTCGGCACCGCGGCTCAGACCAACCCCAACATGCCCCTGTTCATCAACAAGCATGGCGGACGCCTCTCCAGCCGCTCCGTCCGCCGCAAGCTCGACAAGTACCTCAAGCAGGTCGGCCTCGATCCCACGATCAGCCCCCACACCCTGCGCCACAGCTTCGCCACGCACCTCCTCGACAACGGCGCGGACCTCCGCACCGTGCAGGAAATGCTCGGCCACCAGAGCCTGAGCACCACGCAGATCTACACGCACCTCACGACCACCCGCATCCAGGACGCCTACAACCGCGCTCACCCGCGGGCCCAGGCCTCCTGAACCGGCCCGATCAACAGGCTGCGATCAAGCCGCTCAACCCCCAAACGCACGCGAGCCACTCGCGTGCGTTTGTCTTTTTGAAAGCCCAACGCGGCCTTGCAATGCTCCCCTCTCCCCCTCTGAAATTTGAAATCTCAACTCTGCAATTCCTGTCTCAAAACGACAACGCCCCCGATGCATCATCTGCATCGGGGGCATTGAGATTCTCACTTCAACTGTGAGGCGAGTGCGTTGTTCTGACGAATCAGAAGCCACCACCGCCACCGCCACCGCCGCCGGGGCCACCAGGCCCACCGGGACGACCGCCCTGACGGCCACCAGCGCCGCGGATGGTGCTCTCGAACTTCTTCAGCTGCTCCTCATCGAGGATGCCCTTGAGCGAATCGGTGAGCTTCGTGCGGGCGCCCTGCATCGCTTCGCGGTTCGCTTCACGATCTTCCGGGTTGCCCGTGCGGGCCTTCGAGCCAGCCATCACGAACGCTTCGATCGCATTCAGGCCTTCCTGCTGCTTCGCCGCGTCGAGCTTGAAGCCCGCGAGCGTATCAACCATCACATCCCATGCGGGATTGAACTGACCCAGCGAGGCGCTGAGCTTGCCAGCCTGCTCGGCAGAGATTCCGCCAGCAACCAGTGCCTTCTCGAACTTCTCACGCTCGCCCTTGTTCAGGTCTTCCATCGCCTTCATGGCCTCGGGGCCAAGACCGCGACCACCGCCACCCGCAGCACCATCGCGGGCTTTTTCCATCAGTTCCTTGCGCTGCTTGTCGGCAGCCGTCTTCTGGCTCTCGCGAGCCTCGGCGTACGCCTTGGCAACCGTCTTGGCCTGATCTTCGCTCAGACCGTGGTGCTTGGCAACGCCATGTGCCTGCAGATCCCAGGCAGCCTTGGCCTTCTCAGGCGACATGGCCTCGCGACGCCCACCACCGCCCGGTCCACCCGGCTGACGCTCACCCTCGCCACGCGGCGCAGGCTTGGGGGCATCCTGACCCAGAGCGGTGTAACCAAGTGAACCCAACGCAAGGCAACAAACAAGTGTACTGGCAAGGCGCATGGCCGAAACTCCATCAGTAGATCAACTCGTGCGTGGCACCGCTCCAGCGGCAGCCATCAACACGAGAAGGGTAACGCACCTTGGTACGCTTCATTGCCCCATTCGTTCCGGATTCGCCCCGTCCCCGATGCAAGGGGGACACATCCTCACAGAGCCCGCAGCGCGGCCAGGACCGTCAGCCCGGTCCCGGGAATCTCCATCTGCGGCGCAATCTCAGCCAGCGGCACCAGCACAAACGCCCGCTCCACCATCCGCGGGTGCGGCACCTCAAGCCCCGGCTCCGCAATCACCTGCGTTCCGTAGATCAACAGGTCCAGATCAAGCGTTCGTGGACCCCACCGCTGCTCCGATGCGCGGTTCCTCCCCCGCTGCGCCTCAATCCCCTGAAGCCCCTTGAGCAACACCCCCGCCCCAAGCTCCGTCTGCACCAGCATGGCCCCATTCAGATACGGCCCCTGCGCCACTGGCCCCACGGGCTCTGTCTCCACCCACGCCGACACCGCCATCACCTGCGTGTGATCAAGCAGACGCACCGCCTCAACCGCAGCATTCAGGTGCGTTCGCCGATCTCCCAGATTGGAACCCAGCGCAATCGCCGCGGTCGTCAACGCCATGATGGACCATACGCCCCGCGTCTCAGGGTTTCCCGCGTCGCACACCCCCGAAACACTCAGCCCTTCATCGCGGCGAGCAGTTCGCGGGGACGCCGTGCCGCGGCGGCCAACGCCGCGGGTGCCGCGGCCCCCACCGTCACCAGCACCACGACACACCAGCCCGCCAGAATCGGCATCACCGGCGGCTTCACCGTCAACTCGATGCCCAGCAGCAGTCGATCCAGCTGCTGCCCACTGATGATCCCCTGCAACCCCAGAGCAGTCCCCAACACGATCGACGCCATCGACATCAGCAGTGCTTCACCCAGCACCAACCGTGCAATCAGACCCTTGGTCGCACCAATCGATCGCAGCACACCAAACTCAAACTGCCTCGCATGAATCGACGCCACGATGATGTTCGCCACACCAAAGCTCGCCACGAACATCACAAAGACCGCCACCGCCGAAGCTACCAGCAGCGAGGCGCCGATGAACGTCGTGATGTCGCGTTTGATCTTGCGACCACTGCCCGCATCAAGCAATCCACAATCCGCAAGCTCGGTGCGGATCTGCGCAATGGCCTCGCCATCATCCGCATCGGGCTTGAGCCCCACCTGAATCAGATTGATCGATTCACTCTTGAACTTGGCCTTGAGATCATCGCGTGAACCAAAGACCGCGTGCATCGCCTGCTCGGTGAAGTCATCGCCGATGGCGAAGAACTTGCTCACCACCTCAAGCCCCGGGCTCGTCACGACGCCCACGACTTCCATGTCATACGACTGGCCTTCGTTGGAGGCCTTGAAGCTGTCGCCCAGCTTCGTCCCCTGCGTCACCTGGAACTCACGAGCGACGATCACCGCGCCGCCTTCCTTGAGCCTCTGAATCGCACGCGCCTGACCTTCCGGCGTTGTCGGTTCCACCCACGTGAGCCGCGTCATCTTGAAGAATGGCTCAGGCTCAAAGGCGATGAACATCGTCTTGAACTTCTGCAGCGCATGCACACCGAAGGCATCCGTATCAATCGGCTGCAGCGTGATCGCACAGGTACCCGTCACAAACGGCATCGCCTCAAGCCGCGTCTTGGCCTCAGGAGTGAGATTGAGCCCCGTCACGAACGCATCGGGAAACTCGAACTTCCCCAGCCAGTCATCCACGATCGAACGCCCCTGCGTCCACAGCGCCACCATGATCGCAAGACCCGACATCATCGCACTGGCCGTGAACCCGTAGCGAAACGGAGTCGCCCGGATCGTTCCAACCAAGAGCCCCTTGGGCAGTCGCAGCAACGCACTCAGCCCCCGCCCGAACAGACCGACCATCGCCAAGAGCACCGGCGTGCCCAGCAGGAAGTACCCCGCGAACATCGCCGGAAGTCCCATCAACGCATAGAGCCAGAAGACCACCTGGCTGTCCGAGGGAAGGAAGACCACCGCCACCTCGAAGATCAGCAGCCCGATGCCCGTTACCAGCAGGATCATCACCGTCTTGAGCCGCGGCGCGACCGCGCGAACACTCAGCCCCTCCAGCGGCGAAACCC
>JBILUL010000012.1:0-56916 GCA_044371005.1 Phycisphaerales bacterium | reverse complement strand
CAAGAATAGTTCTATGGGTGTACTGTCCCCCCGATTGCTTCACTTTGAAGCCCTTCGATGACACATCGAAGGGCTTTTTCGCTTTTGGTGTGAGATTGGCCGGGTCTTTCGGGTGGTTCAACTCTCGTGCTTCAGGTTGGCCATTTTGGCTGATCAGTTCGTCACGCCATTCGACTCGCCAGAAAGACTGCGAATGTGCACGGCCATTGTTGTGGCGTCTTGCAGCGAATGAAACAAGACGCGGGAGCGATGTGAGTATTCCCACCCCCGGCTTTCGTCCTGCTCCCACGAGATTCAACAACGCGCCGCGCGGTCTCAGCTCCGCTTCTGGACCGACGCTTCGGCAAGATACTCGCCACTGAAATCTTGCTCGGTCATGCTGATTCCGGCGGCGCCGGCACACGCGATGAACTCAGGCGGTCCACTCAAGTGCCTGAGAGCCCAACCTGCCGTGTCAAGAAACTCGGGCATGGCTGCTGCGTGGAGTCCCCATTTGAACGGTTCGCCGCACACGCGCAGCAGAATGCGAAGCAGCACGGTCTGTCGCGTGAAACGTGCTCGCCCTGCCGCATCGGGTTCCATGAACGTCATCAGGAGGCGAGCGGAGGGGGCTGCCTGCGGCAAATCCGTGAGGAGGCTTCGCACCTGGGTGGCAGCGAGGTACATGGTGAGTCCTTCGACGACGAACACCGTGGGAAGGGACCGGTCGAATCGCGTTGAACGAGCGAGTGCTGCTGACACGGAGGTTCTGCCGAGATCCGCAGGCACGAGCTCGACCCGATGTGGGTCAACCTCGGCGAATGCGAGCATCTGGCGCTTCCTTGCTTGGGTCGCGGGGTGATCGAGCTCGATGCAACGAGCACCGACTGCGCTGCGGTCGATCCGCAGCGTCAGCAAATCAAGACCAGCGCCGATCACCACCACCTGGGTGAACCCTTCACGGATCCCGCGCATGACCGCCTGCTCGATCAGGCGCTTGCGGATTCCAAAGTGCGACAAGATCCCAGGGACGAACAGCCGTTCGACGGGTCTTGCAAAGACGCGGCAGAAACTCGTGGAGAGAAGCGCTGGCGCACCGCCAATCTGCTGAAGCGTCTGGTGCAACAACGTGCGTTCCCAGGAGCTGACCAAAACTCCGCCTTGATCCTGCCGCCGATGCCCCAGCGACAGCATGCCGAGCGCGACGACAATGGCGGTTCCACTAGCTTGATCTCGCATCGATCACCCCTGGAGTGTGCTGATGAGCCAGCGGTGCCATGTGCTTGAGAAGATCCCTTGGGGATCATGGCATTTCTGGAGTGCCAGGAACTCGTTGATTCTCGGGTATGCTTTGAGGATCTGCGCACGATCGAAGAAGCGGTGGTAGGTGAGGTAGAAGCTCCCGCCGCGATCCAGAGCCAGGTCAATCAGCGATCGGAACGTCCGCCCAGCATGCTCGATCGCTGCGGGTGTGTGATCGATGTGCAGGTTGAAGATCACGCATGCGTAGAACTCGCGGGCCCAGGGGAGAATGGTCTCGTCATCCGTGCCAATTAGGCGGATTGTTCCATAGATCACCTGCGCTTTGCGTTCGCTGAGCAAGCGTGCTGAAGCACGGAGGAAGTCCGTCAGGTGATCAGGAGGCACGTACAACTCAGTGATCATCTCGCTGCCTCGTGCGGGCGCATCAAGACGCCGGTCGAGCGGCTCGTGGTATCCGTCGGAATAGCTGCTCAGTTGATGCAGGTCTGACCAATAGATCTGACCATCGGTCGCTACATAGTGCTGAGCGTACCTGTCGAACGCTGCTTTCTTGTCGATGTGGGCAAGATAGAGCAGCTCTGCCCATGCGTCGGAAGAGAGCCCGCGGACGGAATCAGGCATGGGCGTGTCATCCGCCACCGGCTGATAGCACGAAAACACGCCCTTGGTCAAGAACTCCGGCGAGGCAGGATCGACATCGAACTGGAAGTCACCATACAGGTAACCAGCGTCGATCCGGCGCCGCACCGCCTGGATCGCGTCTTCGATATCGATCACCCGCACCACGCGCCGAAGCTTGATGCGCGGTGCCAGCCGCAGCGTCACGTCCACAATCGGCCCGAAAAGCCCGTAGCCGCCGATCGCGGCGGCGAAGAGCTGACTGTTTTGTTCCCGTGAGCAATCGACGAGCTCGCCTTGGGCGTTCATCAGTCGGAACGATTCCACATCGCCGACGATGGGTTTCATCAGCAGCCCGCGACCGTGCGCGTTTGCGGACAGTGCGCCGCCGAGCGTCAACCGGTCCGCCCCGGTCTGCTTCTGAGCGATGCCCCACCGCGGCGGTACGCCTGGAGCCGCTGCCTGCTGCTCTTGAAGATAACTTTCAATAAGAGTCGGCCAGTCGATCCCCGCCTCGGCCGTCACCAGTCCACGAGTGCAATCAACGCTCCGCACGCGGCTGAGGCCGCGCATGTCCAGCAGGGCGTGCCCATCAAGGAACTGCTGCCCGCCCATCGCGTGTCGCGAGCCACTGATGGCAAGCGATCTTCCCTCGGCACGGACGCGGAGCACAAGATCTCGCAGCTGCTCGATGCTTGCTGGGCGGACGACCTCCGCAACGAGCGTCTCGTTGAGTGCTGAATGCACATCATTGACATGGAGCATGCTCTTCATTGAGATCATGGTATCCGAAGGTGACCTGCGACCCCGGAGCGGTTCGAACCCAGCGAATGCCCGAGCATGGAGCAGTGTGCCGCGTCCGAGGTACATCTCACCCGTGGCACCCGGCCAAAATGCGGAAGACTGAATCGCAGTGGCTGAGGGAACAAGCAGCTCTGACAGGGCATCCGGGCTCCCGGCCCCTTGTAGGTGATCCACGTAGTTCTGCTGAACCACACTATACCACCAGGAGCAAGGCGACAACCGGGCCACCCCACTTCATGCACTGCATGCTCGCTTCGTGCTCATCAGGCAGTCATACAACGCTCAGGTGGGGTTCAACTTGCACATCGGGTGAGATCATGCAGAAGTGGCTCACGCCGGCACGGTCGCCGTCGTGATCTCCGACGGCCCCTTTTCGCGCCGCGTGCTGATCCAGCGGGGCCCGCCGACTCACGTGAGGGCCAGTCTTCACCGCGTTCGCCGCATAAACTGGACCGCACCGGACACCATGTTGACGATGTAGATGCCCGCGATCAGTAACAACGCTGGTCTGATGACTCCCGCCCAGCCGCCTCCGCTCGGCAGCACGAGCGGCAGTACCATCGCGATCACCACAATGATGACGGCGAAAAGAGTGGAGGGGATGAGGCTCAACAGCGCGCCAACCATCGCGCGGATCCACAGCGGCGTCGGCTGCCCTGACGGGGCCTGATCAGTCGAAGCCTTGTCCGTACTGCGGTTCATCAGAGCAATGATTGCGCTGCTGCAACGATCTTTCAACCACTCCCTTTGTGCCTGTGTGGATGCACCTCACACCGCCGCCGTTGCCGTCGTGACGTCCGACCACAGCCGCTCTTCGCACCCAGTGTGGACCCAGCGGGCCATGTAGACGGCGGTTCTGCCGCCGTTGCCCGCCTTGAAGTCGGCGCGGAAACTCAAATGGGTCGTCTTGGTCAGGAGCATGAGCGCGGCGGGCTCGGTCGGCACGGGCTTGTCCGCATCGAGAACCCGTTCTGCGTCGTATCCTCCCCGATGACAATCCTCAAGCTCGCGATCATTGCGGCGGCTGTTCTCCTGACCGGGTGCTCGTCACCCATCAAGGTTGACCCTGCCTCGCTCATCGGAAAGACGTTTCCCACCGTGCGGGGTGAGACGCTTGAGAAGCAGCCGCGGACTCTGCCAACCGACGTGGCAGGCAAGCCGGCGTTGCTCTTCGTGGGGTACAAGCAGTCAACGCAGTTTGACATCGATCGGTGGATGGTGGGCATTCTGCAACTGAAGACGCCCATCGCGTTCTATGAAGTTCCGACGATCGCCGGGATGCTGCCGGGAATGTTCGCGAATCAGATCGACAATGGCATGCGCGGCGGCATTCCCAAAGAGCTTTGGGCCAGCGTCATCACGGTGTACCGCGATGCCGACCGGATCGAGGCATTCACTGGAACGGAGAATCCGATGCCGGCCCGCGTGATCCTTCTCGATGCGACGGGCAAGGTCCTCTGGTTCCACGACCGCGGCTTCAGCCCGGTGCTGCTCCAGGAACTGGACGCAAAGATCCGCGGCCTGTAAGCTGGGTACCGCTGCAGTCGCCCGGATCGACAGGGCGAACTTGGGTGGCGGGGGTTGGTTGGCCGTCCTTCAGGACCAAGAACCACGGGGCAAACCATCACGTCTTGCAACGAGTGGGCTCGGTCGGCGTGGGCTGATCTGCATCCAACAGTTTCACCCAAACCGCCGCCCCGAGCACGCCAGTGCCCTCCACTCCGGCCCAACTCGGTGCACGTGCGAACACTGCCACGTCAAGAAGCGTCTCGCAGTTGGCAGGTACCATTCGCCACGCGAGGTCGCGTCGGCCGGGATCGCCACCCCACCACCTGCGGAGGCGTTCCAACCCGCTTCGGAGAACACGCATGCGTCCATTCACATTCTTCATCCTCGCGCTGCTCGCTTGTGTATGGCCAGTCGTTGTGTCCTGCGGGCAAACCGCCGAACCAACGGCCCGCGGCATCGGCGTGATCGACCTCAAGACCCGGATGGACGTACCGAGTTTCATGCCCTGGCATGTGACCGGCCCGCACGCAGGCAAGGCGGCCTGCCCGTTGTGCATCTATGCGCAGCGACCGAGCGCCGCAATCTGGACGGGCGTGGGCGGACTGCCGCGGGCGGTGAACATCGCCGTGGAACTCGACCGAATGATCGAGGCGCTCAAGCCGCGTCACGCGGTGGGCTACGTTGTGCTGCTGCCCGAGGGCTCGGCGACCCGAACGCAGTCGGAAGCGGCTTTGCGACAGGCGTTCGCGGTCACACCCCTGCGCCACGTGTTCCTCACCATTGCCGACCGGGCCGGGAATGACGAGGACGTCCGCAAGTACGCGCCCTCGGCTGCTCCCGGGGCCGCAACGACCACAATCGTCTATGTCAACCGTACCGCCGAATCGATCCACCACGACCTTGGCGCGGAAGGCAAACCGGTCGCCGAGCTCCGCCCCGCGATCGAACGCCTGTTTGCAGACGAGGAGCCGTACAAGGAAATTGCAGTAGCAATGTGCCCCGATGATGAACCCGGTGAACCGCTGGAGCTTTACGGGCGTGTGCTCGATGAGCACGGCAACCCGCTACCCAAGGCGTCGGTCATTGCGTACAACACCGATGCGACCGGCCTGTACGTGCCGCGAGGGAGCGAGCGTCGCACGCCGCGGATCAGCGGCGTTGCGGTGACCAACGCGGACGGCTGGTACCGGTTCCGCACGATTCGCCCCGGCGGCTATCCGAACTCTGACGACCCGCAGCACATCCACCTGCACATCGACGCGGCGGTGCACCAACACACGTACCGCACGCTGTGGTTCGAGGATGACCCACGCCTCACGCCCGCGAAGCGCGGAGCGCTAGACTCCGAAACGGTGATCGTTCCGTTGCGCAAACGAGACAACGGAGTTTGGACAACACGTTTTGACGTGCGGCTGGAGGGAAGCTGATCGCACAGGGCGACGATGGACTGCGTCATCCGGACTTGGGCGAATTGGCGACAGGTCAATGCCCATGAAGACGGGGCTTCGCTCGCGCGCAATCCAGACCTCATCTCCGAAATGTTTCGGAATAATCTTGACTTTACCCGGGAGATCTCCGAAACTATTCGGAGTTCAATCCTATGGCCCAAGATCATCACGCCATCTCCAGGGCAGATGGATCGCACAACACGACGGGCTGGGCGATCATCGCACCGATGGCGGGCCTGATTGAGGTTCGCACGCAGTGGTTCCATGAGCTGGGCATGATGGAGCGGCCCGATGGCTGCTGATTCGGAGCAGGAGCGCATGCCGCGGCACGCGTCGGTAAACCCAAGCATGCGCCGCGGCATGCAAGACCACTCCCCCCAACCGCGATCAATGACCCCCATCATCCGGACATGGTCGTCATGCCCACCAGGAAACGCCACATGCTCCGCACTGCTCTGACAATGATGCCGCGAGAAACAATGTTGCGAGTATCGCTCGCACTTCTGTTCACCTTCGGTGTCGTTGCGGTGCTGCCTCAATGCACGCGCCCTCAGCAGGCTCCGGCGACCACGTCGCCCGCGGTAGCAGTCGATGAGCAGATCAAACCGCAGGTGGCTGCGTTGCCTCCGCGCCTTCTCGCTCAGCCCCGCAAGCTCCGCTCGCTTGAAGGACAAACGAGCTATCCGTCTGCCGCGGCGTTCTCGCCCGATGGCCGGCGGGTGATCGCGGGGAGCGACGACAAGATGGCACGTCTGTGGGATGCCGACCCGAGCTCCCCCACTTACGGCAAACTGCTTCGCACGCTCGAAGGGCATACGGATTCGGTGTCTGCCACGTCGTTCTCGCCCGATGGCCTCCAGGTGCTCACAGGCAGCGGGGACAACACCGCCCGCCTTTGGGATGCTGACCCAAACTCAAAGACGTATGGCCAGGAGTTCCTCAGGCTTCAAGGGCACACGGAAACGGTGTTCGCCGCGTCGTTCTCGCCCGATGGCCGGCGGGTGATCACGGGGAGCCGGGACAACACGGCGCGGCTGTGGGATGCCGACCCAAGATCCAAGACCTACGGCCAGCAGCTCCTCACGCTCCAAGGGCACGCGTACCAGGTCCTTGTCGCGTCGTTCTCTCCTGATGGGCGTCGCATGCTCACGGCGAGCAATGACAGCACGGCCCGCCTGTGGGACGCCGACTCCAAGTCGGCCACCTTCGGGCAGGAACTCCCCCGCATTGACGTCGGGAAGCGCACGGTGCTTGCAGCGACACTATCGCCCGATGGCCGATGGCTGCTCACCGCGCCCGGTGACAACACGGCCCGCCTGTGGGATGCCGAGCCAGACTCGACGACGTACGGCAAGCTCCTCTGCACGTTCCAAGGGCACACGGGCTGGATCCGGGCCGCCTCGTTTTCGCCTGATGGCAGGTGGATCCTTACTGCAGCCGATGACGCAACGGCGCGGCTGTGGGATGCCGATGCGCAATCGGCCGCCTTCGGGTCGGAAATCTCTTTCTTCGATGTCGGACAACCGATCACCGAGGCGGCATTCAGCCCCGATGGCCGGCGCTTGGTGCTGAGCGCAGGCACGTGGGACACCGAGCCGTCCAGGAGCCGCGGCGAGGTGCAGATCTGGCAAGTGGCAGAGTGAATCGCAGTGGCGCAGGGATCAAGCAGCGCAGTCAAGAACTGCTTCGAGCCCGTGCCCTAGAGATCGACGGCCACCAGCGCAAGAACGCCGCGGCGCGTGAGTCGCATCAGATGCGAACCCGAGCCAAACTCGAAGCGGCGGACTTCAAACTGGAATCCATGAGATGCTGCATTCTCTTCGAGTAGCTCAGGCCGCGTTGTGATGTCAGCAGCCGCCTGCCTCCCACGCGACGAAGAAGGTATCGACGTCCGATCCATCAACGCCGCCGTCCTGATTGACGTCCGCGGCGGAGTCCCCGGCTTCCCATGCCACGAAGAAGTCCCCGACATCTGCCCCGTCGATCCCGCCATCTTGATTGAAGTCGGCAAAGCAGGGGGCGCCGATGGGGATGAGGTTGTCCGGCACATCCACGATGCCGCTGATCTCGAGCGCGCGGTAGTAGATGCGGCACGTGGTGTTGATGAGGCGTGAGCCCGCATCGATGATGAGCGTGTCGACGTAGATGGCTTCGCACGAGGCCTGACCGAGGAGGTCGTTGTCGTGCGCGTCGGTGAGACGCACCGTTGAAGGTGAGGGGCCGATGTGGAGAATCCCGATGGGGTAGTGCCCGGCGAGCGTGCGGTCCAAGCCGAGTTCGTCTGCGCCGATGTCACTGGACATCACTTCGAGCGTCTGCTCGGTGCCAGTGCCCTCAAGTTGAAGCGTGGCGAGGCTCATGTCGTAGCGAGTGTTGCTGTTGATGGCGCAGTTGAAGGACCCGCCGACACGCACCAGCGACCCGTTGAAGGGCATGGTGAGGTTCGCGGCGGGGCCGAGATTGAGATCGCCACCAATATCGAGGTTGGGCGGCGTGCCCAGACAGTTGGAGCAGATGGTGCCGATGATGGTGCCGTTGTTGGTGAGCGAGCCAAAGACAAAGAGCGTGCCCGAGCGGATCGTGGTGGTTGCGCCCGCCTCGTTGGTGTAGGAGCCGAAGACCGCGCTGCTGCCGAAGATGTTGGCCTGGGCGCGGTTCCAGAAGAGTGGCGTGCTGATCGTGCCTGCAGTGATGGTGAAGGTGTCGATGTTGGAAAACGTGCCGCCGGCTGTCAGCGAAGAGTTGAGGTTGGCAGTGGTGGAGCCGATGGCGGTAACGTTGCCGCCAAAGGTGAGCGAGGCACCTTGCTCGAGACGGGTCTGACCGTCGAGCGCGGCGTTGGGGGCGTTGATGGTGAGCGAGGAGCCGGTGCGGGCGGTGAGGATGCCGCGCGAGCCCAGGCGGAAGGAATCGGCGGTGACGTCGACGAACCCGGCGGCGCGGAGCGAGCCGAAGATTTCCGCAACAGAGCCCGCGGCGGGGATGATCGCGGAGGAACCGCTGAGGTCGAGCGTGGTGATGGAGGGTGTGCGGATGTTGCCCGAGCCAAACAGCCCGATGGAGCGCCCGAAGGTGTTGAGGCTGCCGGTGGTGCGCCAGGCGGCTTCGGTGGCCATGATCTGGTGTCCCGACTGCGCGGGCAGGAGCGCGGCGGCGAGGGTGGGAGATGAGGCGCCGGTGGCGTCGTTCAGGGCGAGTGAGAAGTCGTCGGTGGGAACATCAAAGAACCATGCCGAGCCCCGGTTGCCGGCTGGGATCACGTCGTCGCTGGGCGAGCCCGCGAGCACGGTGCTGCCTGAGACGGCGACGACGAAGCCGAGGTTATCGCTGTTGAAGCCGTCGGGTGCGAGGAGCCTGGCCTGCTCAGTCCAGCCGAGGCCTGAGCGAACGAACATATAGGCCGAGCCCTGGTTGCTGGTGGCGCCGACGTCGTCGAGGGCGGAGCCGACGATGATGATGTCGCCGTCGAGGGCGACAGAGTATCCGAACTGGTCGAAGGCAGCGCCGTCGTTGGCGACGAGCTTGGCGTGCTGGCTCCAGGCAGAGCTCGAGCGTGTGTAGATGTAGGCGGCACCCTGATCGGTGTTGACGCCGACGTTGGCGAGCAGCGCGCCGACGAGGGCGGTGTCGCCGTCGAGGGCGACGTCAAAACCGAACCAGTCGATGCCAGCGCCGTCGGAGGCCAGGAGCTGAGCTTGCTGGGTCCAGATTGAGCCCGAGCGGGTGTAGACGTAGGCGGAGCCCTGGTTGGCGTTGGCGCCGACGTCGTCAAGCGAGGAGCCGACCAGCGCGGTGTCGCCCGAGAGGGCCACGCTGATGCCGAACTGATCGTTGATCGCTCCGTCCGCAGCGGTGAGCTGGGCCTGTTGCGTCCAGGTGGAGCCTGCGCGGGTGAAGACGTAGGCCGAGCCCTGATTGCTGTTGGCGCCGACGTCGTCGACGTTCGCCCCGACGAGGGCGGTGTCGCCGTCGAGGGCGACAGAGTATCCGAACTGGTCGCTGGCGGCGCCGGCGGAGGCGACGAGCTGTGCCTGCTGGGTCCAGGTGGAGCCCGAGCGTGTGAAGACGTAGGCCGAGCCCTGGTCGCTGTTGGCACCTACGTCGTCTGCATAAGCGCCGACGAGGACAGTGTCGCCGCTGATGGCAACGGACCAGCCGAAGACGTCGGCGGCCGCGCCGGATGCAGCGCTGAGCTGGGCCTGCTGGGTCCATGCGGTGCCGGCTTTGGTGAAGATGTAGGCGGAGCCCTGGTTGCCGTTGGCGCCCACGTCGTCGAAGGGCGCGCCGACGATCGCGGTGTTGCCTGAGACGCTGACGGAGTATCCGAACTGATCGAAGTCTGTTCCGTCGGAGCCGAGGGCCTGGAAATCGGGGCCGATCCATGTGTTGCCTACTCGGGAGAAGGCCCACGCCGAACCCTGATTGGAGTTGGCACCGACGTCGTCGACGTTCGCGCCGACGGTGGCGATGTCACCGGAGATCGCGACGGAGATGCCGAAGGTGTCGAGTGACGCGCCGGCGGTGGCGGTGAGCTGGGCCTGCTGGGTCCAAGTCGTACCCGAGCGTGTGAAGACATAGGCCGAGCCCTGGTCGGTGTTGGTGCCCACATCGTCAAAGTACGCCCCGACGACAGCGGTGTCGCTGGAGAGGGCGATGGAGACGCCGAACCAGTCGGTCGCCGCTCCACCGGTGGCAGTGAGCTGGGCCTGCTGGGTCCAGGTGGAGCCGGAGCGAGTGAAGACATAGGCCGAGCCCTGGTCGGTGTTGGCACCCACGTCGTCGCCGTACGCCCCTACGACTGCGGTGTCGCCGGAGAGAGAGACGGAGTAGCCGAAACGATCGTCTGCCGCGCCGCCGGTGGCGTTGAGCTGGGCCTGCTGGGTCCAAGTGGACCCGGAGCGTGTGAACACATACGCCGCGCCTTGGTTGCTGTTGGCGCCGACGTCGTCCAAGTACGCCCCGACGATGGCGGTGTCGCCGGCCCCCCCGAGGGCGACGGAGACGCCGAACTGGTCGTTCGTCGCGCCGCTGGCGGCGTTGAGCTGGGCCTGCTGGGTCCAGGTCGTGCCCGAGCGTGTGAAGATGTAGGCGGAGCCCTGGTTGCCGATGGCGCCGACGTCGTCGAAGTACGCGCCGACGATGGCGGTGTTGCCGGAGATCGCAACGGAGATGCCGAAAAGGTCAGCTACCGCGCCGCCGGTGGCGGTGAGTTGAGCCTGCTGGGTCCAGGTCGTGCCGGAGCGGACGAAGACATAGGCCGCGCCTTGATCGCCATTGGCCCCGACGTCGTCGAAGTACGCGCCGACGATGGCGGTGTCGCCGGAGATCGCGACGGAGGTGCCGAAGAAGTCGCTGGCCGCGCCGCTTGCGGCGATGAGCGTGGCCTCGAACGTCCAGCCAGATCCGGTCCAGCGGTAGACGTGCGCCGAGCCCTGATCGGAGTTGGCGCCCACATCGTCGTTCGCCGCCCCGACGATCATGGTGTCGCCGTCAACCGCGACGGCCGAGCCGAACTGGTCGTTCGACGCGCCAGCGGGATGGAGCACTTGGATGGGCGTAGACCGCTGGGCTAGGGCCGAACCGCAGCAAAGGCACAACATCGCCACCACCGCGCAGAGCTGCGGGTGCCGCAAGGTCATCCAAGCACGGCGAACAAACACACACGCTGAACTCATTTTCAAGCACTCCCGGTAAGACTTCATCAAACGCATCGCACCGGCGCCCTGAGCGGCCACGATGAAGCATTCCTGTTTACCAGAGTATTCCGGGCCATGCAATGAAATTGAGCCGTAAAACGGTTTGCTCGGATCATAATTAATCGTTGTCGGGAGGCCGATAACACGCTACTCGCTCTGAGATCCACTTAGCAGCGGCCCGCCTCCCATGCGAAGAAGAGGGTTTCGACGTCTGACCCATCAACGCCGCCGTCCTGATTGAGGTCCGCGGCGGAGTCCCCGGTTTCCCATGCCGCGAAGAAGTCCCCGACATCCGCCCCGTCGACCCCACCGTCCTGATTGAAGTCGGCGAAGCAGGGAGTGCCGATGGGGATGAGGTTGTCAGGCATATCCACGATGCCGCTGTTCTCCAGCGTGCGGTAGTAGATGCGGCATGTGGTGTTGATGAGGCGTGAGCCCGCATCGATGATGAGCGTGTCGACGTAAATGGCTTCGCTCGATGCCTGACCAAGGCCGTCGTTGTCGTGGGTATCGACCAGTCGCACCGTCGAGGGTGATGGTCCGATGTGGAGCGTGCCGATGGGGTAGTGGCCAGCGAGCGTGCGGTCCAGTCCCGCTTCATCGGGTCCGATGTCGGTGGACATGACCTCCAAGGTCTGTTCGGTGCTGGTTCCCTCAAGTTGCAGCGTCGCGAGGCTCATGTCAAAGCGTGTGTTGCTGTTGATGGCGTTGTTGAAGTTGCCACCGACTCGCACGAGCGAGCCGTCGAAAGGCATGTTGAGATTCGCCGCGGGACCCAGGTTCAGGTCGCCGTCGGCTTCCAGCGCGGGCGGCAAGCCCAGGCAGTTGGAGCAGATGGCGCCGGTGATGGTGCCGTTGCTGGTGAAGGTTCCCACCACGAAGAGCCGGCCGCTGGTGATGGTGGTGGTCGCGCCCGCCTCGTTGGTGAAGTCACCGAAGATGCCGGACGTGCCGAGCACGCCGAGGGTCGCGCGGTTGGTGGACACGGACGCGCCGATCGAGCCGCTGGTCATGGCCCATGCGCCGAAGTTCGTGAGCGAGCCGAGAGCGGAAACATCGGAGTAGAGCGCTGCGGTGAGGTCGCCACAGATCGTGGCATTGCCGCGGAGATTCAGGGTGGCGCGGGCGTCGAGCTGGGTGGCGGCGTCGATGCTCGCCTGCAACGCATCGATCGTGAGTTGCGAGTTGGTGAAGAGGCGGAGCTGGCCGCGTGAACCGAGGCGAGACGACCCGGACGACACGACGCCGAACTGCGACGCGGGGATGCTCACGTTGCCGAAGATTTCGACGACGCTCTGTGCAGGTGTCGTGAGCGTCGAAAATCCGCCGAGGGTGACGGCGCAGGTCGAGGGTGTGCGGATATTGCCTGAGCCGCGCAGGCTGAGGCTTCGCCCGGCCGTGTCGATCGAGGTTGCAGTCCGCCACGCCGGGCGCAGCACACCACAATTGGTTCGCTCCGTGGATGAAGGTCGCCGCGCCCTTCAACGGCACGCTGGACAGACCGTCCCACAGCGACCGCGGCGAGGTGCAGATCTGGCACGTGGCAGAGTGAATCGCAGTGGCTGAGGAATCAAGCAGACTCTGACAGTAAAGCTCAGGGCTGCTTCGAGTCCGTGGGACTTGTCATTCCGGGTGCCCCATGCGCCTGGCCCCTTGCCCGGTCGCGAACCGGCGATGGTACAGCGTCTCGGTCTTGATACGGATTCCAATTTGTTCTTGCATTTCAACTGATAAACGCTTGCTGCGGTGAGTACGCGTCGGTTAACCCCTGCGGCACCGTCGCAATGCTTGGGACATGTGTGCTTCAGGCCGAAGGCCTGGTCGTCAGTAGCTTGGGGTGAAGCACGGCTTTGCGTGCGCCACCCCAAGACAGACGGCGAAAAACGGCCCGCACGCCGTAGGCGTGCCAGTGCGGTGCGTACCGACTCGTGTTTGCGCACCTTGGTGGGGTGGTTCGCGTCATGCCGAGTTCACCGAAGAGACCAGACGCATGCACGTTCCCAACGTGCACCCCGATGGGGTGCGGGGATTCCGGCGTTCGTGACCCGGGGTGGCGCACGCCGAGCCGTGCTTCACCCCGGGCTACGCACTACCAGGCCTTTGGGCCTGAAGAAAAAGGCTTCAACAATCTTGATGGAACCCGGGGTGTTCACCCGTGATCGATCACCTTGACAAGCCCAAGTCCTTCAGGATCAGCGCCAAGGACCATCCTTGGTGACTCGGACAAACGACTCGCCGTCATGCCGGAAGAGGCCGTTCGTTCCGCTCAGCCAGAGTCGCCCGGTGTTGTCTTCCAGGATATTGAACGCGAGCGTTGTGATGCCGTCCTGACGTTTCACGATGGTGAATGCGGTGCCGTCATATCGATACATGGGCGATTGCTTGGCGGAGAACCAGATGTTCCCGGATCGACCTTGGTGAATGCACCAGATCTCGTTGCCTTCGACGACTCCTTGCTGCGTGAAGTTCGTAAAGTCCTTTCCATCAAACCGACTGATGCCGCCGTGAACGGTCCCGAGCCACATGTTCCCCGACTTGTCTTCGACAATGCAGCTGACTGCGTTGTTCGGAAGGCCATCTCGCTCGGAGATGTTCTTCAGTGTCTTCCCGTCGTAGGCGTACGCGCCCCCGTTGGTGCCGAACCACACCCGCCCTTTGCGGTCCACCGTGATGCAGTGCACGATCTTGCCGCTGGTCACGCCTCTGGTTGGATCAGGCTGGGCTTCTGGGAGTGCGAAGGGAGAGAACGTTTTTCCGTCGAATCGCCAGGCACCCTCGACGGTGCCGATCCACATGATGCCGCTCGCATCAACGGCCATGCTCCAGACATCGAGGCCGATCAAGCCGTCCTTCTCACCAAAGCTCGTGAATGATGTGCCGTCAATCCTGGTGATGCCGCCATCTGTTCCACACCAGATGGTGCCGGCCTTGTCTTCGATGATCCTCTTGATCGTGACGTCCCGCCCCAGATCATCTTTGATGTCGTAGCTGGTGAGAGTCCTTCCGTCATTGCGGAACAATTCGCATTCGCCGCCGAACCAGAGCGTTCCTCGAGAATCCTGGAAAATGGCTCGGACTACGCCGCGTATTTCAGCGTGTGGACCGACGTCGATGACGAGAGGAGCCGGACGCTGCTGGCCACCTTGCGAGCCTGGCAAGTCGACAGCGCCGCGAGTTGATGGCTGCTGATTGAGTGTTGACGCGGGGCGACTTTCCGTGTCGGATTTTGTCGCCGATTCCGGCGGCGTGGTGCACCCGACGGTTAACACCGTGACGCTGACGATGCACGCAACGATTGACCCACGCACGTTGAAGACTCTCACGCTGGTGGCTCTCATCTGGTTCTCCATACACGATCGCCAAGGACGGTCAGTCGCGACTGTAGCGTGCGATCATGCAGAGAGACGGTGTGACCAGCGGACTGCGGACTGACGTTGCCGCGTACTCCGCATTGTGCATTCACGGAGCAGCGGTGGGTTGCCGATGCGCAGTCGGCCACCCTCGGATCGGAGTTCTCGCTCTTCGAAGCCGGACAAGCGATCACCGCGGCTGCGTACAGCTCCGATGGCCGGCGCGTGGTGTGGATAAGTCCGCAGACAGCAGCACCAGGTGCAGCACCCAATCCTCGTCGTTGGGCGGATAGTCAGCCGGACCTGCGAGATCCCAGTGGTCGGGGCCTTCATCCCCGGAAAGACGCCAGAGGTAGCGACCCGGTGGAATCGTTGTGATTTCTTTCCAAGGTGATTGGGCGGCATTCTCGACATCGATCCAGCCAAGGCGACCCGAGGGCAAGACAACTGATGCCTCTCGGCAGTTACCGCTCGAATCAACGGAAGGCATCTGATCGAGATTCGCCGGGTCATGGGATCCTCCTTCACTGAAGATTTGATCTTCAGTGCTCGACCGCTTGGTCGAGGTTCTGGATGTGGCGTGAACATATCGTTCAGGGCTCGTCCCATGCTATGCGGTCGCTGCGTCTCCAACGCCCCGACAATCCGAGTGAAATGGAGAAACCGCACTCAGGAGCGCTCTGGTCCGCATCCAATGGCGTGGCACACTCGGGCGTTGAATGCTCGGGGTGCCCTCCTGGACAACAACGCGGATACGACCACGCTTCGGGCGACGCACCCTGACATCGGCAGGCAACATACCACGGCTTCAAGCAGCCGATAGATCACGGCCGGGGATACCAACAGAAGACTGAATGCTGGCAAGTCACTCACCCGCGAGCAGCGTCTTGCGCGCTCTGGGGCGACTGGCTCTGAAGATCAGCAGGCGGCAGACGATTATCATGGGTCCATGTCCCCCCCTTCCACCCCACCACCACCTGAGGATGCCACGCTGCTGATGGCGGCCGCCGCGAGCGGGGACAGGTCGGCTGCGGATCGCCTGCTGCCGCTTGTGTACGAGCAACTGCGCCAGGCCGCCCAGCTCGGACTGGCCGGGGAGCGGGCGGGTCACACGCTTTCGGCGACTGCGCTGGTTCATGAAGCCTATCTGAAGCTTGCGGGGCCGCGTGAGGTGGCGTGGGCGAATAGGGCGCATTTCTATGCCGCGGCGGCGGAATCGATGCGCCGCATTCTGATCGATTATGCCCGTGCCAAAGGTCGCCACAAGCGAGGACCGGCCCCGGTGTCGCTGGAAGGTCTCTCGGGCGTGCTGAGCGTGACCGATCTGGCTTCCGACGCCCATTCTGACCAAATCGTGACGCTAGATGAAGCGGTCCGACGCTTGGAGGCTGAGGACTCGGAGGTGGCCCAGGTCGTTCGGCTTCGGTTCTATGCCGGGTTGAGCGGCGAGGAGACCGCATCGGCGCTGGGCAAGTCACCGGCCACGGTGGACCGTGACTGGGCGTGGGCAAGGGCATGGCTTTTCCGGCAACTGCGGCCGGCAGGGTCATAGGCGCGAGGCGGAATGCGGAGACGAACATGAGCGGCAATCGCGAACGAATGCGGGACATTTTCGACCGGGCACGACGTCTGCCTAAGCCCGACCGGGCGGCGTTCCTGAACGGACTGGAAGCGGTTGATGGCGAACTGCGGGCGCACATCGAAGACATGCTCGCGGCCCTTGATGAGGCCGGACCATTCCTGTCCGAACCGACTCAAGGCCACGGCGACGCCTCGCCCACGGTCGACTCCGCGGCCGCCGTGACCATGGTGGCACCGCTGCGCGAAGGCCCCGGCACGCGCATCGGCCCCTACAAGCTCCTGCAACTCATCGGCGAAGGCGGGTTCGGCTCGGTCTTCATGGCCGAGCAGGAGAAGCCCGTCTCGCGCAAGGTCGCGCTCAAGATCATCAAACTCGGCATGGACACGCGCCAGGTGGTGGCAAGGTTTGAGCAGGAGCGGCAAGCGCTCGCAATGATGGACCACCCCAACATCGCGCGGGTGCTGGATGCAGGAGCGACGGAGACGGGGCGGCCCTTCTTCGTGATGGAACTGGTCAAGGGCGACCCGATCGTCGAGTACGCCGACAAGAACAACCTGACTATTGACGAGCGGCTGGACTTGTTCGCGCATGTATGCACCGCCGTGCAGCACGCGCACACCAAGGGCATCATCCACCGTGACATCAAACCCAGCAACATCCTTGTGTCGACGCAGGACGGCCGCCCGCACACCAAGGTCATCGACTTCGGCATCGCCAAGGCGACGGCGAGCAAGTTGACGGAGAAGACGCTCTTCACCGAGCATAAGGCCCTGATCGGCACGCCTGAGTACATGAGCCCCGAGCAGGCCGAGGGCAATCTCGATATCGACACACGTACCGATGTGTACTCCCTGGGAGTGCTGCTCTACGAACTCCTCACCGGCACGACACCGTTCACGGGCAAGGAACTCCGCTCCGCCGCGTTCGGCGAGTTGCAGCGAATCATCCGCGAGGTGGAGCCGCCCAAGCCTTCCACTCGCATCAGCCAAAACACCGATACCATCGCAAGCGTTGCCGCCAAGCGGCACACTGAGCCCAAGCGGCTGGGCACGATCGTCCGCGGCGAACTCGACTGGATCGTGATGAAGGCCCTGGAGAAGGACCGCCATCGCCGCTACGACACGGCCAACGGGCTGGCCATGGACATCCGCCGCTACCTGAGCGGCGAGGCCGTCAACGCAGCCCCGCCCAGCACGATGTACCGGTTCAAGAAGTTCGTCCGACGCAATCGGGTGTTGGTATCGGCGGGCAGCGCGGTCGCGGCGGCGCTGCTCATCGGCATGGTCGCGTTCGCCTGGCAGTTCAAGCTGGCCAGCGACCAGCGAGATATCGCGGTGCAGGCCGAGAAGGCCGAGGCGGAGCAGCGGAAGCTGGCCGAGACGGCGCGGGCCGAGGCCGTGGCGCAGCAGACCAAGGCCGAGCTTCAGGAAGCCGAAGCCAGGAAGCAGGCCGCGATCGCCGTAGCCGTCGCCAAGTTCCAGACCGAAATGCTCGCCACGGTCGATCCGGCCAACCTGCCCAAGGACCCGGCGACCGGCGAGCCGCTCAAGGACGGCGTGACGGTGGTGCAGGCGATCGAGGCCACCGTCAAGAAACTCGATTCGGACGGCGAGGGCGAAGGATCGCTCAAGGACCAGCCCATGGTGGAGGCGGCGGTGCGCGACACCATCGGCACGACGCTGCAGGGGTTGGGCCGCTACGCCGACGCCGAGCCAAACCTGCGGAAATCACTGGCGATCCGCCGCGCGGCCTTGCCCAGCGGGCACCAGGCCGTTGCCGATAGCCTGATCAACCTCGCGGCGCTCCTGCAGGCCCAGAACAAGCTCGCAGAGGCCGAGTCGCTCTACCGCGAGGCGCTGGCGATCCGCCGCGCGGCCCTTCCCGCCGGGCACCCGGACATCGCCACCGGCCTGAACAACCTCGCGTCGCTCCTGCAGGACCAGAACAAACCCGCCGAAGCCGAGCCGCTGTATCGCGAGGCGATGTCGATCCGCCGCGCAGCCCTTCCTCCCGGGCACCCGGACATCGCCCTGGGCTTGAACAACCTCGCGGTGTTACTGGTGATCCAGAAAAGGCTCGCCGAGGCTGAGCCGCTCATGCGCGAAGCGCTGGACATCCGCCGCGCGTCCCTCCCTGCCGGGCACCCGGACATCGCGCTGGGCCTGAACAACCTCGCGGCACTCCTGCAGGACCAGAACAAGTTCGCCCAAGCCGAGCCGCTCTACCGCGAATCCCTGGCGATCCGCCGCGCAGCCCTTCCCGCCGGGCACCCGAACATCGCCGCCAGCCTGAACAACCTCGCGAGGTTCCTGCGGGCGCAGAACAAGCCCGCCGAGGCCGAGCCGCTGTATCGCGAAGCGTTGGCGATCTACCGCGCGGCCCTCCCCGCCGGACATCCGGACCTCGCCACTGCCATGACCAACCTCGCGGTGCTGCTGCAGACCCAGAACAAGCTCGCCCAGGCTGAGCCGCTCATGCGCGAAGCACTGGACATCACCCGCGCGGCCCTCCCCCCCGGACACCCGCACATCGCCGAGAACCTCAACCACCTCGCAGGGCTCCTGCAAGCTCAGAACAAACCAGCCGAGGCCGAACCGCTCTTGCGCGAAGCACTGGCGATGAACCGCGCGGCCCTCCCTGCCGGGGACACCAGCATCGCCACCGGCCTGAGCAACCTCGCACGCCTGCAGCAGGGGCTCGGCAAGGCCGCGGAAGCCCGCGCGGGGTGGGATGAAGCCATCGCCATGCTTCGACAGGGATCGCCCAATGGCAGCCCGCTGCTCGCCCGCGTGCTCTGGCGCTCCGGGAGCGCGCGGCTGGAGAACAAGGACGCGGCGGCGGCCCTGCCCGAACTTGAAGAGGCGGTGGCGATTGGCGAGAGGGTGCTGCCCGCCGAGCACCCGCAACTCAATGAGTATCGCACAACGCTGGCCAACTGCAAGGCGGCGATCGCGGGTGGAGCAAAGCCAGCCAAGCCAGACACGAAGGGGGGCGGGTGATGTGGCGCTGGGCAACGCCCGCACAACTCACCAGGAAATCCATCTCGCACGGCCACCAGGTCAGCCGCCGATCGCCTCCTGCCGCTGGTGTACGTGCAACTGCGAAAGTCGGCCCAGCTTGACTTGGCGGGTGCCCAACCTGCGAGCAACGACATTGTGGGTGCTGGTGTCTGGTACACTTCACCCATGCGAATACTCCTTGCGATGCTTGCCGCGTGTGTGGTTGGATCTGGGTGCGGCTCCACCTCCCGCCCCTTGCCCGCCGCTTCGCGTGAGATCTCACCGGCGGTGCCCACCGTCACGGCCGATGAACGGGCGGTCATCGAAGGCAAAGTCCGCGAGCATCTCAAGCTCCCCCCTGGCACCTCGATCGGCTCTGCTGAGTTCGCGCGCGTCACGGAGCTTCATCTCCGCAGCGACGCCATCACCGATGCGGGCGTCGCGTGGTTGGCGGATCCCGCCACGGGCTTCGAGCGGCTGTCCGCGCTGGCTCTGTGGGACACGAAGGTGACGGATGTGGGCCTGAAGCACCTTGCGCATGCCCAGTCGGGCATGAAAGCACTGAGGTCACTTGAGATTCTCGAGATGGAAGTCGCTGGTGTGGGAGTGACTGATGCCGGGGTGAAGGCACTCACGTCCGCAGACACCGGGCTGAACAAGCTGACCTCGTTGTGGCTGTGGTGCAAGGGGGTGACCGATGAGGGAGTAAAGGAGCTGACGCGAGCAGGCACCGGCCTCAACGGGCTGGCCAAGCTCGATCTCCGCGGCTCACTGGTCACGGACGCGGGAGTGCTTGATCTGGCGCGAACCGACACGGGCCTTACAGCGCTGACCGAGTTGAGCCTCGGTGGCGATCGCGTGACGGACGCGGCACTTCAGGGGCTCGCACGCTCGGACACCGGCATGAAGCACCTGACCGCTCTGGTCATGGTGAACACCCAGGTGACGGATGAAGGATTGAAGAACCTCGCGAGAAACGGGACGGGGCTGAAGGGACTCACCCGGCTAGTTTGCCCCGCCCCGCGTGTGACGGATGCGGGCTTGAGGGAACTCGCCCGGCCAGGCACGGGGCTCGCACGCCTGACCTCGCTGACGATCGGCTGGGATGGAGTGACCGACGCAGGTGCCATGGCTCTCGCAGGGCCGGACACAGGGCTGAGCGGGCTCACCGAATTGGGCATCTTGAGCAAGGGGTTGACGGATGCCGGGGTGAAGAACATGGCGCGTGCGGAGACGAGCCTCAAGGGACTGACTTCGCTGAGCGTCCAACGCTCTTCGGTGACGGATGCGGGAGCTGCGGCCGCGGAGGCCCGCTGGCCGGGGATCACCATTGTCAGATAGGCCTCCACTGTTGCATCCGTCATCGCCGATCACGGGACAGGCTCGTCCCCCGTATCGCGCCAGCGGGATATGTGGCCCGCCAGATTGCCGCCCTGGCCGGCCTTGAACTCGGCGTGCAAGCGCGGATACCAGGTCACGGTCAGGAACCAGAGTGCATTGGTGCCGATCAAGCCTGTTGAGCTCTGGAAGGGTTGGCAAGGTTCGCGGCACGCTTTGTCTTGGCGCGAATGACAACCGCCAACCCCACCAACAGCACCACGCCGCCCGCGACCGCACCCGTGACCACGAGGGAAGGTCCCGAGCCGCGAATCCTGAATGGCTCGGCGAATCGGGCGTTGGGCTTGAAGTAGGCCTGGTTGCTCGGGTAGTCGAGAATGGTATTGAATCGCGAGAGCACATCCATGCACAGCACGCCGCCGGGAGGAGCCTTGTTGCCCTCGGATGGCACTTCCACGTTGATCGGCACATCAGTGAGCGTGTGGCCCGCCAGCTCCAGTTTCGGGAGCATCAGCTGGTTGCTGTGGATCGTCCCGCTCCCGACACCCCGGGAGACCGAGGTTCCGACCTTGCGCAACACGTTGTGCATGTCGTTGGCGGCTGCGAATGCCTGATTCACGAGCATGGCACCGTTGCCCGCGGTGTCGAGGATGAACGGGCCATTCCAGGTGTGCTCGCCGCTCGACATCACCACCTCAACGGCGGTCAGTGTGCCAGCATGGGGCATGGCGGTTCTGCCGAATCCCGCCGCGTGAGCTGGGGTGGAATCGTGAACGACCATCACCATGCGGTCATAGTCGAACTCCACGATCCGATTCTCGAAGACTGAGTAGCCGATGATCCCGTCCGCGGATTCGGCCTGTCTCTCAACGAAAATGAACGGCTCGTGGGTCCAATGCACATCCGCGATATGGAGCCGGTTGTCGCGGCTCAATTGCCGCAGCGTGGTCCCGCCGGTACCCGAGTTGAGTACCGTGCCGTCGAACGTCATCGCGGCACCCTTCGACTGAGCCGATGGATACATCGCGCAGGTGTCCGCACCGGTGTCAAAGATCAGATCCAGCGGCTGCGAGCCGTTGATCTGGCCGCGCAGGCGGACTTTGCCGTTCTGAATGGTGATCGGGATCGTGACCGGGCCGATCGCAGTCGCAGCGTTTGCTCGCGTGTAGCCCTGCGTCATCGTCGAGATGCGTGTCTTGCAGGCGTCCTTGCCGTTGAGCAGAATGACGAAATCGTACACATGCCCCGGCTCCACATCGAACGACTTCGAATCGATGTCGGTGGTGAAAGTCACCGTCTTGGGCTGGTCGGTCCGGATGGCGTCGTAGATGTCGAGCTCGATCGAAGGATCGAGCAGCCATTCGCCCTTCATCGGCTTGCCGCCATCCATGATGCGCACGCTACGTGCGTTGGCCCTGATGACTGGCTGTTCTGGCTGCGCGTATGTTGTCGGACTGAGGAAAGCAGTTGCAAACACCGCGGCGAGAAGTTTCGGCATGGACATCATTCTTTCCCGTGGGTCGTGACATCCACCGTGCGAGATCTCGAGAACAGTCGCATGCGAATGCGGCATCGCCCGATACGTGAGAGCACTTGGCCCGACCGGACGACGGCCGGTCCCAGTACCTGATCGCCCTTCGAGCACCAAGGAGCGATTCCCACCGAATGGTGAGCCTCTCATCGACTGAGCTCATGCGCATGCGAACGTCCGGCTGCGGCCTGGAGCGGTCGCGCCCACACTCATTGGGATTCCGGCGCTCCCTCTTTCTTCTTGCCACCACCGACGCCCCGCTCGTGCCGTTGGACGACTGCCGCGCTTCGACGCGTGTGCTGGCACAATGTGTCGAGGACACGGCGGACCCACCCATTGTGCCTTCCGCTCTCACCTTGCCTTCGGTCTCAGCACGCGGAACGGGGGAGGGGCACGGAAACCTCAACGTGCGTTCATGGTCAGTAACGTGAACGCCGCAAGATCCTTCAGCGATCACTTCACCATGCGCAGCGCATACGCCCATCGTTCCCTTGTGCTTGGTCCTGCCGGGCCCTGTGCTTCGGGTCCCAAGGTCAGGTCGCGTTCCGGCACGCGGACGAAGCCCAGCCGCTCGTACAGCCTCTGGGCAGCCACCATCAGGGGCTGCGTATGCAACACCATGGTGTGGGCAGAATGCTGTGGCAACGCGGCACGATTCTGGCACTCCCGAACCAGTGCCTCGCCCACGCCACGACCACGGACCTCGGGGTTGACAGCGAGCATGCGAATCTCGGCTTCGCCTTCCTTGGCCGTCAGCGCCAGCGGCCCGCCCCGATGCGCCAGCACCACGGCTCCGAGGACTTGGCCACGCGCCCCCGCTTCGACGGCCACCAGCGTCGTTCCCGCCGGCTCGATGACCTCTCGCCGAGCGTTCTGTTCCAAGCGTTGGGCCGAGCCGAAGCCCTCACCGAAGAACACCGAACGGATGAGGCCCATGGCCTGTGGCCAATCGGCATCGGTGCACTCGCGGATGTGAACTGCTGGAATCATCCTGCGAGTGTAGGAGTTGGAAGCAATCCCTCGACAAGCACTTCAAGCTCCCGACCTGCCACCACGATCTCAACGCCAGCCACGAAAGTCACTGACCCTCGTGGCTGGAGACGCGCGAGGTTGACTTTGCAGCCGCCTGCAGGTCGCGAGCAGCGTCAGCGAAACGAAGCGACAAAGCGCTGCACCACGCCCCAGCTCCGCGCCGTACCCTCTGCCCGCGTGTCCGTCGCGAACGCGAACGGCACGCCGAACTCTGACCTTCCTTTCGCGAACGCAATCATGCCCAACAACTCTTCGTCCATTCCCGATCCGTCAGCCATCTTCCAAGGTGCCTTCGCATTCTGGACCTCCAAGGTCCTTCTCACCGCGGTCGAGATGGGCGTGTTCACCGTGCTGGGCTCGCGTCGACTCACGGGGACGCAGCTCGGGGGCGAGCTGGGGCTGCACCCACGCGGCATCAGCGACTTCCTTGATGGGCTGGTCGCGATGAAGTTCCTGGATCGCGAGGGGAACGGACCCGAGGCTCAGTACTTCAACACGCCCACGGGTGCCTACTACCTGGACAGGGCCAGCCCGCGGTATGTCGGCGGCATCTTCGAGATGCTCAACGCACGCCTGTTCAAGTACTGGCACGACCTGCCCGAGGCGCTGCGGACAGGCAAGCCCCAGAACGAGGTGAAGCACAGCCAGAAGGCGATTTTCGAGGAACTCTACAGCGATCTGCCGCGGCTGGAACAGTTCATGGGCGCGATGACCGGCCTGTCGCGCATCAACTTCGAGGCCTTCGCGGCGAAGTTCGACTTCCGGCCGTTCAAGACGCTGTGCGATGTCGGCGGTGCGACCGGGCTCCTGTGCATGGAAGTCGCGAAGCGCCATACGCACATCTCGTGCACATCATTTGACCTGCCGCCGGTGGAGCCAATCGCGAAGAAATCGATCGCCGCGGCGGGGCTCTCCTCGCGCGTCGCCACGGCGTCAGGAGATTTCTTCAAGGATCCGCTCCCGAAGGCCGACCTGATCACGATGGGGATGATCCTGCACGACTGGAACCTCGAGAAGAAGATGCATCTCATCAGCGCGGCGTACGACGCGCTGCCCCCGGGCGGGGCGCTTGTGGCGATTGAGGCGCTGATCGACGACGAGCGTCGCGAGAACGTGCACGGACTGATGATGTCGCTGAACATGCTCATCGAGTTCGGCGATGCCTTCGATTATTCGGGCGCTGACTTCCGCGGGTGGTGCACCAAGGTGGGGTTCAAGCGGTTTGATGTGATTCACCTGGCCGGACCTTCAAGCGCAGCCATCGCGTACAAGTAACTGAGAAGGTGGAGGCATCCCTGCGGGGCGAGCGTCTCAAGAGCGCATCAGCTGTACCCACATTCCGGACATGGAGCACCCGATGGGATGCCGCGGTTGGGGTAGCAGCACCTCTCACACAGCCCCGCTCGCCTTCGGAGCCTCTGACGAATGAAGCTCATGGTGGACACGACGAGCCAGAACACTGCGGCAAACACGAGCGTGTTGCCGAGCAGGCCGCTCCAAAGAGGGGCATACGCGACGACTCGCATCGTTCCTGGTCCTCCGAACATCACGCCGCCCCTGACTCCGCCCTCGGGCGTTGAAGATGCGCTGAACGCATCGAGTGGCCAGCCCTGGCTGAAGAGAACCTGATGCTGTACCGGGCCCGCCCAACTCGCAGCACCCATGCCGACAAGCGGATCAGTACTCCAGGTCGCGTTGGATGCCCCCTTGAACACAGCTGAGGGAACAACAAGCTCCGAGCCAACTAGCGAAAGCGAGACTTCAACAGACGAAATGCCGCGTCGTCGAACCATGATTGAACTCGCATCGGCCGCGAACTCAGGGGGTGTAACACGGCCGCGGCCGACCCGCTCCAGCACATCGTCGATCCGTGCAGACAGCACCGTAGCAAGCACGCCAAAGATGAGAGCGCTCGCGATGAGCCGTTTGTGCATTCGATCATGGTAGAGTCGCGACGCACCAGCCGTCGCGGCGAAACCGCGCGGCCGCTGATGACCCGATCGAGCGTCCATCGCAGCACCGGTCGATCCGGTCTGCCTCCGGTATCGCACGGACGCTAACCACCGGAGATCGCATCGTGGAGAGTTCGGACGTCATGCTGACTCGCGCGTTGCGTGCGGCATCCTCGGGGCCCGGCACCCCCGTCGCCGCGTGGCACCGTGTATGCCACCCAGTGAGGCTCGGGCCATGACATTGCAATCCCGGTGCGAGTCCCCCACCGTGCAGTTCAACCGGCAGGGATCATGAGGCCGCAGCAGTGCCACAGCGTGGCCTCCTACTGCGAGACAGACTGCCCAGCCATCGAAGTCTGCATCGGAGCGCCGTCGATGTAGATATCGACCTGCTGCCCGATCATGATCGAGGTTGATCCCGGCTCCACCTTGAAGATGATCTGCATCACGCGCGTGTCGACGCGTTCCTGCGCGAAGCCAGAAAGGGCTCGCTTGGGCGTCACCAGTGGCTCAACCCTGACAAAGTGAAGCGGAATCTTCGTGGCGCTGTCGCCCCGCACCATCGCTACGGCCGATGCTCCCGAGGCAACCCGAGGAACATCCTGCTCGTTCACATCTGCTCGGATATGCCGCGGACCATCGCTGCCGAGCGTGGCCAGCGGCTCATCGAGCACTCCCACCGGAGCATACTGCCCGGCTCGGGCAGTCAGGCGCAGGATGATGGCATCCATGGGTGCCCGCGTGGTCAGGCGATCGATGTCGGCCTGCGTGCGGGCTGCCGCGGCTCTGGCCAGGTTCAGCTGCATCTGAGCAACCGCGATGTCCTCACTCCACGCTCCGGCCAGCAGCTTGTCCAGTTCCGCCTGTTGAATTGCCACCTCAGCCTGCTCTCTCGCATAGACCTGGCGCCGCTGGGTCCGCTCGTCCACGGTCGCCGAACGCACATCGGCCAGAGCCTCAATCCTCTCAAGCTTCTGCCGAGCATCCTCCTGATTGGCCTTTGCCTTATCGACAGCAGCACGGGCGATCTCAATATCCTCGGGTCGTGGCCAGGCCCTGAGTCGCGCAAGTTGTGACGCTGCCACATGAACCGATTGTTCCTGAACGGCAAGTTCGGCGCGCAGATCAGTGTCATCGAGGGTGAAGAGTGGGTCGCCGGCCTTGACTGCCTGCCCCGCAGCAACGTGCACCGAACTGATCCACCCAGGTACGCGCGGCGCGATGGCGACCAGTTCACTGGCGGGCTCAACGAGACCAACTGCGGCGACCGCATGTGGATAGGCACGTTCGGGCGGCGCCGCCAACGGAGGCTCTGACACAGTGCCAGGACGCATCACGCCGGTGGCATACACGGCATAGGCCAGCGAAATGACAGCGAGGATCGGGATGAACGCCTTGTTGAGCAGAGGAGCGCGATACATGATCTGTTCCTTCCGGGTGATGCACAGCGAAGATGAGGCCACACAAATCGGCCATGTGGCGATCAGGTACTGATCGCAACGTTGCGGCGATCTTCGATCTGTGTGATCTGACCGTCTTCCATGTGAATGATCTGATGAGCAAAGTCAAAGATGCGACTGTCATGCGTGACGATGAGCACCGCGCGGTCCTCTCTGACCGCAACGGCTGCCATCATTTCCATCACCGCCCGCCCGCTCTTGCCATCCAACGCGGCGGTCGGCTCGTCACAGAGCACAATCCGCGGCTCGTGCACCAGCGCGCGGGCCACAGCAACGCGCTGCTGCTGCCCGCCCGACAATGTGCGTGGCAGGCTGTCGAGCTTCTGCTCGAGGCCCAGCAACTTGAGCGTCTCCGAAGCCCGCTTCACGGCTGTGCGCCGGTCAACGTTGGCAGCCAGCAGCCCAACTGCTGCATTCTCAGCGGCCGAGAGCGAGGGAAGCAGGTTGTATTGCTGAAAGATGAACCCCATGTTCCTCCGCCGAAACTCCACCTGCTCCGAGTCGGACATGGCGAAGATATCACGTTCAAGCACACTGACGCGGCCTGCGGTTGGTTTGAGCAAGCCCGCGATGATCGAAAGCAGCGTCGTCTTGCCACATCCGCTGGGACCAACGAGCATCGTGATGCTGCCCATCGGCACGCGAATGTTCGCGCCGCAAAGGGCTCGCGCGGCGCTGGGCCCTGAGCCAAACTGCTTCTCCACTCCGGTCACTTCAATGGCATTGTTCAGATTCATGTCGGATTCCTGTACACAAGGAATGAACGTTCAACGGAATACCGTGGCAGGTTCAAGCCAGACAACCCGCTGCACGCTCAGTGCACTCGCCCCGACCACGATGAGCGCCATGAGGGCAGCCGTACCGCCCAGGATCTCGTAGTGCGTGATGAAGCCTCGCAGATGTGGCATATCCCTGGTGAAGAAGAAGAACGAGACACAGAGTGCAGCACCGAATCCAAAGCCAATGGCGCCGACGATCGATGATTGCAGCAGCACCATCGCCGCGAGCGTCACGTTCTTGACGCCGATGGCCTTGAGTGCTGCGTACTGCTTGAGGTTGTCGAGCGTGAAGAGATACAGCGTCTGGGCCGCCACCACCGTTCCCACGAGAATGCCAACGACGATGATCACGCCGAAATTGACTGGGATGCCGGTGTTCTTGATGTAGAACCAGATCGTCTGCCAACTGAAGGCTCGTGATGACATCGCCGTCAGTCCGGTCTGCTGGTGGATTCGAGCGGCGATCTGGTCGGGGGTGAGGCCCTCTTCAGGCTGTGCCAGAATCAAGCTCAGGGTGTTGCGTTCCTGGCCCGCGTACGTCAGGGCTTGGGAGTAGCGGGAATAGATCACCGGAAAGGTGACGAATGGCGCTGAGGAATCGATGATCCCCATGACGCGTGCGCGGCGGTCATTGAGCTCAATCTCGGCCCCAAGCTTGAGCTCCTGCCCCGCGAAAAAGTATGAATAGCCGAATCGGTCAAGGAAGATCGCATCAGGCAGTCGAAGGGACTCAACATCGCCCAGAACCATCTTGCGGGGCAGGCCGATCAGCGTGGCATCATCGACGCCCATGGTGATGCAGGTGCGGAACGTGCCGTCCGGTGCTTTCGCCCGCGACAGGCCGCGGTAGAGCCTCACTGCCCATTTGACGCCTTCCACGCCGCGTACATCGGTCAGCGCACTCTCGGACATCGGCTTGATCTCGTCGATGTACCGGTGCGCCGGGTGCGCCACCCAGACGGAAGCATCGGAAACGTCCCGAATCTGGCTGGTCGTGCGGGTCATCAGGCTGGCAAAGACCGATGCCTGCTGAGAGATCAGAAAGGTCGAGAAGGCGATCGTGAAAATCAGCCCCAGGTACTTGGCGGTATCGAAGGTCAGCATGCGGAATGCGACGAAGAACATGGATCAATCCTCGGGATGGAGATACGCGTCCCAACCACGACACAGACGGATCGGACTCCTGGCGACCTTGGCAGCTGCCGCGGGTACCTGCTCATGAAATCCTGAGCTGTCGCGCCGCTGGCTGTGCCATGCCGGCCATCACTACCCCCATCATCCGAACGCGCCCCCACCGTGGCAGCGGCTTGAGCGACCATTCCAGCAACTTCGCAAGCCAGCCCGGCCTCACGGTGAGCTTCTTGCCGAGGGCATCGAGTGTTGGAGCAGGAATCACCTCTGGGCCCTGGGCCATCCCCATCTTCATGGTGGCACGCGCTGCAAAGCCGCTGTGAATCGGACCCGGAGCACATGCGATCACGGACACTCCCAATGGATGCAGTTCGTGATGGAGGCCCTCTGCAAGCGTCTGGACGTACGCCTTCGTCGCGGCGTAGTTGGCGGCACGTGGAACACCTTGGAATCCAACCAATGAACTCATGAGCACAATCCCGCCTCGACGCTGCGCAGCAAACTTCCTCGCAAAGTGCCACGTCAGCGCCATCAGAAACCTGCAGTTGACGTCCACCATCGCGCACTCATCTGCGAGGTCGCCATCGATAAACGAACCAGAAGAGCCAAAGCCCGCCGAACACACAAGCAACCCAACCTCGCGATCCGCGACGGCACGCAGAACCGCTTCGGAAGACCCAGGTTCACCAAGATCAATGGCCAACGTGCTGGCCTTGATCCCATGACTGCGTGTCAGTGATCCAGCCAGCTCGTCGAGCACATCCTTCCGCCGCCCCACCAGCACAAGGTCAAATCCACACGCAGCAAGCTCCGTGGCAAAGGCTCTGCCGATACCGGAAGATGCACCGGTAACGACGGCACAGGGACCGAATCGCGCGAGGTACCGCAACTGGCTGTCGCTGCGGCGTCCTGCATCAAGAGGGGTTGGGGCCATCGAGTGCTCCGAAAGTGATGAAGCTGCATACGCCATCCGCGGCGTCATCCATGAACTATACACCGTTCACTTGCATTTTGCAAGCGATCTGATAGAATGACTCCATGAATCCGTTTCCGCGAGCTTTCTCATCCAAACGCGGCAGGGCCGGCAACCGCATTGCACGGGGCCCACGCTGCCCGTTTTCGGACTTTCGTGCTGCCACGCGGCCTCGCCGTCTGCGGGATCGGGCATGCACAAAGCCGCGATGCGAGAGGGAATCTCAGGCGTCAAGCGAGCGTAGTTCTTGCGGATGTCGTGGTTCCAGAAACTCCGTCCTCGCCCTGACATGAGGTCCTTGAACAACCTGAGAGCGTAGAGTTCGTCGAATACAATGATGATGCCAGGAATCACAGTGAAGCCAGCGAATGCCCTCATCAAGCAAACTCGCAGCAACACTCAGAAAGCGAAGGTTCATCCGTGAAACCAAGGAAGAAACGATCCGTCTGCCCCGTGGCCTGCACCCTTGATCTGATCGGCGACAAGTGGACCATGCTCATCGTGCGCGATCTCTTCGCAGGAAAGCACTCCTACAACGAGTTCGCAGCGTCGCCCGAGCGAATTGCAACCAATATCCTCGCCGATCGCCTCGAGCGACTCCAGCATCACGGAATCGTTGAGACGCGTCCCTCTGAGGTTCGCAGCGGAAGCTTGGCGTATTCGCTGACTCCCAAGGGGCGCGAGCTCCTCCCGTTGCTCGCGGCAATCAAGACCTGGGGACTGACACACATCCGCGGCACCGAAGCGCGCATTGCAATCGCCTAGGCCGATTGAGCCGAGATCTTCGCTCCCGCAACAGATCTTTCAGCTCGTGGCCTGCATCGACATGGCGCAAGCCGAACCTCGCCAGGCAGCGGAAATGCGATGCCATCACACAGAGACTACCAGCGTCTGCAGAGGTGTCCTGAACCAAACCTTGTACCATGCCCCCAAAGGCTGAAATGCCTCAACAACGGGCTCATGGGCTGTCGCAAGATGCGTTTCCAAGCTGCCCCCTCGATCAACTCCCCCCGCGGCCACCGCCTTGGCGTGACTCTGAAGTGGAACGCCGCGTCAGCCATTGGCGACTTTCGTCACGTGCCATACGGTCAAGCAGAGCCTTCCACTCACCCTCATCGGTGATCCTCCTGCCATCGAGCCCGAACCAGTTCCGCGGCGGTTCGCAGTAGTGCCAGAAGATCCCGATCAGGCCCCCCAGATCCAATCCATCGCCGACATACGCACGGTTGGGAAGCACATCCTGCGATGCGCTGCACACAGCTTCGAGCAGCGAGAGCGGTCGAAAAGGCTCTTCATGTCCAGCCGCGATCCGGCGGATGCAGCGCTCCGCCACGCACCAGGCTGCCTCGCTTCGTGCAGGAGTCGGCATGCCCAGCTCAGCCATCGCACGGGCAAGCACAGGTGCCACTTCGCTCATCGCAGGATTGACAATCGAAGCGAGTTCCACCAGCGAATCAGAATACAGACCATCGGAGAGTGCTTGATCCGCAACGGGCGGGAACTCCCAGCTGTGCACAACGCCAAGCACATGCCGAGCCGCCAGGACTCGCAGTGATTCTCGCGGGTTGGCATCCGGTGCGGTCATCCCGTATCCTAGAGGCATGATCCGTACCTTGATGGCCGCCGCGGCGATGCTCGTTCCCGCCGCAATTCTCGCTCGGCAGCCTCGTGCCGAAACAACACCCGCGCCCTCGCAGGAAGCTCGTCCGACTTCCGCGGCGGCGACACCACCACTGCGGATCGCCATCATCGGCATGGTGCACGGACACGTCGAGGGGCTGCTCTGGGAGGCATCCCAGCGCAAGGACATCACCATCGTCGGCATCTACGAACCCGACCGCGCGGTCTTCGACCGCCTCGCGGGCAAGTACAAGATCAACCCCGCTCTCTATCACGCTTCACTCGCCGAGATGCTTGATTCCGCCAAGCCTGAGGCAGCCAGCGTCATGGGATCGATCAAGGACCACCTCGCGGCGGTCGAGGCCTGTGCCCCCCGCGGCATCCACACCCTGCTGGAGAAGCCACTCGCCTTCAGCAACGCCGATGCCCGCCGCATGGCCGAACTCGCCAAGGAGCACGATGTCCATGTACTCACCAATTACGAGACCAGCTGGTACGCCTCAGTCCGCGAAGCCAAACGATTGATTGATTCGGGCGACATGGCCCCGGTCCGCCGCATGGCATTCCGGCACGGTCACAAGGGACCCAAGGAAATCGGCTGCTCCCCCGAGTTCGTGGCGTGGCTCACCGACCCCGCGCAGAACGGCGGCGGCGCGATCGTCGATTTCGGCTGCTACGGCGCAGTGCTGAGCACATGGCTCATGGGCGGCCAGCGACCTGTGCAGGTGACGGCCTCAGCGAGCACGCTCAAGCCATCCATCTACCCGCACGTCGATGACGATGCCACGATCGTGCTCAACTATCCAACCGCCACCGCAGTGATTCAGGCTTCGTGGGGCTGGACGCACGACAACAAAGAGATGGATGTCTACACCGAGAAGGGCTCCATCCACGCCGGGCGCTGGAACGACCTTCAACGGCGCAGCCCGGACCAGCCGGCCACGATTGTGAAGCCCACGGCCAAGCCGCCAGAACTTGAGAACGAGTGGGTCTACCTGCGCAAGGTCATCCGAGGCGAGTGCGCGGTGGATCCGCTGTCGAGCCTCGAGAACAACGTAATCGTGGTGGAAATCCTCGATGCAGCGAGAGCGCAGGTGGCTCGGGCACAGAGCAGCCCAGTACAGTCGGACAAATAGCAGTCATTGCACTCCCCACGATGATCCGGCCCATGAAATCGCAGCGAGCTGCTTGAAGTCATGCGGAACACACTTCATTCCTGCGTTGCACTGGACCAGCGCAATTCGCGCGAGGTTAGCAGTCGACGGCCGTACGTGAGCAACGCGTGTCCCATCTCGCTTCTTGGAGCCTTTCTCTTCAGGCCGACAGGCCTGAACGAACATAGCCCGGCGTGAAGCACGGCTTTGCGTGCGCCACGCCGGGTCCCGATCCCGCATTTCGCCGCACCCCGCGAAGGGGTGCACGTTGGCTGCGTGGATGCATTTGGTTTCTTCTTTGAACTCGGCACGACCGGAACGATGCGGCCACGGTGCGCAAACTCCTGTCGGGACGCACGCCACCGGCGTGCGGGCCACTGTTTGCCGTCTATCTTGGGGTGGCGCCCCCGAAAACGGCGCTTCACCCCAAGCAACTGACTCAATGGCCTCACGGCCTGAAGCGCGTGTTGAAGGCGTTGCGACGGCGCGTAGGCGGAACCCGAAAGTCATCGAAGCGGAGGAGTTTTGCGCGGATGCTCGCCATCGATGCCGCCAGTCCGCGACGCCACTCGAACCACGCACCCATGCGACTGCGCTGGAGTCCTCCGCTGCTAGGCTCGTTTGACGGATCACCAGCCCACGTCGCTGATCGCGTAGCATTCTTGATGACCACGCCCGCTTCCTACGACTCGATCGGTGCCATCCTGAGCATCCACGCCATGATCAACGGGTTCCTCCTTGCAGCCGTGGAGGATGTTCCGGAATCACGCATGGTTGAGCAGCCTGGTGTCATCGTCAACCACCCGGCGTGGACGCTGGCGCACCTGAATGCCTACTCAGGAATGCTCCTCTCGTTGCTCGATGACCCGAGCATGCCCGTAGCGATGGCCGACGCGGAGATGGAGCGATACGGGTACGGAACAACTCCGGTAGCGGATCTCGCCGCGTATGCGAGCAAGCGAGAACTTCTCGACCAGTTCCAAGCCCGCAACGTGAGAATCGCGGCGATCGTCGCCGAAAGCCACGCGGACTACTTCCATCGAGCCTCGCCCGCAAAGTTCCAGGCCTACTCGCCCACGATTGGACAGATCGCCATCACGCTGCTCATTGCCCACCCACCGCACCACCTGGGGCAACTCAAGCAGTGGCGTCGCGCTGCGGGATTCGTGAATCAGGAGTGAACAGCGATCGTCGCACCACTCCTCAGAGCACGCTGGCCATCGCTTGAGAGTCTGCCCCGCTGATCCATGCGACACCCGTGCCGGCCGATCCTGAGGCAGTGTCAAACGCGAACCGCCGGTCGGGCCTGAGCACTGTGTGTTTGCTCTGCCGACCGGCGGTTCTTCAAGAACTCAGAACGCATCCTTTGACGCGACATTCACGCATCGAACGAGGGATCAGCACCCGTTCTCCCATCGCACGAAGAAGAACTCGATGTCTTCGCCGTCAACACCGCCATCGGTGTTCAGGTCGGCTCCCGAGGCGCCGCTCTCCCATTCCGCGAAGAAGGCCGGCACATCGCTGCCGTCGACGCCGCCATCGCAGTTGTAATCACCGATGCACACCTGGATCGTGGCGGGCTCCGAAGGAGTGCTGGAAGTGCTTCCGCCGCAGAGGGTCTCGACGAGCGCCCGGTAGCGCACGGTCGCTGCAGCATCGATGCGTTCGATGGTGAGCGTATCGGTTGCCGTCCCGATGGCCGAGGCATCGCTCCCCGAACTCTCCGGCAGCGGGCCGTCGAAGAGATCGATCCACAAACCGCTTCCGATTGGCAGAGTCTCCAGCTGCCAACGGAACGAGAGGTCGCCCAGGTCGGCGGGGGCGGTTCGGACGAAGAAGCTTGCATCGCCGCCGCGGCACGCGGCTGTGTCAAGGGGTTGCTGAGCGATGCCAGTTCCGACAGCGGCAAAGGTGTAGCGTGCGATGGATATGGATGGCAACCCACCGGCGGCGGTGAAGCTGCCGCCTGCGACCACATCGCCGCTGGGGAGCACCGCCAGTGCGAAGACCGCACTGTTCGTGCCAGTGCCGAGCGAGGACCAACCCGTCCCGTTCCATCGAGCGACATTCGAAGCGATGACACCGTCGACGGTACGGAACACGCCCCCCACTACGAGGTCACCATTGGGCCATACAGCGAGCGAGTTGACGGAGATCGGGCTTGTACCATCCATCCCCGTTCCCATCGCGGACCAAAGGTTGCCGTCCCACCGGGCGATCCGGAAAGCAAGCACGTTCCCAGCGGTGAAGAACGGGCCTCCCGCCACGAGATCGCCGTTGGCAAGCACCGCGAGCGAACGCACAAAGCCGTTCATGCCTGCGCCCAATGCGGACCACTCAGAGCCGTTCCAGCGGGCGATGCTGTTCGCGCTCAGACCGCCGGCGGTGGTGAAGCGGCCCGCTGCCACCAGATCGCCGTTGGGCAGAACGGCCAAGGCATCGACATCACCATTCAGGCCGACACCCAGCGGAAGCCACGCCGTGCCATTCCAGCGTGCGATCCGGTTGGCGCTGACTGCGCCGATGGACGTGAACATGCCCGCCGCGATCACATCACCGTTGGGCAGCACTGCAAGAGACGACACTTGGCCATTGATAACTTCGCCCGAACGGAAGGGTGCCCACACCACTCCATTCCAGAGGGCCAGGTGACTCGCGTCGCCATGTGAAGTCTGGGTGAAATCGCCGCCAGCGAGCACACTGCCGTCCGGCAGCACGGCCAGCGCTCGAACCGTACTGCTCAGCCCCTGATCCATCGGCGCAAAGGTCGTGCCGTTCCAGAGCGTGACGGCGTTCATGTTCGTCGTGCCGGACCAGGAGAAAGCTCCACCCGCCACGATGTCACCATTGGGCAACGCGGCGAGCGCCAACACGGGGTCGTCCAGGCCGAATGGCGTCTCGAGGAGCGCCCAGCCGCCCGCCCACTCAGCCAAATGCTCAAAGGGTGCATCGTTGACCGTTGTAAACGCGCCGCCCACGAGAAACTCACCGCCAGGCAAAGCAGTCAGTGCGAAAATCTCGTCGTTCATCAAACCGACCGTGGCCCACGCGGCCCCGTTCCACCGGGAGACGGGGCTTTTGCTGCCGTCACCTTGAAACTGAAGGAAACCGCCAGCCACGAGGTCGCCGTTGGGAAGAACTTCAAGAGCGCGAACGTAACTCTGACCCGCTCCGATCGGGGACCAGTACGAGCCGTTCCATCGCATGACATTCGGCAGAAGGCCACCCGCCGCGAGATCACCGTTGGGAAGTACCGCCAGCGCGAAGACCGGGGAATCGAACCCTTGCGTGTGTGACCACACCTGGCCGTTCCAGCGGGCGATGCCAACGAGGACCTGTTCGCCGTCGATGATGTAGAAGTCACCGCCAGCGACGAGCTCACCGCTGGAGAGGACCGCCAAAGCCAACACATTCCCGCGCTCAATTCCTGTCCCAAACGCGGACCAGGCCGAGCCATCCCAGCGGGCGACGTTCGACGCGGCGACGCCTCCGGCGGTGCTGAACGAACCGCCAGCGACGAGGTCACCGTTGGACATCACCGCCAACGATGAGACACGCCCATCCATCCCCGTGCCGATCGCGCTCCATGTGGTGCCGTTCCATAGCGCAATGCGATGAGCTGCGACACCTCCCGCCGCGGTGAAGTCACCGCCGACGATCAGAGTGCCATCGGGCAGTGTGAGCATCGCAAAGACGGTGCCGTTCGTGCCACCGCCCAGTGGCGACCACTGGACTGTGCTGGGATCGAACACTGCGATATTGTCGGCCAGGACAGTGCCCGCGACCGAGAACGCGCCGCCAGCGACGATCCGGGGTGGCCAGTTGGCGACCACCGGGGGCAGCGACGCGAACGCATTGACCGGGCCGTCGATGCCCAGCGCCGAAGGGGGATCCGTCTGAATCCACTCACCCCCGCAAGATCCAGCGTCAAGCGGAGAGACGAGGAGTGTGGTGTTGAAGCCGCTTGCGCACCCATCAAAGGTGCCAGAGGAGACTCTCCCACGCCCGTAGGTCTTGATGCGATAGACACCTGGCTCAAGCGTGCCGGAAAGGTCGTAGTGGTCTTCGTAGACCATACCCGTATTGTCACGGGACGACCGTGTCGCATAGATCGTGCCACCGGGCCCCGTGAACTCAATGCCGGCATCCGCAAGTGTGTAGCTGCTGGGCGATGCGTCCCAGGACCCGTAGAGCACGTAATTGGTGGATGTATCGATCGAAAACGTGACATCGAAGACACTGCTCGATTCCCCCCACGAGTGTTGAATGCCGCCTGAGGCTGACTGACTTCCTACGGCGTTCATCCGCATCGGACCCAGTGTCGAATGGTGCGATGCGCTGGCACCATTTCCCCAGCCCGACATGTTCGTGGCAGTGAAACTCCGGCTGAACTCGAGGGAATCGGGAGCAGCCGCCGTCCCTCCTCCTTCGGCAAACATGGCCGAAGCCGCAACGGTCCGAGTCTGTGACAGATACACCAGATCGGCGCTCGCCCACCGGGTCGATACACACAGCACCAAGGCCGCTGCCGAACCGAAGCCCAGACTCCTCATGATGTTCATGACGCGTACTCCACCTGGAGCTTGAGGGCGTGTCGGCTGGACGGTACATTCACTGCCGTTCGTACCTCGCCAAACCAAGGAGGCAGCCCGGATGAGCTCCATCAATCTGAGCGTAGAGAGTGCAGCGTTCCCATCCAACAGGAAGACTTCCCGCATATGGCCCTGACGATGGTGCCTCACTGGCACGGTCGGCGAGGCCAAAGCCGTGCCACCGACATGCTCCTGCGCAAGACCACTTCGGTCATGGGCCCATTCCAGCTCGCACACCCGCGGCGTTCACCAAGTCGATGCTGCTGACACGACCGCGGCGACCTTGGGGCACAAGGACCTCCAGCAGGGCGGCAAGACTCCGAAACATCGGCAAGCGTTGACGGATAACACCTCAAGTGCGCCTCAATGCCACCGCGTCTCTTGCCGGCTCGCGCACGGCGAGAACCAACCCCACCAGCTCGGTCAACCGACGTGGCGGAATCTGTCGCCGCGAGGTGCGAATCGCCGCGAGCTTCAGGGCACAACCTGCGTCCAAACGGCGAGCGAAAACGGTCGTGGCTCAGGATCGTCAGCAGCGGACGCCCGAAGCTCAGACCAGGAGATGCCGTGCAGATCAGGCGACCTCAGCCAATCGTCGATCACCGATTCAAGACTGGGTGCAGCGATCGTCCTGCAGCCAAACGGCAGTTCCCCATGAACGGCTGAAACCATGGAGAATCGCAACTGTCCCGCCTGCGCATCGTGCCACCAGTAGAGGACCATCTCGCCCGCGTTGCGAGCGTTCAGCCAGGCTCGACGCGCCAGAATCACCTGCTCAGCAAACCGAAGGACGTCGGCAACGCTTACCACGGCAGCCTGCTCCGGCGAGAGCGAGAACGACCACAAGTTGCTTTTCGCCTCCGCCCCGATGTTGTCTTGCCGGACCACGACCGGATCCGCAGCAACTTCAGCGATCCACTCAATGAATGGGTTCAGCACCGCGTGGCTCCAACGTTTCGCCGACCGGTGTGCGCCGAACGACGGAGCGAAGGCGACCACCCCCACTGCTCCAGTGCAATCGCTTCCTAGCGAGTGCCCATCTTCGCGCGAATCTCTTCCCAGAAGTTGACGACCAGATCAATCCGGCTTGACTGCTCGTTCTGCCCTTGCAGGATCACCATCATGCGTCCATCCGGGGCCCACGCGAAGTTCCGCGTCTTCAGTTGCTTGATGCTGTAGAGCACCTTGGGCAGCGAGGCGGTCAACGTCGGTTCGGTCTTCACGTCGACGCTCACCACCTGCCGGTCGCTGTCGATGAAACGAATCTCCTTGCCGTCTGCGCTCCACCAGCACACGCCATCGTGTCCGTTCGTTGATATCTGCACGCGGCCGGACCGGGCATCCTCTGCTCCCGATCGCGGGCCAGTGAACCGCTGCAAGTACAACTCGTGTCGCCCGGAGTCCGTTGAGCAGAAAACCACCCACTTGCCATCGGGCGAGAACTGCAGGGCATGCTCGTCGGCCGACGAGTTCAGATAGGGCGTGGCCTTGAGCGTCGCACTCCCCGGTTCCTTCTCGAGCATCAGCACTTTGCTCTTGTTGTCCTTCATGTCCATCTGGACCATCGCAAGGACGTTTCCATCCGGCGACCAGGCCGAAGGTTGCAGCATCATTTGTTGCGATGCCGGCGAAGTGAAAACCTTGACTGGTTCACCCTGTCCGTTGACCGATCGTTCCACGATCGAAAACTCGTCATTCAGGAACGAGCCATGCGTGAACCGCTGTCCATCGCGGCTCCACACGAAGCCCAGGGCGAAGCCCTGGATCGGGGTACGCGCAGATGTTCGGCGTGTCAGGTCGTACATCCAGAGTTCGGAACTCAGTACACCTGGAGTGCTCATCTCGAGATTGGCCAGCACTCGTCCGCCATCGGGAGAAACGACAATCTCCGAGAAGGCACGCGCAGCACCTGGAATGGGCTGCGGCTGCCCCTGATCGTCGAGCCATGCCAGACGCCGATCTGAAACATCACTGGGACGCGTTGAGAGCGCGAGCGTACCGCCCGTTGAGAGTCCGAACTGACTGACGGGATCACCACTCCACACCCGCACCGGTTCGCCGATCGTGCGCAGCGTGGCCGGATCAAAGGGCACCGCAACAACGCTGGTCTGATCGCCCTTGATCGCCACGATCAGCGATCCACCGTGCACCGGGTCACGAACGAGTCGGGCGAGGCCCGCGTCAGGGAGCACCATCGTCCGCTTCCCTGAGGCGAGTTCGATCGCTTCGGTGTAGATCTTGACCTTGTCGTTCACGATGGCGTAATGCGTGGCAAGCACGGACTGCCCCGCGACCAACGGAACCAATGCATCCCACCCCCCGAGACTCCCTTTGAGGTCCTCGCGGAGGATGAGCCGCGGTTCGCTGCCGGAAGTCGCCATCGCATAGATGGCTGTTTCCGCCTCACTCGAGAACACGAGTTCACGATCTGAAGCCCACCCCAGCGAAAAACGCGTTCCCTGCGGGAGATCGCTGATGAACTCCGGTTTGCCCGCGGGACGCCCTCCCTCGATCGCCACCTTCTTGAGGCTGAACTTGGTCGAAGCACGGTCCTTGGCGCAGGAGAAGGCCACCCAGCGTCCGTCCGGCGACAACGCGGCATTCCTCGCCCCCTCGGTCCCATCCACCACAATCGTCTCGCTGCGGTCGAGGCGCCGTATCACCAGCACGCCCTCGGGCTTCGTGCTGTCGGGTTCCAACTCGGGCGATGCGATATACACCAGGACCTTCGAATCCGGGGAAATGTCCACCAACGTGCTGAAGGCCGGCTTGCTCTGAATGGTGGTCGACACATGGAATGTCTGCGCCGAAGCAGGAATTGCTGGTCCTGCCACGCGGCTTGCCAGGATCCACCCTGTGGCACCGGCGAGCATCGCGATCACACATGCCGCGGCAATCGACCTGGCCCGAGTTCCAGTCGTGACAGCCGCTGACTCAGCTACCAGATTCCATTCCTGACCATTGATGGCACGATCGAGTTCCAGCCGTGCATCACCGATGTCATTCAGGCGGTTCTTGCGTTCCTTCGCGAGGCAGTTGGTCAGCAACTCTCGCACACGCCGCGGCGTCTGCACCGGGAGCAGGCTGAGGTCTGACTCCTTGTGCAGCGTTGCACCGATCGCATCGGCGACGGTTTCGCCTCGAAATGGAACGGTGCCCGTGAGCATTTCGTAGAGCACGCTGCCGAACGAGAAAATGTCCGAACGCTTGTCGACGGGTTTGCCGCGTGCCTGCTCGGGCGACATGTACCCGGCGGTGCCCATGATGACGCCCTGAATCGTCGGGCTGTGCGCAAACCTCGCCGGCGAGACGAGTGTCGGCGAGTCGGCACTCACCGCGATGGCCGACGAAGAGAGTGAATTGTCGGGCGCGCGAGCGAGGCCGAAATCCAGCACCTTGGCCACACCATCGGGCGTCACCATCACGTTGCCGGGCTTGAGGTCGCGGTGGACGATGCCCTTTTCGTGCGCGGCTTCAAGGGCCTGGGCGATCTGCCGAGCGAGCATGAGCGACTCTGCGACCGAGATGGGGCCTTCGGCCAGACGATCAGCGAGCGTCTGGCCTTCGATGTACTCAAGGACGAGGTACTGCTGACCATCGGTGAGTTCGAGCCCGTGAATGCCGCCGACGTTGGGGTTATTGAGTGCGGCGAGCACTTTGGCTTCGCGCTGGAAGCGGGCGAGGCGATCGGGGTCTGCCGCGAGATCGGCGGGGAGTGCCTTGATAGCAACCGGCCGATCAAGCCGCGTGTCGGTGGCGAGGTACACCACGCCCATGCCGCCGCGGCCGAGTTCACGTTCAATCTTGAATGGGCCAATCGAAGCAGGGTGCATGAGCGGAAAGTGTACGGGGCGAAGCCGGCACGGGACCCGCCCGGGCCTCCAAAGGCCAACCAACGACCGACATTGGGCTGCAGAAGTCGGTGCTTGGCCCTCGCGATCCATTGGCAAGTTCAACCGGTCGACCCCGTGCACCTGCTATTGCCCACGAGGGGTGGACACCCTCACCCCCGGAGCGATTCGAACATCTGGGGATGGATGACATGGCGGCGCGAGTACTTGAACTGCACCGCCCAGGTACGAAAGGACTCGATCCGTTGTTGATCTACGGTCTTCCCAGCATCTCCTGGGCGGTCCAGCCCATCATCGCCACCGCGGCAGGATTGCAGAACGTCGTATGCCCTTCGCGGTCAAGCCCGTGAAACCCCTCGCCCGCGAACGCGAGAATCAGCGCATTTCTGGTCGTCACTGATCGCGAGTATCTCAAAGTACATCGCGACCATATCCGGCACGCGCACCAGAGCAAGAGTCGAATTACTCTTCGAGGTCCGGACGTTCTCGATGCACACTTCCATCGGTCCTCCGTCGACCGAATTGACGCACCGGCACCACGGAGCGCTCGCATGCGTGCGAAGGTGCGGCTCACTGATGAGTTGCACGTTTCTCTAGTCTGCGTCGATGATGGCGAGTACGCGATCGCGTCAAGTTGGCAGCCGCTCACAATGATCGGAGGATGGCCTTGGCATGGCACCGCTGCGATCACGATGAAAACCCACTCGCGAGCGACGTCGTAATCGCTGGCGCAGGCTTGATGGTGCAGCAGTGGCCATTCCACATCGCCGTGGGCAGCCCCAAGCTCACTCCCCCGCCCTGATTCGCGATTGCCGCTTTCGTCGCAATCATTAGAGGAGATGAAGGTCTGGAAGCTTCAGTCTGCCGGAAATTCAACTCGCATCGCGCTAAACTCGCCGCGGCTGGGCACCATCGCCGCGACCAGCCGCTTCCTCATGCACCAAGGAGTAGACCTTGAAGTTCCAGCACGCCTCGCATCTTGCCGCGTTCGCTCTTGCCCCCATCTTCGCCCTTGCACTCACTGGCTGCCAGCAACGCCACGCCGGATCTGCACCGTCAGCGGCCCACGACACCGCCCACGCGAAGGCACATTGGGGCTACGCCGGGGAAGTTGGCCCTGCCAACTGGTCAACCCTCAGTCCCGAATACGCCCTGTGCGCCAGTGGAGCATGCCAGTCGCCCATCGACATCGTCCGCCCCGAGCCGCGGGACCTGGATAATCCTGTGTTCGACTACCGCGCAAGTGCCATCAGCATCATCAACAATGGGCACACCATTCAGGTCAACTACGACGCGGGCAGTAATGTCACCGTCGATGGCACCCGCTTTGAACTCGTGCAGTTCCACTTCCACGCTCCAAGCGAACACCGCGTGAACGGCAAGCCATACCCGGCAGAGTTGCATCTGGTCCACAAGTCGACTGACGGCATGCTCGCCGTGGTCGGACTCCTCATCACGCCGGGGCGTGAGAATGCCGCCTTGGCGCCCGTCTTCTCGCAGCTGCCCGCTACTGCCGGCCCAGCCAGCAAGGCCGCAGGGACAGTGAACGCGGCGGACATCCTCCCCGCAGCCCACACCTCATTCCGCTACGGCGGTTCGCTCACCACCCCTCCTTGCAGCGAGCGCGTCAGCTGGACCGTTCTCTCAACGCCCATCGAGATGTCGCCTGCCCAGATCCAGGCCTTCACCTCGCTGTATTCGGGCAACAATCGGCCGGTGCAGCCGCTCAACAATCGTGCCGTCGTCGAAGACATCTCCAAGTAAAGGGACACCTGACGGTCGGCTGTGGAATGCGCTCAGGAACAGTTTGCAGGAGCCCTGAAGCACGAACGAAGGAGCGCAACGGTGGCAGAAGATCATTCGGCATCAGCGACGTTCAAGCAGAAGGTGAGCCACGAATTGAAGGAGATGCTGGGGATCTTCGGCTATTTCGCATTTCTGCTCTGCGCGATGGCAACCTACACCACGCTGTTGCTGGAGGAGTTCCATGTCAGCTACTTCATGTTCGGCGCGGCGCTTGTCAACGCGCTGATTCTGTCGAAGGTGATCATGCTGGGTGATCTTCTGCACGTTGGCACATGGCTGCACGGTCGGCCGGTGATCATCACCGCGACGGCCAAGGCTGTGCTGTTCACGCTGCTCATGGGCGCATTCCACATTGCCGAGGAGATCATCAAGCATTTGATCCACGGGCACAGCGCTGCTGACGCAGTGCGCGAACTGGCCGACCGCGGCCTGACCGTAGTCCTTGCCCGAAATCTGGTCTTCTTCGGATCGCTCGTGCCCTTCTTCCTCTGCCGCGAGTTGGGCCGCTGCGCCGGAGAAGCGAGTTTCTTCCACCTGATGATCCGCCCGAGCGTGAGAAACAAACTCAAACGAGATGCGCGGGACTGATCCCGTGCCTTCGGCGCCAGCGCCGAAGCTCGTTCGTTCCTGTCGGACGCGACCGCAGTGTGTCGGGCTTTCGCCAGCTGCGCACTGGAGTATCACCCCGTGAAGGTCGTCAGTTCCTGAATCAAGGCGACAAGACCCAGGGCCCCCAATGAGAGTTCGCTTGCGGAGCTCTCGTCCTTTCCAAGGCACAGTTGCTGACACGGACAACTCGCGGGCTTGTGTGCGCCAAGTGGCCATTCTGGAGTTGGAGCGCCAGCATGAACAAGTCCGGTCTTCGCCGATCCGCCCCTCACGGAGTCCCCCCACTCCGCAGCATCACCGGCGGTTCACACCCCAACAGGCTCCCCTCGTGATTCGTCGCCAGCAAACGCGGGTGAAGGCACTGAAAGCCGCTTTGGCAAAGGCGCGAGACGACCGCACCTGACCCCGGTAGTCCCAAGTTCATGTCCACACGCCGTTGCAGACTCAGGCTGGCCGCACTTGCCCGAGTTGCCACCATCGCTTCCTCAGAAGGACACGCGTTGGACGGGCGTGAAGGCGGGGCTTGAATCGGTCCCGCGATCGATGCTCAGTGACATGAGCTGCATTCAAACTCAAGTCCGAATTGGCGAAGTCACGAACAAACATCCGCGACATCGACATTTACGGCGTGCCGTCCTTGGGTGGCGACGAGAGCCCTTCGAGGTACTCAACGACCGCAGCCGCCTCTGCTCCCCCGCGCTTCGCATGGGCAATGAGCGGAATGCCGTGAGGGCCAGCTGTGCGTGCTGCAGCGGGGAACGCCGTCAGGGCCGCCTTGACGAACTCCAGTTCGCCCAGCATGCATGCGGCCGGCAGTTCGAGCCGGGCACCGGCAGCAATCAGGTGCTCGGCGATATCGCGTCGACCGATGTGACCCGCGGCACCGAGCGCGGTTTCCCAGTCACCCCCACCCCAATCCCACGCGGCATTGACTAGCGCGGGCGTATCGACCAGCATGTCCTTCACCACTTCCAGATTGGTATGGGCAAAGTGGACGAACTCGAAGACCAGATCCTTGTCGAGTGCTGGCCCCTTGTCGGAGGGCTTCGCGGCAGGGATCGGCGGCCGCGGCCGCCCGTTGCTGATGCGGTCTTTGGGAGGTTCAACCTGCCCCTGGCCCAGTGCGGTGCGGGCCAGACACAACGTCGACGCAGCCATGAGCGTGCGGCGCGTCAGATTGAACGAATGCTCGGATCCTCGCATGATGCCTCCCTTGCTCGCACCGTGGTGCGAGTCGAAACCACTTCAGTCCGGATCTCACGCGTCGATGTGGATCCATCCAACATCCCCCTGGTCAGAGCGAGGGTACGCGTCAACGTCAGCACACCGCCCAGGCAAGCGCCGCCGCGTCGTTGCGAGATTTTCGCTCATTCCTGTCGCTCAACTCCATCGCCATTGAGGCCCAGCGCATCTACAAGGACCCAGTGAGCTAATCCAGTACTGGTGTAGGCTGTAACGAACAGACCAAGCGCAACGAGGCCCTCATCGGAACCGGTTCCGCTCCCGACTCTGCAAAGGCTCGCGACAGCGACCCGATGCTCGCGGCGACAGTGTGTGAGGGAGCCGTCGCACTCATCGGTCCCCACAGGCTGCTCCAGACGAAGCCAACCCGTAGACCATCGACCGCACCAAAGCACTGGCGGACATCTACGACCAATGGAACTCGGCCGAATCTGGAAAGGGGCACGATCAGAAAGCCTCGGAGTGGCGCAAGAAGCTGCCGGAAGAGGTCAAGCCTCACAGCGCAAAGTGAACTACGACTTCGCAGCGGCACCACCCCACACCGCGCCTCACTTTGCTCCAGCCGTCAGCTCCAGGGCCCAGTTGAGGACCACGTGGATCACGGGCGGCTCTTTCTCCCACGCGGCACGCTCGACCATCAGGAAACCACCCTCAGGCAGAGGCTCGTAGCCGGCCCAACCAATCGTGGCAAACGGGCCGGAAGTCTTGACGTCGAACACCTTGCTGGGCATCGAAATCCGGGGCTCGGTGCCACTGAACTCAACAGTGACGGCCATCAACACGTCCTGGGAATCTCGAAAGAAAAGGCGCTTGCCATCGCGCGAGAATCGCGGCGAGTTCCCACCGATCGATGAAACCTGCACGTTGGGTCCCTTCGCACCCAGCGGCCCCACATACACCTGAGCGCGTCCCGACTCATCCGAGACGTACGCGATCCAATTCCCATCGGGTGCGATGCTCCCGTCGCCTTCGTATGCAGGGCTATCGCGTACCGGCGAGAACGAACCCGCCGCGTAGTTGTACAGCACAAGATTCGGCTGGCTCATGGCATCGAAGCTGTTGCTCTGAACCAGGACAGCAGAGCCGTCCGGGAGTTCCTGCAATGGGTTGTCCATCCTGCCGGAGGTGCCAGGGAGCACGATGGGCTCGCCGCCACCGACGGGCCACTTCGCCATGTTGTATCCACCTGTGGCATCGACCTGTCCCGCCACAATCGAGTTGCCGCCATCCACCCAGCAGGGTCGGAACGTCTCCGTCCTGGAGTTCACAAGCGACAGCGATCGCCGTTCAAGATCGAGCACCCAGAGTTCGACTTTGCTGCGAAGCGTCGTGAGCAGGGCCTTGCGTCCATCGGCCGAGACCACCGGGACCATGTTGTAGGTGTCGGTCCCATCCAGGATTGGCGTGGACTTGCCCGACTCATCAACGCGCACGAGCCTTCGATCTGCGCCGAATCGGCCGCCAGGCGCGTACGCGAATGAGCCGCTCGTGGAGGCACCGATGTACGCTGAATCCATCCACTGGTCGGTGCGGACTTTCTCGACCGCGACGGTTGGTTCACCCACCGTGACGCCGCGTGATGGGTCGAAGGCCACCGTCATCACCGTCGTGCCGCGTGTGAAGAGCAGTCGAGTCGGCGTGATGAACCGCGGCTCGGCGACCGCCCTCAGCACCAGTCGCGAGCTTCCGTCATTCAGTGAGACCGCGATGAGGTTGTAGTCTTCGGTGGAAAAGCCGCTCCACGAGTCCGAGAGGATGTAGTTCGCGCCCGGCACGGCGAGCGGGACGTTCATTCCACCAACGGCCAGCCCACCATCAAGCGAAGGGGTGCCGGGACCGGCCTTGGCAAGCTGATCCGGCTTGCCGCCATTGGCGTTGACGCGCCAGAGCCCGGAAACGCCGCTGCCCCAGACGATCGTGCCATCTTCGAGCCATGCGAATGAGGCGCCGTAGGCAAGTTCGCAGATCGTCAGCGCGGGGCCGCCATCGGCGGGCATCTTCATCAATCGAGATTTCGACATGAACCCCAGCCATGCGCCATCGGGGGAGAAGAACGGACTCGACGCTCCATCGGTGCCGGGCAGCACTCGCGACTGAGCGCTCGCGACATCGCGCATGCACAGAAACGGCTTGTTGTCCGCCTCGGCCACGAACACGAAGCGATCGCCAGCAGGGCTGATGGCGATGCCTGTGCCGTTGTGGACAAACGGCGGTAACGTGTACCCCGTCGGCGGCTCGATGGTGAACCGCACCACGGGCTTGGGCGACACCGCCGCGGCACCACCGATGCCAACACGCGCCGACCAGAGCGGGAAGGTGCCTCCAACAACCGCCACCGCAGCAAGTGCCACCATCGCGGCGGGATGCACCCCACGACGCTGTGGCATCGGCTCTGCCCCACTCCTCCCCAGCGTGGCCCCGGTCGGATCACTGAGCGCATGCGTCAGTGCCAGCCGGGCATCACCGATATCACGCAGTCGGTTGCTCCGGTCCTTCGTGAGACACTGCGTGAGCAGCAGACGAATCGTCGGCGGCGTCGCGGCTGGCAGAAGACTCAGATCTGAATCCTTGTGCAGCGTTGCGCCGATCGCATCGGCGACGGTCTCGCCCCGGAAGGGCATGATGCCCGTGAGCATCTCGTAGAGCACGCAGCCGAAGGAAAAGATGTCGGAGCGTTTGTCGACGGCCTTGCCGCGGGCCTGCTCGGGGCTCATGTACCCCGCTGTGCCCATGATGACTCCAGGAATCGTCGGCGAATGGACCGGCATCGGGGACGTGATCGTCGGCGAATCGGGCGCGTTGGCGGCATGCATCGTCGAGGCATGCGCCTCGGCCGTACGGGCCAGACCAAAGTCCAGCACCTTGACAACGCCCTCGGCAGTCACCATGACATTGCTGGGCTTGAGGTCGCGATGGATGACCCCCTTCTCGTGCGCCAGTTCGAGTGCTTCGGCCATCTGCCGGGCCATGGCCAGAGCTTCATCGACGGGGATAGGGCCTCGGGTCAGCCTGTCGGCGAGCGTTTCGCCCTCGACAAACTCGAGGATCAGGTACTGATTCCCCTGTGATTCTTCCAACCCATAGATGGCACCGATCCCCGGATGACTGAGCGAGGCCAGAACCTTGGCCTCGCGCTGGAAACGTGCAAGGCGATCATGATCCTGGGCAAGGTGTGCGGGCAAGGCCTTGATGGCAACAGGGCGGTCGAGCCGCGAATCGCGCGCGAGGTAGACTTCGCCCATGCCGCCGCGGCCGAGTTCACGTTCAATCCGATATGGGCCAATCGAGGCAGGATGCATGAACGCAGAGTGTAAGCGATCGAACGCACTGCGGCACGACCCTCCGGGCATGCGTGCGGGTCAATGCCGATCGAATCTGGCTCGATGCGAGTCCGAAAACGGGTTGCCCGGCTCGCGTGGCGATGTGACCTCGTTGATGAACGCCGCGGCGTGGCGCGATCCTGCAGCACTCATCCTCGGGGCGATCGCCGCCGATCTCGCATAGCCAGCAAAGCATGTCCGACGCACCCGGCGCTTGGCGACAGGCGTTCGTTGCAATCACTCCGAACCTCTCGCCGGCGAGCCTGCCGCCCGCACCAGCCCAGAGAGCATTCCTCGAAACACAATCCCGTGCAGCGGAAGCACTGCGTACCAGTATGCAATCCCCAGCAACCCGCGCGGACGGAACCGTGCCGTCATGACCAAGCGCGTGCCAGTCTGTGGTGCAGGCATGGGTTCAACGTCAAACGTGAGCGTGGCAGCTCCCGGGAGCTTCATCTCGGCAGTCAGCTCAAGAAGCTGAAGCGGCTTGATTGCAGTTACCCGCCAGAAGTCGAGCGCATCGCCCAGCCGCAGCTCGCCAGAACTCCGACGCCCTCGCCGAAGCCCCGGACCGCCGGTGAGTCGATCCATCATTCCACGAAGTCGCCAAAGCCAGTCGACCGCGTAGTAGCCACGGTCACCCCCAAGCGCCGAGACCGCAGACCACACCGCACCTGGGGCACTCGGACTCACCACCTCGCGCCGATCGACAAACTCCGTGCCGCCCGCCCACGATGGGTCACCGGGCATCACGCCCGCATCCGACCAGGCCGTTTCGACATCCCCGGTCTGAACCTTGACAAGTGCCGCGTCCATCGCCTCTCGAATCGTCAGGCACTGGTGTGGCATGAGCCGCTGCGCCTCATCACTACGGCAGACGACACGGTTCTTGAGCCCCTCGGCGAGCGGACGAGCGATGCTCGCATGAAGTGGAGTGACCAGATGGATCCACAACGAACTGAGCCGCGGCGTCAGAATGGGTACAGGAATGACAAGCCGCCGCCGCAGTCGCAACGCCGATGCCATCTCTCGCATCACCTGTGCGTACGACCACACCTGGGGGCCGCCGATATCAAGCGTCTTGCCGATCGTCGCGGGTGTCTCCAATGCCGCGATCAGGTAGGACAACACATCTCGCACGGCAATCGGCTGAGATTCGGTACTCACCCACCGCGGCGTGATCATGATCGGCAGCCGCTCCACCAAGTACCGGAGAATCTCAAATGAAGCCGACCCCGACCCGATGATCATCGCAGCCCTCAGCACTGTGACGGGGACGCCCGCACGCCCCAATGCCACCTCCACCTCTCGTCTCGACGACAAGTGCTCGCTGAGGCCCTCTCCTGTCTCGCCCAGGCCGCCCAGATAAATGATCCGCGGCACGCCAGCCATCGACGCAGCACGGCCGAATGTCTCGGCGAGCATCAGATCGCGTTTGCGATACTCTGGCCCCGCGGCATCCATCGAATGCACGAGGTAGTACGCCGCGGAGCACCCTGTCATGGACGTCGTGAGACGTTCCAGATCAGCGGCATCACCCTCGACGATCTCGACCCCTTGGTGACTTGCCCATGGACGTGCTCGCAGTTTCGCTGCGCTTCGGGCCAGACATCGAACCCGATAGCCGCGCTCGACGAGCCGTGGAGCCAACCGCCCCCCGATGTAACCCGTCGCTCCGGTCACAAAAACGGTGGATGAGGCTGGTGCGTCCATGCACGACGATTGTAGCGACACCACGAGCCTTGTGCGGTTCTGCGTCACGCTCGATTCGAGATGCCCATTCGATCAGTCGTGAACCAGCATTCTCGCTCGAATGCGACCGCAACTCTCGCGTCGCAGCGTGAACCACATAGCCTCTGTGCTGACCAGCACGCACGCCTCGAGAAGACTGGCGGCCTCAGGGTTGCTGAGCGAGCAAAGCATCGAGCTTCAGATAGCCAAGCTCGATGCACTCCATGCCCGACGTCAACGCCTCATCGCGTGCCGTCTTTGACGCAAAGACCTGCGTGATGCGCATCGACGTGATGCCGTTCATCTCGGCAAACTCATGGGTCTCTAACTGAGCGCCGATCGGGTCGCCGCTTCCAAGCACCATCATCTCGGTATGCACCATGCGTTCAGGCACCACCGCCTCGCTGAAGACTCCGTACAGGGCCATTGACTGCTGTCCATCCGGGCCCTTCCACACCAGCCGCAGGGCACCGGCCAGGCGCGGGTCGCACTCACAGATGGAAATGGTCCAGCCCGGAGGAGGCAGCATCCAGCGGAGCATCTTCTCGGCCGTGAACATTGCCTCCCACACCATCCGCCGCGGGGCATTGAACGTACGGGTCAGGACGATCGTGGTATCGGATGGCGTGGTGATCTGAAGACCGTTGGGGCTCATGGCGGATTCCTGGGACGGACACGAAAGTGGCGGCCGGTGACACGCTCAGCGGCGGCGGGATCGCGATGGCAGCTTCGCGTTCGATTCATCTGCCTTCATTTCTTCGAGAATCGAGTCAAGGGCCGCGAATCTCGCCTCCCAGTTCCTGCGGAACTGCTGGGTCCAGAGCATCGCATCCTTGAGAGGCTGGGCGCTCAGGCTGCACCGATGCTCGCGCCCAACCACGCGGCGAGTCACCAGCTTGGCCGCTTCAAGCACCCGCACATGCTTGGTCGCCGCGGGAAAGGTCATTTCCAGCGGTGCCGCCAGTTCGCTCAGCGACCGCTCACCACGGGACAACTGACGCACGATCTCCCGGCGAGCAGGATGCGCCAAGGCGTGAAAGACATGATCAAGCACGGGAGCGTTATCTGAAACCATCTGGTTTAGTATACCACTTGGCTTCATATTGTCCAGTCCGGCCATTGCGGGCCGCTTCCGGAGCAGCCCACTCTGTCGCCAGCCGCCACATCGGTCCAGAACGAGCACCCTCCCGTGCTCGCCCCCGATCCGTCATCCGGGCAACACCAGCATCGCGACTAAAACCAAACACCCCCGCGACGAGCGTCGCGGGGGTGGTACGTGTTGTACTGCCCAGGCATTCAAGCAATGGACGGGCCGGGATCTCCGCTCATTCCTTGGCGTAGCGCTTCTGCGTCCCGGTGCTCTCAAGCGCCGGCGCCAGCCGTTCGAGGGCGTGGGCGTACGCGCCGATGCGCATGCCGATGTTGTTGCGGCGGGCGAGTTCGAAGGTCGCACTGAACTCGCGTCGCATGTAGAGAGCCAGGCGATCACGGACTTCCTCAGCGGTCCAGTAGAAGCCCATCTTGTTCTGGGCCCATTCGAAGTAGCTGACGGTGACGCCGCCGGAGTTGGCGAGGATGTCGGGAATCACCATGATGCCGCGCTTCTCGAGGATCGCATCAGCACCAACGGTGAGCGGACCGTTGGCCAGTTCGAGGATGACCTGCGCCTTGATGCGCGGGGCGTTCTCCTCGGTGATGACGTTCTCGACCGCCGCGGGGACGAGCATGTCGACTTCGAGTTCAAGGAGCTGATCGTTGGTGATGCGCTTGGTGCCCACACCACAGACCGCGGCATCGGGCACGAAGCCGGGCTTGTGCTCGGCCTTGATCATCTCGCTGATGTCGAGCCCGGCGGGGTTGTAGACCGCGCCGTTGGAATCGCTGACGGCGACGACCTGGTATCCATCGGCGTGAGCGAGACGTGCGAAGTGCTCGCCGGCGTTGCCGAAGCCCTGGACGGCGATGCGGCGGGGCTGCTTCTTGTTGTCCCAGCCAACCTTGGTTTCCAGCTCCTTGAGGATGAAGAATCCGCCTCGTGCGGTGGCATCATCGCGGCCCAGCGAGCCGCCCATCGCGACGGGCTTGCCAGTGATCACACCCGGTTCGCGGCGACCGACGACGTTGCTGTATTCATCGGCCATCCACGCCATGATGAGGCCGTTGGTGTTGACATCGGGTGCGGGGACATCGACATCGGTGCCGATGGCCCACGCAATGGCGCGGATATACCCGCGGCTCAATCGCTCGAGTTCCGCCATCGAAAGTTCGCGCGGGTTGACGATGACGCCGCCCTTGCCGCCGCCGAAGGGAAGGCCTGCGACCGCGCACTTGAAGGTCATCCAGAAGGCCAGTGCCTTGACCTCGCTGATGGTGACATCCTGATGGAATCGGATGCCGCCCTTGGCGGGGCCACGGGTGTCGTCGTACTTGCACCGGTAGCCAGTGAAGATCCGCAGAGCGCCGTTATCCATGCGGACGGGGATCGACACTTCCAGGAACTGCTTGGGCTGACGGAGGCGCAGCAGGGTTTCGGGATCAACCTTGGCGTACTGGGCGGCAAGGTCAAGACGCTTGAGAGCGTCGGCAAACACGTCACGAGGTGCAGATGTCATAGGACTGGAATCGTACCGCAGCGGGATCTGCAAAGGCCAGCGGTGTAACCGGTACCACGGGGCGGATTCTCACAATTGGGAACAGGCAAACCCTCGGCGTTGGAGAGGCCTCACCCCTGATGCGATGCTGGCGCAGTGTTTCAGGAACATGCCAGTAGTCGGCCAGTTCACGCCGAAGTGCCACGACATCTCCGAAACGACACGGCGCAGCCCCAGCGACCGGATCACGTTGTGACTCCAGGTACCTCGATCGGGCCGCGTGTACGGCCCCAGCCTTGTTGCGTGACGCCTTACTCCCAGCGAATTGCAACGCCGCGGGACCACAGTTCTCCGTTCGGGCTCACACCTGAATCAATCAGGATGACGGCGTTTGCACCCAGCGGTGCCGTCTTCTCGCGAAGTGACTTGTGCATCTTGGCTTCGGAGCTCGGACTGTGACCGTTGGTGGTGACCGTGGCGAGTTCCTTGTACTTGCGATCCGGCTTGGTACGCAGAATCTCGATTTCAGCGGCCTTGGTGGGCGTGAATGACCCAGTCGAAGTCTTTGTCACTTCAACCGTCTTGCCGCACCCGACCAACAAACAAACGCTTGCCGCGACTGCGAAGAACATCGGATTCAAGTACCGCATCAGTAGACTCCCTTTCATCGTGTGTCATCGATCACGAATGCCAGTGCTGGCGATTCATGCACAAGTTCCGTTCAAGGCGCGACCAACCCGTGCAGAAGCGGCGCGACGTTGGCTCCCCAGATCCTAGACAATCACGACATCCGCACCGAATGTGGCAGCCCTTTTCTTGAGATCTCGAGCGACCTGGCCCCGCCGAATCTTGCATCGGGATGAGCTTGTCCGGAGGGGGGAGGGGGGGGGAGGGGAAGGAAGGAAGGAGGGTTGCAGGAGGCTCCGCTCCTCGGTGGCGTACTTGGCACCAACGATTCTCTCAGGAATTACGGGTGATCGGCCACAGGTACCACGAAGGCGGAAACTACTGAGCCCACCGTCATCGACCCACTCGAGCCGGGGCTGACGAGCGACTCACAGACGGCAAGCGTTGGACCTTCACTTGACACGATCCATGGAAGTCGTTCAAGAATGCTCGACCGTGGAACCGACATGGACTTCGGTGACAGTCGTTCACTCGAATCGTCTGCGAATCAAGAGTTCAAGGCGTGCTGGAGCAGTCAAGGCAACGTCATTCGGAGTGCGGAAGTGAAGCGTTGGCTGCATCAGCGGCTTCAATGCCGCCGCGAAGCTCGCCCGCTTCAAAGGCTGCCAGCGCCTCCAACACCGCCTCAGCCGTTCGCGACACCCGAATCGCCTCCTTGAAAGGCTTCACGCTCTCAAGCTTTCCGTTGGGGAGCGTGCGCTGGAGATGCCGCGCGAACCAGCTCACACGCCGATTGATCTGGAAGAGCGCGTAGCGATCGTCGCGATACTGACGCATGAGCCCGAAGTAGCGACGGATGATCGCCAGCTGCGCGGCTTCATCAGGCGGAGCGAGCTGCTCCCCCGTCTGCATGAAGTGCCAGCATTGGTTGAAGATCCAAGGCGTACTCAACGCCCCGCGGCCGATCATCACACCCGCACACCCGGTCCGGCGGATCATGTTCACCGCATCAAGGGGTTCACGCACATCACCATTGCCAATCACAGGAATGCGGCCATTCACCGACTCCACCACTCGCGCGATGCCCTCGTGCTGCACGACACCCTGGAACTTCATCTCCGTTGTGCGCCCGTGCACCGTCACCGCCACCACACCCACATCGGCCAGCATGCGGGCCAGATGCGGCGAACAGGCCTGGCCCGCTTCGTAGTCGCTGGTGTGCCAGCACAGTCGCATCTTGCAGGTCAGCGGAATCTGCACGCGTGCACCGCCTGCGGGAGCAACGCCGCCGCGGCGGACCCACTCCTCACCGGAGATCGTGCACCGCGCAAGCTCCTCCACCACGCGTTTGGCAATGCCCACAGCACGCGAAAGATCGGTCAAGAGCGCACTGCCGCCATCTTTCTTCGTCACCTTGTCGACCGGGCAGCCCATGTTGATGTCGACGACGGTCGCGCCATGTTCAACAGCCCAGCGGGCACCCTCGGCCATGATCTCCGGATCGCTGCCGTAGAGCTGCATGCCCACGGGTTTGTCGAAGTCGTTGGTCTTGGCAAGATCCAGGCTGGTCGCCGTGCCCCGGAGCAGTCCTTGCGGCGAGAGCAGATCGGTACACGCCAGCCCCACTCCACCCAGCTCGCGGCAGACCGTGCGGAACGCCAGATCGCAGTAGCCCGCAATCGGTGCCAGCAGCAGATTGGTGCGAAGTTGGAGCGGGCCGATGGCGAGCATGCGTTGGACCGGGCAACAGCAGCGGTGACTTCGGCCCGCACGCGGTGGTGCATCGCCTCAGTGTTTCCGCCGCTCAGCAGGCTCAGTTCTTCGAGATCGTCGGGATCGTCGTGTAGACGTTGTCCTCGATCGTCGAGGGATCGCCATCTTCACCGCAGGAATAGAAGTACGGACGCTTGCCCACGCACTTGCCGCCATCGCTGTCGGCCAGGCCTGAGCCTGTCTTGCCATTGCGGCGAATCGAACTGACGGCCCACTGCTGCGAAGTCTTGCGCTGCGGGAACCGAGCATCATCGAGCGAAGCGCCGCTGCCGGGCTCCTGCGAAGCATCCGCCTTCACGATGCCATCGAAGCCGGGCATCACGAACCGGATCGGACGGCCCCATGAATCGACCGGCGTGAGAATCAATCGCTCGCCCGCGGCGGACGCATTGCCCAGAATCTTCACCGACTTGATGAACTTCTGCGGAATGCCCTCGATGTGCGACTTGGCCGATGGCACTTCATTGGCCTGAAGCAGGAAAAGGCCGCCGCTGTTGATCATCTCTGAACCGGGGACCTTGGCGCGAGCAGGGTCAGCGTCGGGCAGCCGCTCACCGTTGCGCGCATCGGCCAGCGGAACCAGTCGAAGCGTGGCACCCGCGGCATCGGTAGCGATGAACATGGACGAAGCAGGCAGCCCATCCTTGGACGAGATGTACGCTTCCAATGCGGTGTCGAGCATCCGCAGGACATCCTGCGTGGCAGTCTTCTTGCCGCCGGCCAGCACGCGGCCACCTGCGACCAGGACGATCGCCGCGAGGACGCCGATGATGCTGACGACGACAAGCAGTTCAATCAGCGTGAAGCCGCGGCGAAGCGTGGGGTTGCTGGCAGCCATGTCCGGTGAGACTCCAAAAGGCACGTGAAAGCGGGGCCAATGCAGGGAGAACCCCCGAGCGGTCGCCGCGGGTTGACAGACGATCTCAACTGTATGGTACGGATTCCAGAGCACCAGGATGCGAGCAGAACCCGCCCGATTGTCGGCCTTGTGCCCCCAGAGGCTCCCAAAGCGTCAAAACCGGGTCAGAATACCACGTGGCACAACGCAGGGCCCGCCGCCGGGCTGAAGCCAAGGCCCCATCACCAGTGCCGAAGGAACCCCTTACAGAACACGACTCTTGTATCCCGTTTCGGGACGGGTGAGCCCGGCATATTCCTCGATGGAGTCCGCCGCGAGCTCCGCGGCGTTCTTCCCATCAAACTCGCGGCAGACCGCATCAAGATCACGACGCTGCGATTCGGCAGCCTCGGGATCGTCGAGAAGACGTTCAACGGCTTGCACAATGGGCACCGCGCCGCCGTAGTGCGGGATGAACTCGGGGATGATGCGGCGACGCGCCAGGACGTTGGGCAGTGAGAACATCCGTGTGGAGAGGATGAGCCGTACGAGCAGGTAGAAAAGTGGGTTGGACTTCTTGTAGAAGACCACCATGGGGCGGCGCTGCTTGGCCACCTGCATGGTGACGGTGCCGCTCTTGACAAGGGCGACATCGCACCAGCGAATCACCGCATCTGTATCCTGAACGACAATGCGCAACCGCTCGGGCCAGCCGCCCAGCGGGATGGCCATTTCGCGGAGCATGCCAGCGACGCGATCGCTTGTCGCCGCAACAACGCCTTGTGCGTTGGGGTAGCGGGCGCACAAAGCTCGGAAGGCATCGAGCAGGATGGGGAAGTGGCGTTTGAGTTCATCGGGGCGGGAGCCTGGCATCATGGCGATGCGGGGTGTGCCGTCGGGTTCGCCAAAGAGCTGGCTGCGCTGGTCGATTGCCGCGAAGTCCAGGTGCTTGTCGAAGAGGAAGTGCCCGATGAATCGTGCTGGAACGTAGCGTTTGCGGAAGAACTCCTCCTCGAAGGGCAGGATGCACAGCACCATGTCGGTGAGGCGGCGGAGTTTGTGGATGCGCCAGCGGCCCCACGCCCAGATCTGCGGCGCGACCAGGTGCACGACGCGAGCGCCGCGTTTCTTGGCGATCGCGCAGATGGAGGTGTTGGCCGAAGGCGAGTCCACCGGAATGTGGACCGTGATGTGGTTCGCGGCCATGAATGCATCGATGCGTGCATTGATGCGCAGGTGCTCAAGAACCTTGGCGATCCCGGGCAGGCCCATGACGGCATCGTCGCCGGTGCGTTCCTGGATGGTGGCGCCCGCTCGCTGCATTTTGGGGCCGCCCCAGGCGTAGATGGTGAGCGCGGGGTGCCGGCGGCGCAGCTCCGCGATCACGGCAGAGGCGTGGTCATCGCCACTGGGCTCGAAGGCCGTGAAGAGCAGTGCCGGTTCGCGCGGCTCGGAAGGGGTTGGCGTGGCTTGAACGGACACTGGCGTGCGGTGATGACTTCGGGACGGATGGGGGCTCGGGCCTGAGGGGCAGGCCCGGAGTGCTTCCGATAGTACGAGCCAACGAGGGACGACGCGAGAGGAGGTGCTGCCGTCCGGATCGCGTGGAAGTGCCGCGGGCGGTTGTGCTGCTCCCCCGGTGCGTCAGAGTCCCGCGGCTTCGAGCCAGACTGAGGGCTTGCGTCCCACGGCCATCGAGATGGCCACCATCGATTCGA
>JBILUL010000106.1:0-16874 GCA_044371005.1 Phycisphaerales bacterium | reverse complement strand
GCAAAGCACATCGAGCCGCCCTTCTTGAGGCAGGCGAACTGATCGTTGCGGTAGTACCAGCAGCGAGGACGCTGCAAGAGGTTGCCCGCCGCGCTCGCCACATTGCGGATCGCCGGCGTCGCCGCACTCGCTGCAGACTGCGCCAGCACCGGCGCCTCGCGCAGCACGATCGTCGATGCCGCCAGATCGGAAAGCGTCGCATTCGCTTCAAGGCGCAGGCCCTTGTCGGCGATCCGGATCATGTCCTGCTCGCCCTTGACCCTGCGGACGTTGATCAGCACATCAGGCGAGATCAACCCTTCCTTGAGGTGGTCGAGCACATCGATGCCGCCGGCCTTGAGGACCGGCAGGCTGTACTTGCGATCCGCCGCGGCGGTCGCCGCGGCTTCAAACGAACCCGCCTGTGCAATCGCAAAGGAATTCATGCCGCACCTCCGTTGGCTGCAACCGCCGCGAGCACCTTGTCGGGCGTGATGGGAAGACTGCGAACCGGCGAACCGATCGCGTTGAAAACCGCACAGGCAATCGCGCCCGAGGTCGGGATCGTCGGCGGCTCACCCAGCGGTCGTGGCCCAGCCGTCTCCTTGTCCTTGGCCCACATCACCGGCTCAATCCGGGGCATATCACGCGGCCCGGCAATCTTGTACCACTCCAGATTCGGGTTCACCATCGCACCCGTCTGACGATCGAGCTTGCGATCCTCAAAGAGGGCGTAGCTCAACCCCTGAATCACCGCGCCGATCACCTGACTCTCCGCCAGCTTGCGGCTCACCACGCGGCCACACGCCTGAATCGCCACGATGCGACGCACATTCACGACACCCGTCTCGACATCGACTTCAAGATCAACGAACTGGGCACCATTGCTGCTGCCGGTGGTCTTGTCCTGCGAGATCGTCTTCTGCGAATTGCGACCCACGCCGCGGATCGCATCGGGAATCAGCGCACACGCATCCTTCCAGCCCAGTGCCTTGTCCTTGCCCTTCAAGATCTCGCCGTTGTGAATCGAAAGCTCGGTCGCTTCGACCTTGAGCCGCTGGGCAACCAACTCGAGCAGATTGGTCTTGGCCTCGGCCGCCGCGGCCATGAAGGCCGGCGCCGAGTTCACCGTCGTCACGCTGCCGCCCGACCCGGGCCCTTCAGGCAGCGAAGACCGCCCGATGTGGACCGTGACCGCTTCCAGCGGCACACCCAGTCCATCGCTGGTCACGATGCCCACCATCGTCCGCTGGCCAGTGCCGATGTCCTGTGTACCCGTACGGGCCTCGACGGATCCATCCCGGTTGATCACCACCTGTGCTTCAACACCTGCAGGGAAGCGGCCCCAGGAGGTCACGCCCATGCCAAAGCCGCGGCGGATCGCCCCCGTCTGCGACCCATTCTTCACGCGCTTGTCCCACCCGATCAGCTTGGCCCCCATCTCGGCCATTTCCTTGATCGTGTCGGACTTGATCATCTTCATCCGCATCGCCAGCGGATCCAGCCCGCATCGAGCCGCGATCTCATCGATCATCAACTCCTCGGCAAACGCGCCCTGCGGATGCCCGGGCGCACGGAACGCACGAGGCATGCCCGCATTCAGCGGCACATCTTCATGCGCCGTCGAAACGGCTCCCAGGCGATAGCGCTGGCTGGGAATGTTCACGCCGCCGCCACCCTTGTTGGGACCCACCGTCCCCATCGTCTTGATGAACCCGCCCTTGATCGTCCCGTCAGGGTCGAAGGCAATTGAGACCTTGGTGCGGCTGCCGGGCCGATTGCCCGTATCCAGATGCTCCTCGGCCCGGTTCACGAACAGGTAGGCCGGCCGCTTGTACTTGGCCGCGATCTTTGCCGCCAACGTACCTTCCTTGCCAGCGCCGTTGAGTTTGCTGCCGAATCCGCCGCCGACGTACTCGCACACCACCTCAAACTTGCTGTTGGGCAGGCCCAGCGCTTCATCCAGCCCGTCACGCACCGAGAACGTGCCCTGAGTGGACGCATACACGGTCGCAGAGTCACCCTTGTAGTCGATGCTCGCACCATGCGTTTCGAGCGATGAGTGCGTCTGCACCTCCGTCGAATACACCGCTTCGAGCGTGTTCGCGCCAGCCTCCTTGAGCATCGCCGCGACATCGATCGGCAGTTCGTCCTTGGCCGCGGCCTTGTCGCCCTCAGCCTTCTCGGCCTGCCGCTCCAGATACTGCTCCACCGTCGCCAGATGATCGCCCTTGCGCTTCCACTTGCACTTGAGCGCGGCCAGCCCGCGGCTCAGCGCCAGCGGCGATTCCGCCACCACATGCCCCACATTCGCACCGTTGTACGTGCCCGACTTCTTGCTGAGCTCTACCTCAACAACACCGGGCACCTTCCGGGCACCCTCAGCATCGCTCGATTCCAGCGTTGCCGAGCCGAAGGGGCATCGGACAAATGCGATGAAGAGCCCGTTGGCCGGATAGACATCGCGTCCATACTTGGCCTTGCCAGTGATCTTCGCGACGCCGTCGAGCCTGACGGCATCGTCGTTCATCGAGCAACCCGCATTCATCGGGCGGTTCTTGAGCGGCTTGGGATCAGCAGCTGTATTGGTGTTCATGAGCGGTTCCTGCTGTGAAATCTGCGTGGATCGGTGGAGAAGTGTGTCGTGCTGCGAACATCGCCGGTCAGAGCGAAGCATCCATCAGCGGAGCCTGACCGCTTGCATCGAGCACCGCGTTGAAGATGTTCGTGTACGTGCCGCAGCGGCAGATATTGCCCGCCAGTGCATGCTTGATCTGTGCCAGCGTCGGATTCGGGTTCGAGTTCAAGAGCCACTTGCTGGCAATCACAAACCCAGGCGTGCAGTATCCACACTGAAGGGCATCGTGCCTGATAAAGGCTTCCTGCAGCGGATCGAGCGCACCGTTCTTCTCAAGCCCCTCGACCGTCGTGATCGAACTGCCCGCTGCGTCCACGGCGAGCATCATGCAGCTCACCATGAGCTTGCCATCGATGAGCACCGAGCATCCGCCGCACGAGCCTCGGTCGCAGATCTCCTTGCTCCCGGTGAGACCAATGTGATACCGGAGCGTTTCAAGCAGCGTCGTGCACGGCTCCACCTTCACGGTGTGCTTGGCGCCGTTCACTGTCAGGGTGATGTCGACCGCGCCGGGTCCAAGCGTGGGCAGAGCGCCCGGCTCCTGGGGCTTGCCACCTGCCGCGAGCGCCTTGGCGCTCCCCGCCACGCTCGCCGCCGCGGCACTGACGCCCAGCGACTGCATGAAGTTGCGTCGCGAAACTCTCGCCGCGAGCACACCATCCTCAGCCTCTGATGCAGAATCCGACAAGCGTGTGCGATCCGAAGTTGGGTCGGCCATTGAATGCAACTCCATGAAGAAAGGTCAGGAAGCGTACGGGTGTCACGCCCACGGCGACCTGCATCAAGCGCAAAGAAATCCCATCGCCCGGCCCGGCCACCTTGCTCACCCACCCGAGCCCGACCGGCCCCCACTGTCCCCTCCAACCTGCACCCCGTACGCTTGACCATGCGAATCGTTTCGATCAACGTCTCGAAGGTCCGCGAGGTCACCCTCTCCGATGGCAGTTCATCCGGACGGACCGGCATCTTCAAGCAGCCCACCTCGGGCCCGGTGCGTCTCGAAACGCGCGGATTCGCCGGCGACGAACAGGCCGACCGCCGCCACCACGGCTGGCCCACCCAGGCCGCGTACGCCTTCAGCATGCAGGAATACGCCTACTGGAACAAGACCCTTGGTCGAACTGACCTTGCCTACGGCCTGTTCGGAGAGAATCTGACCGTCGATGGCCTCGATGATGAGGCCATCTGCATCGGCGACATCTACACCATCGGCTCCGCCCGGGTGCAGGTGACCTTCCCCCGCGTCCCCTGTTCCACCCTGGCGATGGCCGTGAATGACAAGTCCTTCGTCAAGGCCTTCCTCGCACGTCGCCGCTGCGGCCCATACTTCAGTGTGCTTTCCTCCGGTGCTGTCGCCATCGGTGACAGCCTTGTGCTCGAATCGGCAGACCCGGCCCGACTCTCGCTGAGCGAAGCCATGTACCTCATGCACGAAGCCGAGAACGCGACGGAACGCTGGGAAGCCGCGGCGAGGATCCGCGCCCTCGACACCCGCTGGCAAACCAAGTTCCTCGCCAAAGCCAAAGAAGCCACTCCCCACTGAAGCGACGCCGAACTCCCCAGCCGAACTTCGTTCTGCGGAGCACCGCACGGCCCGCCAAAGGGCACCCCGGACTGCCTCCTATCATTGGGGTTCCATGAGTTCGACCCCTGCTACCGATCCTCTCAGCCTTCTGGCCTCCCGCTTTGAAACGGCGATCCGTGCCGCGTTCCCGGAGCTTTCCGGAGATGTCGATGCGTTCATCAAGCCGTGCAACCAGCCCGAGCACGGCGATTACCAATGCAACGCCGCCATGGCCCTCGCCAAGCGCGTCGGCAAGCCACCACGCGAAGTCGCCAAGGCACTGATTGCTTCCGCCCAGCTCTCCGACCTGTGCGAGCCCCTCACCGAAGCCTCGATCGCCGGGCCAGGGTTCATCAACATCCGCCTGCGCAGCGATGCCCTCTCGGCTTCCGCCGCCGCTTTGGACACGCCGGATCTTGGCCTCCCCAAAGCCAGCACGCCCCAGACCATCGTCGTCGACCTCATGGGCGTCAACCTCGCCAAACAGATGCACGTGGGCCACCTGCGCAGCCCCATCATCGGCGATGCGCTCGCACGCACCTTCGAACGGCTCGGCCACAAGGTCATCCGCCAGAACCATGTCGGCGACTGGGGCCTTCCCATCGCCATGGTCACCGCACGCCTCATCGAACTCTCAAAGTCCGGTGCGCTCGACCTTTCCAAGGTCACCCTTGATGATCTGGACACCGCCTACCGCACCGCCCAGTTCGAGTGCCAGCGCGATCTGGCCGGACTCGAAGCCGTCCACCGCTACGGCCTTGGCCCCAAGGCCCTGGCCGAATGCCAGGCTCAGGTCGATGGAGCCACGGAGAAGTTCCTCGCCGCCCGCGCGACCCTGATCAAGCTTCAGGCCAAGGACCCCGAGACCTTCGCCGTCTGGAAGATCATCCAGAAGGTCACCATGGATGTCTGCATCGCGGCATGCGCCCGACTGCACGTCAACGTCACCGATGAACACAGCGCGGGTGAATCCAGTTACGCCGATGACCTCGCCCCCATGGTCGCCGAACTCGAATCACGCGGCATCGCTGAACACGATCAAGGAGCCCTCATCGTCCGCCTCGAAGCCCCCGAACTGGGCGGCATCAAGGAACCGTGCCTCGTTCGCAAGACCGATGGCGGCTATCTCTACGCCACCACCGACATCGCGGCGATCCGTCGCCGCGTGCAGAAGTTCAAGGCCGACCGCATCGTCTACTCGATCGATGCCCGCCAGAACCTCCACCTCCGGCAAGTCTTCGGTGCCAGCAAAAAGGCCGGCTACGCCAAGAACCCCAGCTCCGGCATCGATGCCGTGATGGAACACGCCGCGTTCGGCAGCGTGCTGGGTGAAGATGGCCGCCCCTTCAAGACGCGCTCGGGCGAGAGCGTGAAACTCGCTGATCTGCTTGAAGAAACAGTCACGCGCGCGGTGCCCAAGGTCCGCGAGAACAACCCCGAATGGACCGATGCACAGTGCCGCCAGGTAGGTGAGAACCTGGGCATGGCTGCGCTCAAGTACGCCGATCTTTCCAACGATCGCGTGCGTGACTACGTCTTCAGCTTCGACCGCATGCTGGCCTTCGAGGGCAACACCGGGCCTTACCTGCTCTACGCGCTCGTGCGGACGCGCAACATCTTCCGCAAGGCGGCGGAGCAGGGCGTGGGTGATGGATGGCGTACCACGCCGCCCCGGGCGCAGGATTCGGCCGAGAAGAACCTGACGATTGCACTGCTGCGCTACCCGGCGGTGGTGAAGTCGGTCGCCGATGCGCTCGAACCTCACCGGCTCTGCCAGTACCTCTTCGAGTTGGCGGGCTACTTCAGCACCTTCTACGACCAGTGCCCGACGCTCAAGAGCGAGGGGCCTGTTCGCGATGGCCGCTTGCGGCTCTGCCACATGACCCGCCGCGTGCTTGAGGATGGGCTGGCCGTCCTGGGCATCCCCACCGTCGAACACATGTGATACGGAACGCACATACTTCCTGCGTATCGCTGGACCTGCGTGATTCTCGCCTTGTTGGCTGTCTGCATCCGTGCGTGGGCAACGTAGGTGCCAGCTCGATCTTTGGAGCCTTTCTCTTCAGGCCGAAAGGCCTGGACGGAAGTAGCCCGGCGTGAAGCACGGCTTTGCGTGCGCCACGCCGGGTCACGATCCCGCGATACCCCGCACCCCGCGAGGGGTGCACGTGGGGAGCGTGGATGCGTTTGGTCCTTTGGATGAACTCGACACAACCGAAGTATGCTGCCAAGGCGCTTGCACACGTGCCGGGACGCACGCCACTGGCACGCCTCCGGCGTGCGGGCCAGTCATTGCTGGCTTTCTCGGGGTGGCGCACGCAAAGCCGTGCTTCACCCCGAGCTAATGACTCAAAGGCCTCACGGCCTGCAGAGCGCGTGTTCCAAGCGATTCTGCGCTGCCGCAGGAGTTCACAGGCGAGTGCTGAACGCCGCATTCGCTCATCAGTTGACATGCAGAATCTAGTTGGAATCCGTATATGCCCACTTGACGGTATCGCTCAGGGGTTGGCACTCTGCGCGTACTGGCCGACAATCCCCGTCCAGACTTCCTTGATCTGGGGAATCAACTGGTTGAACGCGGCTGCCTCGCACTGCCGCCGCGTCTTGTCCACGGCATCACTTGTATTCCACGCATTGGTGATGCGCGAGGTGGTGTTGGTCGCCTCCGCGGTGCCGTAAATGTACCCGGTGCGTACATCCACGAACGCGGCAGAGACCGTGGAGGTCACTCGCGCCCGCTCGTTGGGGAAGAGCCCCAGCGTGATGACACCCAGGGCGGGGACCGTGGTTTCGGTGTGGAAGACCGTGTCGAAGGTGTAGAGGAGCAGGATGTCCGCGTGCAGTTCCGCCGCGGCGGCCCGAAGGCCCATTTCCGAGTTGATTTTCGGCGGCGCAGTCAACCGGTTCACCATCGCGATGCCGCGGACCATGGGAAGCGAGTTGAGGGTTCCAAGATCAGCCTCGTTCTCCTGTTCGCGATTGGTGACGATGGTGTATCGCCCGGTTCCGTAGCCAACGCCGGTGTAGCTGCGATATCCCTCGTCTTGGACACGGACAACGGCAAGCGCGGCAGGGAACGACGCGGCGGGACGCCGAGACATTCTCGCGGCGATCTCCACGTCCGTCATTGCGTCGACCTGAGCCTGCGTCATGCCCAGCGCGTTCAAATCGGCGGGGCCACCGGGGGTGACGTACTTGTTGGCTTGGCAGCCCCCAAGAAGCAGGAGCATCCCAAACAACGCGTACCAGAGTCGAACGTGACGTGCTGCATCCATGAGCATTCTCCAATTGCCAAACCAGAGATCACACGCCCGGATGCGTGTGGTCGCCCGTTGCGATGCGCTGACTGAGCCAAGGTTCCATGCAGAGCCCGGTAATTGATCGCTCCTGTTCAAAAAAAGGCGACCGTCAGGTCGGACGGGTTGAACATTGCCGCTGCCGCCATGGTGTTGGGGCGATTCACTCAGCCCCAAACACGAGCTTGCGAGCGTACCGTTCTGGCCGAATGGCGATCGACCCCACCACGCTCCAGCTCCAGATCTACCCGGCCAAAGTGCTGCGCAAGAAAGCCGCGAAGATCCCGGAAGTCACCCAGAACATCCGCGACATCGCCGAGGCGATGATCGAGATGATGTACGATGAAGAGGGCATTGGCCTGGCGGCACCGCAGGTGGGCCTTTCCATTCGCCTGTTCGTCGTCGATGTGCCAGCCAAGGAAAAGCGTTCGGCCAAGGCCGATCCGCCGGATGCCACCGACGGCCCCCAGGTCTACATCAATCCGGTCTTCTCCAACCCCACCGGGCCCGTGGAGCCCTACGAGGAAGGGTGCCTGAGCCTGCCCGACATCCGCGGCGATGTCCTGCGCCCCCCCACCATCACCATCACCGCGCTCGACATCAACGGCAAGCAGTTCTCGCAGACCGCCACTGGCCTGCTTGCCCGCTGCTGGCAGCATGAGTACGACCACCTCGATGGCGTGCTCATCATCGACAAGATGACCCAGATGAGCCGCGTGAAGAACAAAGCCGCCATCCGCGATCTCGAACGCGAATAACCCCCCTCTCCCGCTCTCCCCCTCCCTCCCCTCGCCCGCGCTCACCTCCCCTTATGAACCTTGTCTTCTTCGGCTCTGGTGCATTCGGCCTGCCCACGCTTCAATCGCTGGCACAGACACACCGCGTGCTCGCGGTCGTCACGCAGCCCGACAAACCCGCCGGCCGAGGCAGCTCGCTCACCCCGACGCCCATCGGCGCGTGGGCCGCCGCGAATCTGCCGCAGACGCTGCTGCTCAAGCCCGAGAAGGTCAACACGCCCGAACTCGTCGAACAGATCCGCGGCACCGGCGCAGATGCCTGGGTCGTCATCGCCTTTGGGCAGAAGCTTTCACAGCGACTTCTGGATGGCATGTTCGCGATCAATCTGCATGCCTCGCTGCTGCCCCGCTGGCGCGGCGCGGCTCCGATCAACGCCGCGGTGCTTGCGGGTGATGCCACCACCGGCAACAGTGTCATCACGCTGGCCGACAAGATGGATGCAGGCCTCGTGCTGGGCACTTCCACCAGGCCGATCGAACCCACTGTCACCGCCGGCGAACTCCACGACTTGCTCGCGGCAGATGGCCCGGCACTTGTGCAGCAGGTGCTCGAAGCCCATGCCCGCGGCACCACCCAGGCCCTCACGCAGAATGAGTCCGCCGTCACCCTTGCGGGCAAGTTCAGCAAGGCCGATGGGTACGTGGATTGGGCGAGCGAGGCAAAGGTCTGCCGCTGCCGCGTGCATGGGTTGACGCCCTGGCCGGGCGTGACGGTGCAGTTCCGGGGCCAGCCCCTGAAGATCCTGCGCGTGATGGAAGTGACGGCCAAGAGCGAGGGTGAACCGGGGACGTTGAGCGACGCCGCGGCGGGGCTCGTGCGTTGCGGCGGCGGTTCGCTCCTGAAACTGCTCGAAGTCCAGCCTGCTGGCGGCAAGGCGATGCCGTGGGCGGCCTTTGCAAGCGGCCGCCAGCCCAAGAACGGCGAAGCACTGACCGGTGGGCCGACGGTGCAGGAGAAGCCTGCGTGACGTTGTGGGATCTGCTCAAACCGGTCGCCGCGGCATTGGGTCTGGTGAAAGCCGCGCCCAAGGCACGCCCGTCGGCGAAGCGGGCCAGACCACGCAAGCCGGTGAACGCCAAGCCACGGTCCAAGACGAGCCTGCCTGGAACGGGGCACGCCGCGGGTGCTGCGGGCCCGGATCTCAATCCAGGCCCCTTGTTCGAAGAATGGGAAGCCAAGCCAGCGCCCAAAGTGGGCAAGAATGAACCCGCAACTCGCCCCGAGCCAGTTCCCGGCGCGGGGCATCTCACCGCACCCAAGCCGCGGCGAAAGAAGCCCGCTTCCATTGGGAACCAGCCGCAGGCGCCCACCAAGGTCCCGGCCAAATCACCCGCAAAATCACCCGCCGCCCCACGCGGCAGCATGCAGGATCGCTACGAAGAAGTCGTCCGCGACATGCTCGCCAAGTACAACATCAAGGTTCGCAAGTGGCGCACCAGCATGTCGGGCATCGCGACACTCCTGACCTATCGCGATGGCACGACCAAGCGGCTGCTGGAATCACCCCGCCCCAAGTCGCCGCTCTCGATGGCGATCTTTCTGCATGAAGTGGGCCACCACGCCATCGGCATCGGGATCTACAAGCCTCGGTGTCTGGAAGAGTACAAGGCGTGGAAGTTCTCGATCGACACGATGCGTGAACTGGGCCTGCCGGTGACTGAGAAGGTGGAGCGGCGGATGCAGCGCTCGATGGAGTACGCAGTCGGCAAGGCGATGCGCCGGGGCATCCGCGAACTGCCACCGGAAGTGATGACGTACGCGCCAAAGGCTCCCCGGCCTTCTTGATGCCGCCTGGCTCAGAACATCGGGGTTGGGGCCTTGCTGAAGAGCCCGGTCCCGAAGCTGATCAACTCAAGCGTGGTGGTGATGGCAAACGACCAGACCTTGCCGCCGCCAGCCATGAAGAGGATGGCAAAGCCGATGAACGCGCCGACCTGGCCGAACTCGGTGTTGAGCAAATCCCGATACCCGCGGCTGAAGTTCGCGAGAATCTTCGACCCATCCAGCGGCGGCAGCGGAACCATGTTGAACACAAATCCGACCATGTTGAGCATGGCACCTGTGAACAGGAAGACGCGTGCGTTGTCGCGCAGCGGTTGACCCACCTGTGACGCGAAGACGAGCCAGAGGACGCAGAGGACGACCAGAACAAGGAACTGGGCCAGGTTCATGAGTGGCCCGGCGAAGGCGACGAAGGCATCGGCGTACTTGCCGCGGAATCGGTGTGGGCTGACTGGCATCGCGCCCCAGCAGAAGCCGAAGAGCCCAAGCATGATGAGGCTGGTGGTTCCCATGTGGACCACGGGGTTCCAGGTCATGTGGCCGGTGTGAATGGGCGTGTCGTCACCAACGCGGATGGCGGCCCACCCGTGTGCCAGTTCGTGGCAGACAATGGAGAAGATGACCCAGAAGATCCACGAGTAGAGGAAGATCGGGCTGATTTCGTACGCGTCCTTGACCCACCAACTCACGCGAGACCTCCTTGGTGCCGAGCCTTCCGCCAGCGCACTGAACCGGGAACGTCGGAAGCATACGGCATTGCCGAAGCCCAACGCGCCAGATGCCATCGCCCGAACCGTGGAGGTCCCGGGGCTCAGAATTGGCACGTACCAGACCGGCTCTGCGGTCTGGTGCGTGCTTCCCACCCGCCGCGTGATTCTCGGTATGTCTGGCGCGGCAGATCTCTGAGTTCGCGCGGGCCCTCGCTTGGCGTGTAAGCGGTGTTGGGCCGCCACATCCCCACGCGCGCCCGAATTCGGGCGAGTCCGCTTCGCGTGCTCTCGCCTCGCATCCGGCCCTTCGTACCATCCGAAAGAACAGCACCGGAGCACTTCCATGCGTTGGTATCACCTGCTGCAATCTCTAATGGTCTGTCTGGCCCTGTGGGCTGTACCTGCCCACGCCCGGCAGTCAGGCCCGCTCATCGCCGACCTGATCGAGTACCCGGATGTACGGGCTGTCGTACCCGCCACCACGGCGGATGCGTTCAGTCGCTCGATGGTCGCCACTCCTGACCAGAAAGCCGCGGCAACGCTGCTCGTCGAAGGCGCGCGAGCCGAGGTCGCCCGCATCGTCAACCGGCATCTGCGAACAGTCCGCGATGATCCCACGCTTCAGGAGATTCGGGAGAGCGAAGCGGATGTGGTCCGCAAGTCACGCGCGGTCGAGCAGAAGCTCCTCGCAGATCTGCAGTCGCTCCTGACCCCAGCTCAAGCAACGGAGTTCTCACGGTTCGAGCGAGCGCACCGTCGTTCCCTTCTAAGCCGAGCGGCTCCGCAGCCGATGCCCGTGGATCTCTGGAGGTTCTTCGCCGCGAACAACTTTGATCCTGCCAAGGACGAAGCGATCACCGAGCTGCTCGCGAAGTTCGATCGCGAGAGTGATGCCGCTCTCGTGCGAGAGCGGCAGGCTATCAAGGCCTACTACGCAAACGTGAGGCTGGGCTTCGACGGAACCGAAGAATCCACGCAGCGGGATCGCAAGGCGCAGCAAGAGTTGTTCGCGGCCAAGGCAAATCTCGATCGAGTCTTCGCGGCTGTTGTCGAACCGCTCGCCGCGGCACTCCCGTCAGAACTTGCCGACAAGTTCCTCGTGCGAATCACAGAACTCGCCACCGCCGACTTCGATCGCAACATGATCGGTCCTGATCGCTACCCGATCATCCGGGAGGTTCTTTCGCTCGAGCTCACCCCCTCGCAGCGCAGCAGTGTCCAAGCAATCCTCGATGCAGCGCGGACGGAAGCACGTACCCAAGCTCGCTCCACAGCCATCGAACAGGCCCGACACATTCTTCTGGACGACAAGACCCGCACCGATGGCCGAACCTCGCCGCTGAACCTCTACCTTGAGTCCGCCGGCAAGCTGCGCACCAAGGTGAGCAACGAGGCACTCTCGCTGCTGACACCCACGCAGCGCGAGGCGTACGACGCATCAGCGGTGATCGACCCTTCGGCTACGTCAACAGTGGCCGACGATTGAGCATGCCGCGAGCGAACCAAAACTCGATACGTCACTTCCGCCGTGGCTCAGATGGCCGAGATCTCACTCATGATCTCGCGATGTGTAAAACGATGTGGCCGCAAAACGAACCAAGCCCGGCATTGCTGCCGGGCTTGGTGAAATCTGCTGTTTGAAACCTGGAATCAGCCCTTCTTGGCCGGCGTGGCCTTGCTGGCCTTCACGCCTGCTGCACAGATCGTGTCGAAGAGCTTGGGGTCTTCGATGGCAATCTGGCTGAGCATCTTGCGGTTCAGGATGATGCCGGCCTGGCGGAGGCCGTTCATCAGCAGGCTGTAGCGGGTGCCACGCATCTTGCACGCGGCAGTGATACGCGTAATCCACAGCTTGCGGTAGTCACGCTTCACACGACGACGGTCGCGGTAGCCATACACGCCAGCGCGGATGACCGCATTGGCCGCACGGTACTTGTGACGGCTGTTGGTACCGAAGTACCCACGCGCCTTGCGGAGCAACTTACGACGAGCTTGAGCGCGAGCTGCGCCCTTACGTACACGAGGCATTGCACTGATCCTTCTTCAAGGTCTGAACGGAGCGGGCATCCACATGCACCGTCTTGATTCCCGGCAGACACACCATGATGTCAGCATCCACCCCGCAAGCCCCATCACACCAGTTGCCTGGTGCAGAAAGCCACGGAGCGACTGTTTCTTACTTCTTCGCTTCGGCAGCAGCCGCGGCGGCCTGAGCAGCCTTGCGCTCAGCCGGCGAGGGGTTGCGCTTGATCGACGTACGAGGCTGCGTGCGACCGCGCAGGCGGCGGAACAGCAGCTTCTCGAGACGCTTGGTATCAGCGCTCGACATGTACGGATCCTTCCGGTGCTGGCGGAGCTTCTTGCCGCCCTTGCCCGAACGCAAGTGCTTGTGACCCGCCGTCTTGTGGCGGATCTTGCCGGACTTGCTGATGCGGATCCGCTTGAGCAGACCCTTGTGATTCTTGTGCTTGTAGCGCATGCTTCGAACTCCGAATTCAGGTACCGGCACTCAATGCCGGGCCTTGATGATAGCCACCGACCCGCCGCAGGGCTAGATCACAACCCCGCTGGCTTCGCAGATTACCAGTTGGACTCCCCCACCCAGACCCTTCCAGAAACCGATCACTGCGACTTTTCGAGCAGGCCACCATTGGCAACCCACTCCTCAATGCCGCCCTTGAACCAATACACATCCTTGTATTCGTTGGCCAGCAGCCGCTTGGTCATCGCCCGACCAACCGCCGATGCCGGGTCGTTCCCGTACACCACCAGAACATCGTACTTCTCATAGGCCGGAATGCGGCCCTGGCGGCTGAGCTGGGTGGAGAACTCATCGATCTGGACGTTCTTGGCGCCCGGGAGGTGTCCGGCTTGGAACTCCTGGGCTCGCCGCGGGTCCATGAGGAGGACCGCTTCAGGCTTGGTCTTGGCCTCATTGGAGAGCCGCACCACCTCTGAAACGGGGATATCGACAATATCGCGATCGGTGATGCTCTTGTCACACCCGGCCAGCCCCAGCGAGAGGGCAAGGCCAGCGACGGCGACGGAAACGACGGGCGAACAGTTTCGTATCATGAGGAGTACCACGAGCAGAGTGTTGAATCACTGGTCCACACGAGAGGGTAGACCTTGGACCGGCAGCGGCTCAACTGCCGATGAATGCATGCGACGAATGTGGCACGCAGTGCCAACCACTCGGGCCGGTCGGCATTGCTTCGACGCGGCGACCGTTCAGAGCTTGGACACGTGAGTCGGCCGTACGTTGCGTCTCCATCATGAAAATGCACACAGCGCCGGGCACCATCACGCCGGAACCAATATCTGAGCTTGCCTGGGCAGCTCTCAACGAATACGCCGCGGCGTAACTCCTGAAGAAAAGAGAACAACCGTGCTCAGTTCAGCCATGATCGGTGCATCACTCCTCTCCCTCGCCGCGGCATGCGGCATGGCCTTTGGCGCCCAGCCCTCCGACGCCCCTCCCGGCTCCAAACGCGCCAGCATCGAACTCATCCTGCCGACGCAGGACCTCAAGCCCGGCTCCCAATCGATCGTGGGCGTGAAGTTCACGATCGCCGATGGGTGGCACCTCTACTGGAGCGGCCAGAACGACACGGGGTCCTCTCCCACTATTCAACTTTCCAGTTCCAACCCCAAGGTGGAGTTCGGCAGCCCGCGCTGGCCCGTGCCACAGCGGCATGTCGCCCCCGGCGACATCACCGACCACATCTATGAACGCGGCTTCATGATTCTGGTTCCGGTCAGCATCCCAGCCGACCTCGCGCCCGGCAGCGCGGTGAGCCTCACGATCAGGAGCAAGTTCCTGGTCTGCAGCAACGTCTGCCGCCCCGGTGAAGGCACCGCGACGCTCATGGTCGCAGCCGGCAGTGGCGCCGATGGGCCCGGCAAAGCCGAGATCAGCCAGGCCGAAAAGAAGATGCCCGAGACCTTTGACGCGGCCACCGCCCCCTTCGCGGCGAAATTTGACGGAACAACCCTGGTCATTACTCCCAAGGAAGGGACCTCGCTCGAATCCATCGCCTTCTTTCCGGCGGATGGATGTACTGAGGTCAACGACCTGACGGGGGACTGCGCGTCCAAGCGGGCGGATGGTGTTCTCAAACCTCTGCGGATCGGGATGACACCCAATGCGAAGGCGACGGGCTCGATTGGTCTGGGAATCGTGGAGTGTGTGAACAGCACCGGAGCCAAACGGTGGATTCAGATTGAGGTGCATCCTGAACGGGCTCCGGGCCGGCACGATGGACTGGATGAAGAAGGCCCATCGGTGGATCTCAAGCCCTCGTCGAGTGGACCAGGCCGAAGGTAAGCAAGGTAGTCAATTTCGTTCCGGCGTGTGCCGGCGCGATGGTGAGTGAAGCATTCCGCGGGCCGTGCCGGTGGAATGAGGATGTGTCGGGGGAGTTCCCCGACGACCACACAGGTGAAGAAGGAGTAATTTGAAGTTATGGCACAGAACGTACTGAAATCGATCGTCGCTGGCATCGTGGCCGTTTCGTTCGCCGCGGCTGCCCCCGCATTCGCGCAGAACGCGGCACAGCCCACCGGCACCGACAAGGAGCACCACGTCAAGGAAGGCGGCAAGAAGGACGGCGCCAAGAAGGATGGCGAGCACAAGAAGGACGGCGCGAAGGCCGAAGGCTCCGCCATCGGTCAGGCTGCTCCGGCATTCAAGCTGACGAGCACCGATGGCAAGGAAGTCTCCCTCTCTGATTACAAGGGCAAGATCGTCGTCCTCGAGTGGTTCAACCCCGAGTGCCCCTACATCGTCAAGCACCACAAGATCAACACCACCTTCAACGACCTGCACAAGAAGTACGCGGGCAAGGACGTGGTGATGCTGGCGATCAACAGCAGCGCCGATGGCAAGCAGGGCAGCGGCAAGGAAACCAATGTGAAGGCCGCGAAGGACTTCAAGATGGAATACCCGATTCTCCTTGATCCCAAGGGTGAAGTGGGCAAGGCCTACGGCGCGAAGACGACCCCCCACTGCTTCGTGATCGGCAAGGACGGCGTCCTGGCGTACGCCGGCGCCATCGACGACGACAAGTCCCCCGAGACCGCGGGCAAGACCAACTACGTCGCCAAGGCCGTGGATGAACTGCTCGCCGGTTCGAGCGTCAGCACCGCCTCGACCAAGCCCTACGGCTGCGGCGTCAAGTATTGAACCTCTCCGCGCTGAGGGCTGTGGGCACCGCTCTGCGTGCTGCCCCAGACCATCGCGATTGAATCTTCGCAAACGGCCAGCCCGAAACGGCTGGCCGTTTGCTTTTGCCCGGGTCCCGACGGACGGCCCAGCGCCCGGGGATCGAACAACGCACTCGGCCCCCGCTTCTGTTTGGATTCTGAACGGGCCAGAACGGGCACCGATCGGGCTTTCCTCGTGGGGCTCACTTACCTACCATTGGGCCCTCGCGCCGGAGCCGGAATTGCCTCATGTTTGAGTGCGGTCAAGCAAGGGTTGCGAACACCATGGACGACGACCAAGACATCGAGCCACACTGACGGTCCTGCCGCGTCCTGACGCGTCCATGACGATTCTGGTGTGGATCGCGTGTCGAGAGCCAAGTGAAGAAGCATGTATTGACGTCGGGCGCGTTTCGATGCGAGGTCCGGCGGTAGACAGCAGAGTGCCTTGTTCGCTTCCGTGCGAGTTGCGGGATCGGGCGGGGAAGATCGAGAATAAGCCCAGCACCCGCCGCGGTGAACCGTTCACTGCCGGCACATTCATCAGAGGTAGATTCCTTCATGTCAGCCGACCTTTCTCACATCCGTAACTTTGGTATTTGCGCCCACATCGACGCCGGTAAGACCACGGTCTCGGAGCGCATCTTGTTCTACACGGGCAAGAACTACAAGATCGGCGAGGTGCACGAAGGTACCGCGACGATGGACTTCCTGCAGGAAGAGCAGGAGCGTGGCATCACGATCCAGTCGGCCGCGACGACCTGCCCGTGGGAACGCAACGGCAAGGAATACAAGCTCAACCTGATCGATACCCCCGGCCACGTGGACTTCACGATCGAAGTGGAGCGTTCGCTCCGCGTGCTCGACGGTGCAGTCGCCGTGTTCGACGGCAAGGAAGGCGT
>JBILUL010000261.1:0-4741 GCA_044371005.1 Phycisphaerales bacterium | reverse complement strand
CACCCTGTTCAAGTTCGATGGGTTCGGGCACCACTTCTTCAATGCCCAGGTTGCCACAGGCAAAGCCAAGATCATCGCTCACGCGGCTTGCAATCAGGTGGGCCTGCATGAACTCGGCAATCGGTGCCGCGGCACGTTTCTGGATCGCCGCGAGCTTCTCGGGGGTCAGCGTCTCACTGCGCTGGGCTGCCTCGGCCTGCTCTTTTTCGATCCGCCGCTTGACGATGGATTCCTGCCGCTGGTTGAGCTGCGTCACGATCGCATCACGCCGGCCATCCAGCTCAGCCCGGGTGATCCCCAGTGTGCTCGCCAGCCGGTTCCACCCGGCTTCGAGGTGGAGTTGGAAGACGGGAAGGAGCTTGCCGATGGCCTCTTCCCGCTGCTTGGCGGAGAGTTCCATCCAGCCGGTGCGGCCAAAGGTCTTGCGAGCCGCGGCGAGGGCCTGGTCATTCGCCCAGTCGCCCGTGATCACCGGATACGACACCAGCACGTCGTAGCTGGGGCGATCGTGGGCCAGAACGCGGCCCTTGCGGTCCAGTATGCTCCCTCGGACCGTGGGTGTCCATTGGCGGCGCACCAACTTGGCCTCGGCCTCAGCCCGCAGTTCATCGCCCCGGACCAGCGTGAGGGAGGAGACGCGGAAGACCAGGGGCGCAGCAGCCACGCCCGCGGCAGCCGCGAGGAGCAGCAGCCGACGATGGAACATACTGGGGAAGAGGTGCTTGATGAGCATCCGTGCTGGCGCGATGGTAGTGGGTACGGGGACAACATCGCCGTTTTGGCGGTTTCATGTGTTGATTTTGGGACGAAATCAGAAGCGACCAATCACCCAAACGCTTTGACGATCTGGCTATCGGTCGACCTGGCAACTCGGGCGGTCGCGTCGCTGGGATCGGGGCGAGTGCTCAGACCATCCCCAGAAAGCCCGGATATCGCAACTTGGTCCAACTCGCGATTTTGTTGCGAATTCTTGGTTGAACACACCAATTTGGCACGATAGACTTCTTTGCAGAGCAGGCATGCGCGGGAGTCACTTCAGGTCGTCGCAATCGACGGCAGCCCGAAAGGGTGGGATCCTGAGGCCCGGGGCCTGCTCTGGCTCTTTTTTGGAACCAGCGGATGGCAATCGCTCGTAACGCGTCTTTCGCGTCCGGCCCGCGCCAGCTCCATGGCGGTTTCCGCGGATCCTTATCGGGCCGTCCACAGCCACGCAAGTTCACAGTGCATCTGGCACACTTTGCGCGCCGCATCCGGAATGATGGCTATCGCCTCGAACAGCGAAGCACCTTGCGATCCTGAAACGACGGGAGTGAGGATCGTCGCGTATCTCGGTTCGTTGAAACCGAATCGGTTTGCTTGAAGACCATAGTAGAATGACGACGCGCACGCATCGGCGATCTGAAGGCCCATCCGGTCATCGTGTTCAATCGTGACTATCTGCTCGGGCTTGATGATCGCCCAGTCGATAGAGAAATCGACACTGCTCGGTTGTGCCGCGATCGCCCGGATGTGTGCTTGCAACGGGAGACAGGGTGTACCAGCACGCTTGGAAAAGACGATCTCTGCCGTCCCATCGCCACAGACGCCATTGAACATGTTCCGGCAGCATTTTGACACCTCCGAAAGAAGCCGCGTAACCGCCCAATGATAAAGCAAGCTCCTTCCCTTGAGTGCTTCACGGTTCCCGATCGATGGCTTGTGCACCGCAACAATCGCAACCCGTAGATTCGCCTCGGCGATTAGTGCGACGTAGGGAACCCGCATCTCATGAAGCATCTTTCGAAAGTGCAGCGATTTCCTGTCCCAGGAAAGCAACGCCCGCAAGCGGTCGACGAGCTTCACGGTCTCAAGTTCGATGGCAGTGGGCACCACCACGGCGGCGAGCACGAACCAGCGGGAGCTACCGCTGCGATCTTCGTTGAAAACAAACCCCTCATCACCCGACTCATCCACGTAGACGACGAAACTCGATGGCACTCATGAACTCCAGAAGTGGCTGGATGACGGCAGAAAGCCGAGATTAGGCCACCCTAACGAATCCACACCTCGCGGTGATTCTGCCCAGAACATCGCCGTCACGCCAATCTTCGCGGTAACTCCCCTACCCTCCCGGCGTGACTACTGGCACCCCCTCCGACATCCTGATTCAGGCCTCCGGCATCAGCAAACGCTTCGGGATCACCCAGGCGCTCGACAATGTCACCGTCTCGTTCCGCAAGGGCGAGGTGCATGCCCTGATGGGCGAGAATGGCGCGGGCAAGAGCACGCTGGGCAAGACCATTGCCGGCCTGCACAAGCAGGATTCGGGCAGCGTCACCATCGCCGGCCACACGCTGGTTCCCGGCGACATCGACGATTCATTCGCCCGCGGCATCCGCCTCGTCCACCAGGAACTGGCCCAGTGCCCGAACCTCTCGGTCGCTGAGAATCTCTGCCTGCACGACATCCCCACCACTTCGTTCGGGCTGGTGGATCGCCGCCGCATGAACGAGCGGGCCGCGCGGCTGGTGCATGCACTGGACACGGGCATCGATGTCACGGCCCCACTTGGCAATCTCTCACCCGGGCGGCGGCAGATCTGTCAGATCGCCGCGGCTTTGGACATGGAAGGCGCGGATCAGGGCCACGCCCCCACCTGCATCGTGCTGGATGAACCCACCAGTTCGCTCTCGGTTGCCGAGGCCGACCGCCTGCTGGAGATCACACGCAAGCTGGCTCAGCAGGGACTCACGATCATCTATGTCAGCCACCGCATGGGCGAGATCTTCCAGGTCTGCGACCGCGTCTCGGTGCTGCGCGATGGCAAGTTCGTCGCGACCAACGTCGTCAAGGAAATCGATGAGCCGACGCTGGTGGAGCAGATGATCGGGCGCCGCATTCAGACCGCCGCGGCTGGGCAGTTCAAGAGCGCGGATGGCGCGACCCCGCGCAAGACCGTCCTCGAAGTCCGCGGCATCTCCAGCCCCAAGAAACTCACCGACATCTCCCTGAGCGTCAAGCAAGGCGAAATCGTCGGCATCGGCGGCCTGGTGGGCTGCGGCCGCTCCGAACTGCTCAACGCCATCTTCGGCCTTGATCCCGCTTCGAACGGAACAGTGCTGGTGAACGGCAAGGAAGTCAATCGCTCCACACCCCGCGGCCCAATTCACGCGGGCGTGGGCTATGTGCCCGAAGATCGCCGCAATCAGGGCCTCTTCTTCCAGATGGGCGTCGATGAAAACATCCTGATGCCCTACATGCCCGACCTCGCGGGCCCCCTCGGCATCCGCAACGGCTCAGCCGAGCGCAACCTTGTAACCAACCGCATCAAGGAGTTCCAGGTCAAGACGGCAAGCCCCAAGGCCGTGCCCGGCTCACTCTCGGGCGGCAACCAGCAGAAGCTGCTGATTGCACGCTGGATGAGTGCAGATACGAAGGTGCTGCTGCTGGATGAACCCACCCGCGGCATCGATGTGGGCACCAAAAACGAAGTCTACCGCTTGGTGCGTGCCGCGGCGGAGCGTGGTGCAGCCGTGCTGCTGGTCTCAAGCGAAATGCCCGAACTGCTGGCAATGTCCGACCGCGTGCTGGTGATGTGTGCAGGCCGCCTGACGGGTGAGCTCTCGGGCGAGCAGATCCACAAGGATTCGAAGGCAGCACAGGAAGAGATCCTGCGGCTGGCGACGCTGGATGATGCTCGCAAGAGTGAGCGGCGCGAAGCGGTTGGGGTGTAAGTGCGGGTGGGCGGAATGGGGTGGAGGTCGGTTCGTGTTGAACCAGAATTGATGACTGTTTCCAGTTCATGGAACCTGGATCAGGGCTGTCCGCGTTCCCAGCACGCTTCAGCGTGCTTGCTCGCTCTTAGGCCACGCCTTCAGGCGTAGTACGTGGTGCCGACACAGCCATACCACCGCTGAAGCGGTGGCCTACAAGTGGCAAAGGCCGCTGAAGCGGCCTCAGTCATCAGTCAGCTGTCAGTGCGCGTTCCCAGCACGCTTCAGCGTGCTTGCTCACTCTTAGGCCACGCCTTCAGGCGTGGTACTCGGGATGCAGCCGGCGCACGTGCTTCCTCGCCGCTTCAATGTGCAGCGAGCAAGTCGAGCATCTTCACCGGATCAGCCGAGTTCAGGATCGTCGTGCGGTGGTTGAGTCGCATGAACGACTGGCTGTCGACATGGTCGAGGAATGTGGAGAGTGAGTCGTAGAAGCCCAGCGTGTTGAGCAGGCCCACGGGCTTGCTGTGGATGCCGAGCTGCGCCCAGGCGAGGATCTCGAAGAGTTCATCGAGTGTGCCCAGGCCGCCGGGCAGGGCGATGAAGGCATCGGCCAGGTTGGCCATCATCATCTTGCGTTCGTGCATCGTCTCGACGAGGTGGAGCGAGGTGACGCCCTTGTGTTCGAGTTCGCGGTTCTGCAGCAGGCGGGTGATGACGCCCACGACCTGGCCGCCCTGCGAAAGTGCAGCATCGGCGACGGTGCCCATCAGGCCAGCGCGGCCGCCGCCGTAGATCAGCGTGATGCGGCGGCGGGCCATCTCTTCACCCAGAGTCTTCGCCGCGGCGACGTAGTCGGGGCCTTTGCCGTTACTTGCACCGCAGAAGACACAGACACGGGCGAGGGGGCGGGGCGGCTTGGTGGAGGGGGTGGCTGGCATGGAAGAGGGTAGAAGAGGGGCGAGGGAAGCAGAAAGCAGAAAGGCAAATTTCAGAGAGCAGATTTCAGAGGGGGTTGGGTGAGCACGGGGGCAATTGGAGTACTCGTT
>JBILUL010000260.1:0-4747 GCA_044371005.1 Phycisphaerales bacterium | reverse complement strand
CAGTGCGAGCCATGCCCGTTCCCATCCTGGGCCGTCTCACCATTGATGAACGACTGGGAGAGAATCGGCATCGGAAGATCCGGGTGCCCGAAGTCAAAGCCCGTGTCCAGCACCGCCACCACAGCACCGCTGCCGCGCGTCGCCGACCAGGTCTCCGGTGCTCGCACATTCGTCACGCCATAGGGAACCGTCTGCTCCAGCGCATGACGCATCGCATCGCGGTTCGCATACACCACCTGCTTGTTCGATCGATACGCCTTGAGCGCCGCGTCAACCTTTCCTGGCTTCACTTCAACACAGCGAAGCCCCGGGACAAGCTTGTACTTGTAGACGACCTTCACCACACCCGCCTTCTTGTCCGCCGCGGCGAGCTGCTTGGCAGTCATCCCCGGCTTCGTCCGCACCAGCACCCGCGTTGGATGAAACGCCGTTCCAACCACCGCCGGTGCGGTTGGGGCGTCATTCCGAACTCCGTCAGCCGCGGGCAGGACACTGGTCAGGACAGACACGGCGCATCCCGCCAAAAGGCAGATCGTTCTGGTAGTCATGGCGCGTTGATTCCCCGGCGAGTAGGTGGCAGGAACAAAAACAGCACCAAGGGTGGATGCAGAACGCATCCGCCCCGGAACTGATAACCGTCCGTTCGCGGTACCAACCACCGGGGTTTCATCAAGTCTCAGGATGCCCGCGCTTTGGAGCAGACTCCCGCGGCTTGATGATAGGTGGATGTTTGGATTGTGGTGCCAACCCGTGCCTCCAGCGACCTTTGGGCAGGCGAACTCGGGTGGTCCAACCTATCGCGTGCTAAGCCAGACCGGGCCAGCAGTGACAAGCCCCTGGAAATGCAAACACCCCCGCGGCGTGCCGCGGGGGTGTGGAGTTCTTCCTCAACGTGTCATGCAACTCAGTTGCGACGACGGCGAGCAACCATCAGGCCGCCAACGGCGACCAGAGCCGCGGAACCGGGCGTGGGGACCACGGAACCCGAGAAGGTGACGTAGTCGAAACGAGCCGTGCCCGTAGCCGCGTACGTTGCGGTGCCGGTCGAGGCCACGTAGCCGCTCGTGCCAGGAGCGAACGTTGCGACAACGCGGATGCCGAAGTTGGCGTTGTTGTCAGCCGCGGCGACGCTGGAGAGGTCGATCGTGCGACCGTTGAACCACGTGTCACCAGCGTTGCCCTCGAAGGTCACGGCGGTGATCCAGTTCGTGCCGCCATCAACGGTGTACTGGCCAGCGTAGAAACGCGATGAGGTGTTGCTGTGACGCTGATCGAACGTCACGATGATGTCCTGGAAGCCGACCGTGCTGGCGAGGAACTGCACGCCGCGGCCGAGGTTCTCAGTGCCCTGAGCAGCGAAGGCCGTGACCTGCCAGCCGGTGTCGTCCACGGTCGCGGGGTCGCTTGAGCCACCGTTTGCAGCGCCGCTGCCAAAACCCGTGGCGGTCACGCCGCCAACGCCGGAAGCTGTGCCCGCGCCAACGCTGGGAGTCAGCGTGCCGGTCGCTGTGCTGCTGTCAGCCGGAACGGAATTGAAGTTCCACTGGGTGATGATGTCCGCATTGGCCGCGCCAGCGAGCGCGCAGAGTGCCCCGATGATGATCTTGTTCATGTGTGTCTCTCTCTTGAGCCTTCAGCCGAAGGCATGATTCGTGTTTCACGCGGCCCACCAGGTTCGCGTGATCCCGGCCGCTCCTCAACGGCTGGGTGAATGACCCTAGACGGGTCGGGTGCAACCCGCCAGTGCCCGGACATCTGATTGCTGGCAACTTAACGAAACGTGAGCACGTTCTTCACATTTCGTCCCGTGATGGGACCGGACCGGACGCCAATGTCAGGTGCCTGTTTACCCGCCGTTGCAGGCAGCCGGGCACTCATGGCGCTGGCCGCAGCGTTCAGCCCCCTCATCCGCCAGCCGCCTTGGCCCATCTGGCTGCCAGATCTTCATGGCCGGTGCCAGGCTCGAGTCTGGCCCATTCGCGGTGGAGTTGCTCCAGCTCGCGTGCAATGCCTTGGGCCCATGCCGAGGTTGGGCCGATGGAAGCGATGATCTTTGCATGCTGCGCCGAGAGCACTGTGTCGGCCTCGGCACGCCTTCCAAGTGCGACCAGTTCATGCGCGAGCTCCACTCGCGCGGCCGCGGCCTGCTCGCTGCCGCCGCCGAAGGCTCTTTCAAAGATCTCGGCTGAGGCTGTGAAGTGCTCGATGGCCTGCTCGGTCTGTCCGAGTCCGCGGCACGTGAACGCCATCGTGTAGTTCATCATCCCCATCTGCTGGTGTTCAGGTTTGAAGATCCTGGCGCCGATCTCCAGCCCCTCACGCACCACCTTCTGAGCCTTCTGATACTCCTTCTTCTCGAGATACACGGCGGCAGTGTTGTTCTTGACATACGCCACGTGCATCGGTGATGGAAGAGCCTCGTAGGTTCGGGTTGCCCGCAGCAAGAGTTCGAGGGCCTCATCGAGCCGTCCTTCGTTCTGATAGTGTCCCGCAAGATTGGCCAGTGCCGATGCGTAATCCGGGTCTGATTCCCCCTGCACCGCGAGGCGAACGTCGACCACGCGCTTCAACTCCTCGCCAGCCTCGCGGATGCGTCCCACTGCCCGAAGCGCGGTGGCATGCACCGCCAGTTCCGCCGCGGTTTGGGCATCCACAGGCAGCCCGGCTCTGGCCCGAGCAGCAATCGCCAACTCAATTTCAGTCAATGCTTTCCCCGCGTTGGCCCAATCGAGCATCAATGCCGCGTAGGTCTTGCGCACCCGAAGATAGACCGGTCGCGAATCATCTGGAGCCGCGCGTACCAGTTCGATCGCCTTCTCGATCGTCTCCCTCGCCAGCGTGTTCTCACCGAGTCGCGAGTAGGTTTCCGCGATGGTTTCGAGGATCTCGGCGCGAGCCTCGGGCTGACCTGCCAGTTCGCTCGAATCAAGCCGCTTGGCCGTCTCCTCAAGAACCTCGCGCAGAATCGATGTATCGCGGCCCTTGGCGATCGCCGGATTCACGGAGAGCAGCATCCTGCGCATGAACGCCGTCACGAGTTCACTGCGGCCAAGCTGGCGGGCGGTTTCGTCCACTGCTCCCTGCAGCCTCGCGTTGGCGTTCATCGCCGAGAACAGGCCAGTCGTGGCGATCGCGGTACCCACGACCAGCGCTCCTGCAGCGGCCACGCCGGAGATGACCAGGCCCCGATTGCGCTGCGCAAACTTCCGCAGGACATAGAGGCGTGTGGCGGGCTTGGCGATGATCGGCTCGTGGTTGAGGTAGCGTTGAAGGTCGCCCCCCAGGTCCGCAGCGGACTGATACCGATCCTCGGGTGCTTTGGCCAGCGCCCTGTTCACGATCGTCGTCAGCTCGCCGCGAAGTTCCGGTGCCAGCGATCCCGGATCAGGCGGATCGACATCACGGATGATCCGTGCCGCCTCGGCCAGCGAAGTGGAGTCGAGCACGAGCGGCAGGCGATCGGTCAGCAGTTCGTAGAGGATGACTCCCAGGGAGTAGACATCGCTGCGAGTATCGACACGTGTCGGATCGCCGCGGAGTTGTTCGGGGGACATGTAGGCAAGCGTCCCGAGCAGCTGACCCGATTGGGTGTGCCGCGTCGTCGCCGGTGCGTTGGTGCCGGTCATTCTCGCAACACCAAAGTCGAGGATTCGCGGCACCCACTCCAAGCTCTCTTCTGGCCCCGGCGAAGATTCGTCCATGCCCGCCTGTTCCACCAGGATGTTTGCGGGCTTGAGGTCACGATGAATGATGCCCATGGCGTGCGCGTGGCGAATCCCATCGCAGATCCGGATCATCAGTTCAAGCTTCGAATGCAAGCCAAGCCGATGGGTTCTGGCGTGAAGGTGCAGCGGCTGGCCCGTCACCATCTCCATCATCATGAATGCAGAGCGAGACGATGTGCCATTGCGATAGGTGACCTGCGTCACACCCGCTTCGTACACACGGGCGATATTGGGGTGCTTGAGATGCCCCAGAATCTCCGCTTCATGCCGGAAGCGTCGCTGTATCGCCGCGCCCGAGAGCCCCTGCCTGACCAGTTTGATCGCGACGCGCCGCCGCGGCGATGCTTGCTCGCACTCATAGACGGCACCCATGCCCCCCTCGGCGATCTTGCGGATCATCCTGCACCCTGCGATCTCGCCCACGGGTTCGTACGCACCATCTTCATCTGCTAGCACCGCATCGATGATCGCGGATTCCGGCCGCGACGCGAACAGGCCTTCATCCTCGCCCGAATCCTCCCGCAGCAACGCCTCAACGCCGGCGCGGATCTGGTCACGATCCTTGCAGAGCACCAGAAGTCTGCCGCGGCGTTCGTCGGCTGGCAGGTCGCACACCTCAAAGAAGATCTGCTTGATCAGCGCATGATCATCGGGCGTCACGGTCATGCTCCTTGCTCGCCCGGATCCGCCTGAGAGTCCTCGGCACCGCTCGCATGCAGTTTGGTGCTCAGCCACGCGCGCGCCATCCGCCACTCCCGCATTACGGTGCGCTCCGAGACATTCAGGAATGCCGCGACATCGGCGTTGGAAAGCCCGGCAAAATAGCGCATCTCGACGATTCTGGCCTGGGTGGGATCGAGCCGCTCAAGTTCGATCAGTGCCTCATCCAGCGCGAGCAGATCGATTTCACGCGATGCATGTTCAGCCTGCTCGGCCACATCGCTGAGCGTCACTCGCTTCCAGTCGCCTCCGCCACGCTTCCGGGCACCGCGCTCGCGTGCACGGTTCACCAGAATCTGCCG
>JBILUL010000259.1:0-4757 GCA_044371005.1 Phycisphaerales bacterium | reverse complement strand
CTCCTTGCGGTGTTTGAGAAGGCCAGAGCGGGGACACCGATTCCGAAGCCGGAATCGGTGGCACTTTGTCGTTTCGCAGCGGGGCAGGTGCTGAAGATCGGCTATCAGGGCCTCTTCACGGATCGGCTGGATGCGATCCTCGGGAAGCCGCTGCTGATGCCCGGGGCCAGGACGCTGGTGCACAATCGGGCCAGGGTGTACCTGCCGCGGCTTGGGCGGTTCCTGCAGCAGGACCCGAACATGGCGGGCATTGCCCTCCCCGGTGCAGGCGCCGCAGCGTTGCCCGGCTACGGCATGCCGCCAGCAGCGTTGGCGGTCGATGTGGATCCGCTGCGGCAGTATGGTGATGGCACGAACCTGTACGCGGCGGTGGGCGGCAACCCGATGTGGCAGCGGGATCCGCGGGGATTGTTTGGGCTGGTGGATGGGCTGTTCACCGGCCTTGATATGGCCGACTCCGCAAGCGACCAGATGGATGAGGCGTACAACGGCGTCCTCATGCAGGCGATGGTTTGGGAGATGCTTGTTGAGGGGTCGGTTTCCGACGCGATCGATGCGGACTGGGCTAGCGATTGGAGCATGCCCGATACGTACTACACTCGATCGGGGGTTTCGGAAGAACTCGATGGGATCGAGTTGGATGAATCAGATGGCGACGAATACGCCGACGCTGATCAGCTCCGGATGGCTGGCGCAGCAAAGGTTCCCGGAACGTACTTTTTGACAGAAGATTACACGAGAACCGTCAAGGGAAAAAAGATCAGGGGAAATCGAGTTGTAAGGACAGGACGTACCGTTGATCTGGCAAGGCGAAGGAGTGATCTACTTCGAGAGTTTCGTGGGTATGGATATGACTTTAAGCGAGACATGATCATTACCGACAAAGATGCCCGCCGGATTAGAGAGCAGTACATTTACGAAAAGTACCCAAATGCCAAAGAAAACAAGATTCGCGCCATGTCACCAAAAAACAAGAACCAAGGGCGGTACCGACGCGCCGGCGTGCGGTGGGGTGTCATCCCCAAAGACTGGTTTCCAAAATTCAGATAGAGTTCTGAAGCCAGCTGGCCAGTTGGGGGACGTTGTTGGGATTCAGGTCAGCCCGCGGCGTTTCTATGTTTTGGTTTTGGTGAGATTCAGCCCTGGTCGCCCAGGCAATCGGATAGCTCTGGTCTATGTCTTCGGTCCGATGAAGGGAGTGGTCCATCCAATCGTGATGACGAACGAAATGGCAGTCGATACTATCTGGATTGCAGAGGTGCAAGACTGTGATATCGCGAATGGGAAATGGCCAGCGATAGGTCGAGTTGAAGGGTTCACGATTTCAAGATGGCCTATTCCCGTGTTCTTTTCGGTTGATGAAGAGTTAGGGGAGTATTCGGAAACCCAAATGGACGACAAGCTTGGGTACGGCACATTCAGGCGAATTGCCGCGAAGGACGTAATCAAAGATCGTCAGCTGATCGCCTCCGGGGCGGGTTCATTTGTTGCCCATTTGATCGACCGCCACACCAACCGGCGATTCCCAAAGTACCCCGAGTTGAAAAGGTTACTCAAGGCAAGACCATGATGTTCGTGCGTGGTAGTAAGAAGCGCATCGGTCCTGCGGCAATCTTACCAGTGATGGAACCTACGCGTACCAGTACGATGCCCTGCAGCGGCTGATTGGCGTGAGGCAGCTGGGTGGAGCCAGCGTCGATGCCGCGGGTCGTCTGGTGCATCCTGAGCTTCTTGGCTGCTGGGTGCGGAGCTATGAGTATGACGGGCTGGGGCGGCTGGTCACGGTGCTCTCGCCGCAGCAGGTGGAGGCGGGGAACACCGCTCCGGTGCGACGGGTCGAGCAGTACCTGCACGATGGCGAGCAGCGGATCGCCGAGGTTGTGGCCGAATCTGCGGGACATTGGGCCGCGTCGACCCAGTGCGAGTACATCTGGGATCCTCATGCCGTTGACCGGCTCGTGTGCCAGTTGGATTCCGCCCGCTTGCCCTGGGTCGTGTTGTCGAATCGTGTGGGAACGCCCACGGCGCTGGTGGACGGGCAGACCGGGCAGGTGGCCGAGCAGTATGCCATCGGGCCCTTTGGCGATTGCACTGGGCTGGAGGTTCTGAGCAGCACCCAAGCCGCGGCGGGGCAGGTGCTCAAGATCGGCTATCAGGGCCTGTTCATGGATCGGCTGGATGCGATCCTCGGGAAGCCGGTGCTGATGCCCGGTGCCAGGACGCTCGTTCACAATCGGGCACGGGTGTACATGCCGCGGCTTGGACGGTTCCTGCAGCAGGACCCGAACATGGCGGGCATCGCCCTCCCCGGAGCCGGAGCCGCGGCGTTGCCCGGCTACGGCATGCCGCCGGCAGCGCTGGCGGTCGATGTGGATCCGCTGCGACAGTATGGTGATGGCACGAACCTGTACGCGGCGGTGGGCGGGAACCCGATGGGGCAGCGGGATCCGCGGGGGTTGTTTGGGCTGATCAGCGGGCTTGGTGCTGGGTACGAGATGGCCGACATGGCCGCCGATATGATGGATCAGGCGTACAGCGGCGTGGTCATGGGACTTGCCTTGTACTCCTCGATCCGCAGCTATGCTGGTTTCCAAGATGTCAATGCGGAGTGGGCCACGGATTGGAGCATCAGTGATGAGGGTTCGAGCTATTCCCAGAGCTTTGATCTCGGTATCGGGGTCTGGGCCGATGACGAGGCGGCAGATCTTGAGGAGGGAGGGGCTGGCCCAGCGATGGCGGGGATTCGGCTTGGGCCGAATCAGGATCGAGCGACCTATGAAGCTCGGCGGTCACAGTGGTCGAGCGTTCGGCAGGCACTTTGGAAACTTGAGGCAAAGCAACGAACCATGCGAGACTGGGGAGACGCGGATATCAAGAGGATGATGGACGGGCGTGCACCGAAAGGCTGGAGCCTTCATCACAGAAGGCCGCTCGCATACGGCGGGACTAACAATATTGGGAATCTCTATTTGGTGCCTACAAGCGTTCATCAGGCGAACTTCTCGAAGATGCACAAGCCGCCATTCTGGCTGCCCCCAGATGCGATCCCATTGAAGCGGAGATGAGAAAACCATGTACACGCGCATCGTGCTCAATATGGACCGCGTTTTGGATTATGACGACAACACCAGAGAGTTCCATGATCGATACCTGTCGTTACTGGGAACGACGCCACCTGGAAGCTACGGGCATCCGAAACGCATTCGGATCGAAGAATGCAACTTTAGAATTCGTGTCTTGAGGGCTGCGCGATGGCCGCTCGTCAATGGTGAGTATGCAAGCGGACTCGTCGTATCAGAGAAGGTTCTTCCGCATTTTGTGACTCATGCGAGCGATGATATTCAAGTAGTCCCGATCAGGGTCGACCCGCCGAAAGGTATGAACGACCCACCTCGATACTTCCTGCTGAACTGCCTTCGGGAAGAAGATGTGCTTAACTGCACGGAGAGCCGAGCCCGAAACTCAGAGGATGCCGTCGGGATGTTGGATCGATTGACGCTCGATGGCGAAATGGTCATCGATTCGGGCAGGATGCCTTCGTCGCGAGAGCTCTTCGTCGTGAAGTACCGGTCGAGGATGGTTCTTGGGCCCAAACTCTCTGCAGCACTTGGTGCGGTTCGAACCAAAGACTTTCGTCTGGAACCGCTCCGCGATGTTCCTGAGCCAGAGGCAGGGCGGGTTGCCCTTCTGAAGCGGCTTGAAGCGGAACTCAAGACTCGACCCGTCGGTGGTGTCGAATCGGAGACGATCAAGACTTCAAGTGGGCTCGAAAAACTACTTCAAGTGAAGTTGCCTGCTGCGGTCAAGAAGTACTTCGCCGAACCTCCCGAGATCGAGGATTGCGCCACTGAACTCTTCGATCTTTCCGGTGCCGCGAAGGAGACCCAGCGGCTCCGGGAGTGGAAGGAACTGCAGTGGCCAGCCGAATTGGTGTGCATCAGCGAAGATGGCCGCGGCGGCTACTGGGCGTTGGATACCGGCAAGGTCAAGGCGGGCGATTGCCCCGTGGTGTACTTCGACCATGAACTTGCTGATGTGGACAGGAAGACCGGAGTCATCACACCGAATCTTGAACTGGCGGCCCCAACACTGGGGGCATGGTTGAAGGGGCTCGCAGCAGGTGGAGACGGGCTCCCGAAGATCGCACCTGAACGCGGCAAGTCTGCTTCGAAGGCACGTCAACAAGTCGCAAAGAAGAAGACCAGAAAACGTTGAGCCGGTGAAGGGCGGGCTGTCGATATCAACGCGAGCCATCGGGAAGGCTGGAACAATGAAGGCAGCCAATACCGCCGCGAAGGAAGTCGTTGCTCGGCGCAGGAAGGAATCGTCATGAAGGCCCAACGACTTTGGGGCTCCAAGATCGCATTGCTCGAGGTGCCGGATTGCATGGCTGAGAGAGTTGTGACGCGGGTCCATGGGACTGCGGAGCGGAGCCAGCCATCTGGGAACGCGGGGCACGTATGAAGTTCAAGACTGACGGATGCAAGGCCGGCGACTTCATTGCGGTACCGCTCAAGCATGGCGGATGGGCTGTCGCATTGGTCGTGAGAGTTGTGCCGTATGTGTCGGGTCGGCCACCACATGCGATTTATACCTACGGCTTTGGCAAGCTGTTCGAATCATGCCCCACCATTGAGGAAGCGATGAGGCTTCGCATGACGGACACGGTGTGTCTCGACTACAGCAGCGGGTATCAGGTTTGGACTGGTGCTTGGCCGAGGCTCGGCGCACTGCCCGGCTTCTCCAGGCGAGACTGG
>JBILUL010000105.1:0-16948 GCA_044371005.1 Phycisphaerales bacterium | reverse complement strand
GCCCCTTTTCGGTGGCTGGCTCGCAGAGCCTCGCTGCGCCACCGGCAACCATCGTTCGCCCTCACGGGCGGGGGGAGCACCGCACTCACGGCCCGACAAACGTGTTTCCCGGTTCGGTCTGCAGCTCGTTGCCCAGCAGCATGAAGTCCACGCGAGCGGCACGCACGCCGGTTCGGCGCAGTTCCTCGCGGACTCGGGCGATGCCGCGATCGATCGCGGCGGGCATCCAGATGTTGTCCTCGCCATTCTGCGGCGAAACCAGCCACGCACCTGAACCATCGGTACGCACGGTCCACTGACCATCGCCACCGTGATTGGGCGAGTTCTCCAGCGGATTGACGGCCTGTCCCAGACGCGACCGTGCCACCACCGGTGACTTGTCGGCCAGCACCACCATCGGACCCGAAGCACTCAACTCGCCCCACTGGGGCTTGATCTTCGAGAACATCACCTGGTAGCTGTACGAAACTTCGCTCGCGCAGCTCCAGTCATCTTCACGCCCCTCACAGGCACACCGCTGATCGGCAGACGGATTGCCCGGGCAGGCCAGATCATTGAGCTTGGTGTACTTGAGCTTGGGCAGCTGGAAGAGATTGGCCGAGTTGGAGCGGCCCGGCGAGGTGCCCACATCCCACCAGGTGGGCCCGAGCAGCGACGCCGTCGCGACCGGCATCTGCGAGCGGTAATCGTTGGCATACGTGCCCATCGCGCCGGCGACGGTGGCCATGTTGCTGCCGCAGAGTGTTTTGGTGGAGTGGTGGCGCCAGGCCGAGAGCACGGGCCAGAGGACCGAAACGCCCAGCACAGCCGCCGCGGCGATCGAGAAGAGATCGGCCAGCCTCCCCACCCCGATGCGTCCGACCACGCCGCCCGACTCGCTGGGAGTCATCACCGGCGATGCCTTGATTCGATTCAGGGTGCGTGCCGCGAGATCTGCTGAGCCATGCGACGATGGATCGGCCGCGGTGAGCATGGCGCCGATGGCTTCCAGCTGCACCGCGCGTTCACGCAGCGCGGAGTTCACGCGATCGGCCCGGTAGCCCGCCGCGACCAGTGCATCGAGCGCTTCCTCATCATCAACGCTCAGCACCGCATCAACCGTTGAGGCCTGCACCGCACCGGCGACCTTCGCCAACTCGATGCTGCGAAGGGTCCGTGCGCACAGCGAGGAACTCGCTTCGGGGGCGACTGTCTGGGCTACCGGGCAATCAAGCAGTCCCAGAAGCTGGGCAACCCGCTGGGCCCGCGGCCGCATCGCCTCGGGCACTTGCGAAAGCTCAAACCCGGCATCAACAAAGGCATCAAGCGCCGCAGCATCGTCGCCGCTCAGGCGATCGAAGGAGTGGTCGGTTGGCTCGGGAGAGAAAGTCATGGTTCAGAAGGTGGCCGGCAAGAGAAAGAGAATCAGTCCTGGTTGGTCGCTGCGTCGGGCTGGTTCGTTGCCTTCCAATGACGAGCGAAACTCGCTACCGCAGAATGAAGCCGGGACTTGACTGTTCCCAGCGGAATACCCAGCTCATCCGCGATCTGCACGTAGCTCAGCCGCTGGAAGTACGAGAGAAGCAGAATCTCCCGCAGCGAGTGAGGCAGCAGATCCAGCACCCCCTGAACCTTGCGGCTCAGTTCCTGCTGCTCCATCGCAGCATCGGGCGGCGGAATGTCAATCTCCATCAGATCGATGAAACTCCCGGCTGTGCCATCACCACCGGAACCCCCGCCGCCGCCATCTATCGGAGCCGAGAGATCAAGCGTCCGGCGTCTGGCTCTTCTACGCAGGTGATCACGCGCCTTGTTCGCGGCAATCGTGAATAACCAAGGCCGAAACTTCCGCTCCGCATCAAAGGTGTGCGAGGCCACATGCGCCTGCAGGAACGCCTCCTGGAAGACATCCTCAGCCCCTGCCGCGTCACCCACGAGTCTGGTAAGAAACCGCATCAGATCCGGCTGATGCCGCTCGATCAGGATCTGCATCGCCCCCGGATCGCCGCGGCGGTGCAGTTCAAACAGGGATTCATCAGTGCGTTGGGTCACAAAATCAATACCGGACGAAAATCGCTCAACATCATCCTTCGCCGCCGCGGCTGGATGCCTCTTGAATCGGTGGAATGCGAGTGAAACTCAACCACCCTGCAAACGATAGCCAACCACCGGTGCGCAGGTCCTCCGCAGGCCACCCCGCCCCCTCACCCATCGATGACTTCGATGAGACTGCCGATCGATCGGCTGAACTTCACCTGTCTTGCCCCACGCGATGGACCAAACAACGCAAGTCCATCGGCCCGCAGACGCGGCGCGTGATCGCGGACATACGCCTCAAACTTGCCCCGGTTCGCAAACACGTAACTCGACTGCACCCGAACACCCTCCAACCCTTCAGCATCCAGCTCCACCACCCGCGCCTCAGAGGCCCCGCCCAGCTCCACCACCTCCCGCAAGTGGCCAGCCCGCAACCACGCCACATACTCACCGGCGATCTCCCGATCCACCAGCTCGGCAGTCACCATATACACCACCCCACACGCGGCATCATTCTGGCTCATCCGAGCAGGGTACCGCCCCACCAACACCTCCGCCAGCCCACTTCCCCCCCCTCCAGAGCTCAGAGACCGGGGATCGAACACTCTGGCGAAACCATACATCAGGCGGCGATACCGGGATCAACCTCTCCGACGCCTCACAAAGGAGAGCAGGAAACTCATCTCCAAGTCATACCAGCCTGTGACTTCTCACGGCTTTCATCCTGTACATCCTGTACATCCATGTTCCCCTCTCCGCTCTGTTTTTGAAACATGGATAGACAGGATAGAAAGGATGAGGAAAAGGGCAGATCGGTGAGTGGGAGAGGGTGCCTGGCAATCCTGCGACTGCCCTGTTTCCTTTCCCCATGTCCCCCTCCCTCACTATCCCAGCCCATGCCTGTGCGCCCGTGGTCTGATAAATGGGGCATTGCGAGCGGCGGGCTAGACTCAGTACCATCAATTGGCATCACCACCATGCAATGAACCCAGTTCGAGTTCGTTGGGCTCTTGGTAGTGATGGATGGCAGGCAACGGAGTTTGATCGGCGTGCAGGACGAAGATCCCGATCCCAATTCGCCCGACGACGGCCTCGCTCTGCTGCTCGCCGCGGCTGCCCGCGGGGACAATGCCGCGTGGACCGAACTGGTCAGGAGGTACGCCCGTCGAATCTACGCCCTGGCTCGCAGCCGGTGCGCCGATCACGATGTGGCCGAGGAACTCACCCAGTCGGTGCTCGCGACCGTGTCGGAGAAACTTGGCGGGGGCGAGTACGCAGAGCAAGGCCGATTCGAGGCCTGGCTCTTCCGGGTCGCGGCGAATCGGGTTCGAGATCACGTGCGGCGCCTCAAGCACCGACCCGTGGCCCAGGACCCCGAAGTAATGGATGCATCGGTGGCAGCCCGCACCGTTGAATCCGATGACGAACAAGCCCTTGCCACGCGGCAAAGGCTCAAGCGGGCGATGGAAGCCCTTTCGGATGCGGATCGGGAGATCGTTGAACTCAGGCACCACGGCGGGCTGAGCTTCAAGCAGATTGCAGATGTGCTTGGTGAACCGATGGGAACCTTGCTCGCTCGACACCACCGGGCGCTCAAGAAGCTCAAGGAAACGATGGAAGGCCAGCAGGAACGGTCGGCTGAAGCATCAGCTACCGGGGGTCGCGGGGAATCATGACGGAAGGCAGCTTCCTGAGTGCGAATGGCTAAGTAGAAATGGCATGGATCACATGATGAACAACAACACCAACGCTGCGGAATCAAAGCTGCCTGCTGATCTCGAGCAGATCGCAGCACTGCTCGAAGCAGACGGGCGTGCGGTTCGCTCCGCGCCCGATGCCGGCTTTGAAGCACGCCTCGCCGCGGCGACGCGGCCGGTGGCCGGGCTCAAGCTCACGGGCAGCCCCGCCGATGCCACACTGATCAGCCAGACAAGCACGCGCCGCATGGGCCTGTGGCCGATGCGCATCGCCGCGGCGGTCGCGATCTGCGGCGGTCTCATCGCCGTCCGCATGGCCACGATGAGCTCCACGACGCCCGGCACCCTCGGCACCTCCAACACCACTGTCGCCACCGCGACCGACCAGCCTGCCGACGACTCCATGGAGGTCGCCTTCGCCCTCGTTGGCTGGAGCGATGAATCGTCTTCGCTCGACGACCTGCGCACTCGCGCCGAATCACTCCGCTCCAACATCGATGCAGGTGTTGATATGTCCGATCTGCTCAGCAGCGAAGAAGGGGCCACCTGATGCACAGCCTCACGACGAACCACCTCCGGTCCGGCCTTCGCGCCCTGCCCCTCATGCTCCTGCTCTCGTGCGGAGCCGCGGCGGCCAGTGCACAGGAATCAGAGAAGCCGGCCTCCACTACGGCCCAGCCCGAAGGCCGCCCCGCACGCGGCGAACGCCCCGGCCCTGGCGGCGTGGGCGATGGCCGCATGCTCAAGGAGCGTCTCCAGAGCCGCATTGATGAAATGGACCGCGTTCGCGAACGAGTCCGCGAAGCCATCGAACGCCTTGATCAGGGCGCAGCCCCGGGCGAAGTCATGCGCGACCTTGCACCGCTTTTTCGCTCGCTTGGCCGCGGCGAAGGACAAGGCCGCGGTGAAGATGATGAACTGACCAATATGCCCTACCCGCCCCGCCGCGGCGAAGGCCCTCCGGGTGACATGCACGACCGTCCCGGCCCCGAGAATGGCAACGGCGTGCGTGGCGAAGGCCGCGGCGATCGTGAACCGGGCGACATGATGGGCGACCGCCCCGGCCGCGGCGGCGGTCCCGGCAATCGCCAGGGCAACTTCGGTCCCGAAGACCGCGAGAAGATGCTCGAACAGCTCCGTCAGAACGCCCCCGAACTCGCGGCACGGCTCGAAGCCATGAACCGCGCTGAACCCGCCATGGCGCAGCGCTTCGGCGGCAAGTTGTTCCCGCGCGTGCGCGAAGCCCTCGCCATTCGCGAGGAACGCCCTGAACTCTTCAAGCTCAAGATCCGCGAGATCACCAACGCGGCGGTCGTCTTCGATTCCGTGCGTCAGTTCCGCGATGCAAGCCGCGGCAAGGGTGGTACGCCCGATGCGGCGAAGGTTGAAGAGTGCGAAACCGCCCTGCGCACCGCACTCGCCGAGCAGTACGACATCCGCCGCGAGATCCTGACGATCGAGGTCAATGACCTCTCACGCCATCTCGAGAAGATGCGTGCCGACCTTGAACGCCACCAGGGCGACAAGGACAAGAACGTGCAGGAACTGCTGCAGAAGGTGAAGGAAGGCAAGGACCTTCGCGAACTGAGCGCCCCGCAGGGCGGCGGCCCCCGTCCGCCCAGGCCGTGACGCGCGGAACCATCAGGATTGACCACATTCGAAAGGCAGGCCGGAAGATGACCGCCTGCCTTTCAGGCCGATAGGCCTGGTCGAAAGTAGCCCGGGGTGAAGCACGGCTCTGCGTGCGCCACCCCGGGTCACGTTCGCGAGATTCCCCGCACCCCGCGAGGGGTGCACGTTGGAAAACGTGGACGCGATTGGTCTTTTCGCGGCCCGTTTCGGGGTGAACCATCACGTCTTCACAAACTCTACTTGCACGCCTACGGCGTGCGGGTCGTTTTCGCCGTCTGTCTTGGCGTGGCGCACGCAAAGCCGTGCTTCACGCCAAGCTACGAACTGTCGAGGCCTACGGCCTGACGAATACGCTGCTGGACGTGGGGTGCATCGATACGGTCTTAGAACACCAACACCGTTGCACTCGTCCTCTTCACGCCAAAACGGCCTTGCCCGTAACGCGAACAATAAAAAACCGCGTACATGCTCCATGCATGCCCGCGGCATTCTTTATTCAACGGCACCAACTCAACCGACGATCGCACCCGGCGCAATATCCGCGGCAGTCGTCAGCAAAATGACCTGGCGCTCGGGCTGAGCCGCGGCGGCGGGATCCTTGGGAGCGGTGCTGGCTGCGAGGAGCATGCCGCGTGATTCTTCGCCGCGGAGCATGCGGGGTGCGAGGTTGGCAACGATGATGATCGAACGGCCGACGAGCTGCTCGGCGGTGTAGTGCTCGCGGATGCCCGCGCAGATCTGCCGCGGCGTGCCGGAGCCGTCATCAAGCTGCAGCTTGAAGAGCTTGTCGGCCTTGGGGTGATTCTCCGCAGCGATGATCTTGGCCACGCGCAGATCGACCTTGGCGAACTCCTCAAAGGTGATCTGGGGCTTGGGCTCAGCGCCGGCCTTGGGGGCAGCAGCGGCGGCGGGTGCGGGAGCGGGAACGGGAGTAGGAGTATCAGACATGAGGCGTGTACCAGTCAGAAGCGTGGAGAATCTGCAAGAGTGAACTTCACTAGGCCCGGATCAACTGCCACTCAGGGCCGGGTCAGCGGGGGCAACTGTAGGCTTGGCCTTGGGCTTCTCGTCCGGTGCCGGTGTGGGCGCTTCATCGGATCCATCGGCAAAGCGGACAAATCGTCCGTTCCGCCAGAACATGCGCGACGCATCGACGCCCACGCGTGCGCAGAGTCCAACGGGATCAGGATCTGTCAGCGGCGTGCCGTCGTCGGACGTCATCTGCGCGGCCCATGAGCGTTGGAGCCCCTGGAGGAGCCACGACTCGAGGCGAAGCTGTGCCGCGAGTTCGGCGGGGGTGAGGCGCGGTCCGGGTTTGCCCAGGCACTGCGGGCAGGCCTTGTATTCGGGCGGGTTGGTGCCGCTGCGGCGTACAGTGCCTCGGTTCGAACATTCGCGGCAGGGCCAGACGCGTGCCGCGCGATCGAGCTCCGACAGTCCGCCTGGAACGCCGCCTCGCTTAAGCAGCGGCTCAATGGCAGCGAGGGCCTGCTTCATCTCCGGCTTGTCGAGTTGCTGCCTCGCGAGGATGCCCTCGCCAGCGCGAACGAGTCCAAGCAGATTCGCGATGCGATACGGCGTCGAATCCACGGAAGTCGGCGGCGGCTTGCGCAGCCAGCCCGGCGGCGCACCTGCGGGGTCGATCAGTGCCGCGAGCACTTCGTACCAGCGCCGGTCCTTGCTGATCCTTGCAGCTTCCGCCAAGCCGCGGCATGCACTGGCCGCAATCTCACTCTCCCCGGGCTTCACACGCGCTGATTCAAACGCCCGCGCGTACAACTCCACGGCGAGTCGCTGATCGCCGGGCGAAGTCGCCGCGTCGGCCACTTCTTCGGCAAGGAGCAAGTACGCGCCGGGATTCGCGGGATCCAACGCGGCCAGCCTCGCTGCGAAACGCTCTGTGAGCGGACGCTGTTCCTGAACCACCGGAGCCGAAGATGCAGATGGAGGCTGCCCCTGCGCCGCGGCGTGCTGAACACCAAGTGATCCGATGATCGCACTGATGAACATTGCGGCACGGCCATATGAACGTGATGTCATTGCGGGCCTCCTGCCGTGGCGACATTCAGGCGGATCATCCACAGTTCAAGCATCGCGCGCTCGGCAGCATGCAGCTGCGAGAGCACGTGCGTTGACTTCTGACGTTCAGCCTTGAAGGTCTCCAGCACGCTCATCACTCGATCTGACTCCGTGGGCCGCTCGTTGGCGGTCATATAGGCAAGCAGCTCGCACATCGTGGTCTGATGTGCGGCGAAGAGCTGCACGCGACCGCTCGCCAGGCGTTCACGGGCCCCCTTGTTCGCGATGATCGTCGAGACGCTGATCGGTTCGCGCCCTGAAGGAATCAGCACCTTTGCATCCTGGATATTCTGCGCCAGGAGCCGCTCGCTGGCCTGCTCGGCCGTCAGCGGCGTCTTGGAAGGCGTGACCTGCTCGGAACGGATGCGCCTTGAGTAGCTCTCGGCCAGTGCTTCGCCGATCGCATCTGCAATCGCCGTCGGGCTGTCGCCCGCGAGCAGTTCAAGCAGACGTTCGACCAGCGCACGACGCACGGCAACGCGCCACGACTGATCGCGGATCGAGGGGATCGAGGCACCGCCGGTGACGAGCTTGATCGTGTCGGAGTTGTTCGCGGTCTGCGGGATGAACGGGGCGAAATCCAGCAATGCACAGACGATCGAAGGCTCGGAGGCCATCCGACGCACGGCACCTTGCGCTTCCTGCGCCACACGCTCGGGAGCACCGCGGCAGCATTCTTCCACCAGCACCTTGGCCTCGACATAGGTGGGATGCTCGGGCACCGTGCCCAGCAGCGTCAATCGCTCGGGAATCCGCTGCTGCGCCGCGGCGTACTGCACGGCCCAGGCCGTGGAAGCCGGATCGATCACCGGACGCGTCGCCGCGGCGGTGAGTGATGCCAGCCGCTTGGGCAACCCGGCTTCCGGATCGATGAGGAGCAGCTCGGCATTGCTCTGCGCATCAGTGGAATCGGCCCCGGCCGCCAGCGCTGTCCCGCTGAGCAGATGCGCAGCTTCGTTGAGATGCGCCAGTGCGACCGCCACGCACCCGCGGCTGAAGGCATCGTCACCCAGATCGGTGCGATTCAACTGTGTATTGGCAGCCTCAAGCCACTTCGTGAAGACAACCGCGCGTTCCGGCGCATTCGAAACCGCCCAGACCACGGCATATTTCTCGCGAAGCTGAGCGCGGGCCTGTTCACCTGCACCCGCCCCAAGCACCATCGTGGCATCGACGCCCGGAGCGCCCGACTGAGTAGCCAGTGCGCGAGTAAGGACATGCAGATCGTCTGAAGAAACCGCAGCGGAATCGAACTTGGAAAGCAGCCAACGCCGGGCCGGGGAATCCTGCCGCCACGACACAGCGCAGGTGAGTTCGGTCATTGCTTCAAAAACAGCCTGATCGCGTGTGGGCTCTGGTCCGGCGACGATCAGCCGATCAAGCGCCGTCAGGACAGACTGGGTATAGAAGACTGACTCGCCACCGACTGCACGCATGGCATGCAGCCACTTGGACCAGCGCTGGGCGCACTCACGAAGCATCGCTTCATCGATCTGCGGCCCGCCGGGGACGATTCGCGTAGCCATCGAGAGAAGGGCCGCGCTTGCGCCGACATCGAAGGTCGCTTCGCCGGCACCGCCCGCGCCGAAGATGCCGGTTGCCAGTTCATCGAACTGGCGCACGAGTGCACGAGGCAACTCTCGCTCGCGCGAGATTCGTGCGACGACACCCGCGGTCCAGACTGCGGGCACCACCTGAGATGAAGTGGGCGATGCCTGATTCAAGACCGCGGTCGCGGCGATGGCAGCGACGAGTCGTTCGGACATCTCACTGTTTCCCGCCGCGGCGAAGACGCCATCGAGCACCGCGCTCAGGGCGCTTGTCCGCTGATCAGGCGTTGCCTGAGGCCACTGCGATGCAAGGTCAACATAGGCTTTGCTGAACGCATCAACCGCATCGGGGTTCCCCTCACGAATCAGCTTCACCGCCAGTTCCATGGCACGAACCAGATCCGGCCACTCCGGAACGTGCGTCCTGTCGTCGGTGCTGACAGTCTCCGACGCGGATGCCTTCAGCGGCTTGGTCGACACGACTTTCGACGGTGCCGGTGTTGAACTCGCTGCCGGGGATGCACTCGCTGTCGCGGTGGGCGTGGCACTTGCTCCAGGAGTGTTCTGAACAGTTGGAGCCGGAGTGGGCGCAGGAGGCGTTGCCGCGCCCGGCCCACCGCCGGGTTTGTTCATGATGATGATCAACGCCGCCGCGGCGACCGCAAAGACGGTGATCAAGCCACCAAGGGCCCACCCCACCACCATCATCACCGCACGCGATGAATCAGTGGGCGCTGGCGCAGGCGGATCCATCACTCCCGAATCCGGCCGCGATCGCGAACCACGCAGGTCCGACACTGCTTCATCTCGCTGCGCATCGGGTACCGTTCCAGGTGCTTGCTGCAGCTGCGACAGCCAGTTGGCGAGCTGCACCGGATCGATGCCCTGCTGCGCCCCCATGGCCATCACACGCTGCATCACCGGGCGCGACCATCCTCCGCCCGCGGCGACCAGCCGCAGAATCTGCACACGAAACTGAGGCGGAATGGGCGAAGACTCGCCGTTTGCTGCACTCGCCGCCCGCCCCTGAGTGATCAGCTTGCCCGCCGCGGCGTGAAGCGCGAGCCTCACCTCATCGGCCTGCGGCGCCGACTGCTGGGCATGATCGCTCACGGCGCGCAATCTGGCCTGCAGCGCTGAGATCACCTGCCCCTCAGTCCACGGGCCCGATCCGGAAAGTCCGAGCACCTCGGCGGGATTGGCCGGATCGGGGTTGCCGCCCAGATAGAAATCAAGGACCGACTGAGACTGGTTGAGCGGCAGCAGTGGCGGCGGTTGATCGCCTGGAATCTGGCTCACTTGCCACCTCCCGCGGGTGCCAGGCCCACCAGTCCCTCAAGCTTGGTGAATCGCTCGCCCCACGGATCCGGGCCGTACTGGGGCCGCAGCGAACGGAACTGCGCCAGGATCGACGAGGCACGCACCTGATCGAACTTGCCGATCAGACGGATCGATTCATGGCGAGCTTCATACCACGCATCAGAATCCTCTTCCGAGGCTCCCAGCATTTCGAGCCACGCCTCGGATGCCGCTTCCGGATAGTTGAGCGACTCCTCGATCTCGGCGATCCGCTTCAGTGCCGCGAGCGTCTTGAAGCCCTTTTCCAGTTGCTCACGATCAAGCCGCAGTGCAAGGTCGCGCATCGCGGCATCGCCAGCGGCCTTCCACAGGGCACGAGCCGCCGCCGCGGTGTTGTCGCGAACCAGCGCAATGGTATTGGCCGCCATCTCCTTCTGCAGCAGCACGCGCGAACCGGATGACACAACGCGTTCAGCCGCCTGCATGTCGCCCGGCGCGGCAGTCCATTCATCGAGCGCACGCCGGTACACGAACCGTTCTGCCGCGACCACGAATGGCCCGCCCAGTTCACGCAGGTGCGCCAGTTCCCGATCCGCCGATGCATCTCGCGTCGCAATCGCGATCTGGAACCGGCGATAGCAGAGTTCATCTTCGATTTTCGCCAGGCTCACGCCGTGGAACTTCGCCACCGAATCGATCATCGCGAGTACTTCGGTCGCCCGCGCGGTGTCGGGCGCGGTGCAGGTGAGCACCACTTCGGCGATGCGCCGGGCACGATTCACCACGACATCTGCCGTGCGCCTCGCCTCGGGTTCGGTACTGGCGGTCGCCTGCGCAAACTCCTTCTTGAGGAGCTCCACGGCCACATCGGCATAGCGCAACGCGGCAAAGTCTCTCGCGGCCGCCGCGGCGGGCTGCTTCCAGATCTTGTAGAGCGCATCAGCCGCCACCGACCTTGACGCGTGATACAACGGGTCTTCCGCGGGCACCCGCAGCAGCGATTCGATGTCCGACGCGGCGAGCGTCTTGCCGCCGCTGGTGCGCTGCAGCACCATCGAGTTGGCCTCTCGCGTGTTGGGGAAAGTCTGAATGAAGAGCACTTCAAGCCGATCCTTGCGGGCCTCGAGCTGCTTGGATCCTCCCTTGATGGCGAGCGTCAGCGAGGCGATGGCATACTGCAGTGCGCTTCGTCGCTCAGCTTCAGGTGCCTGGCTCGCGTACACGGTCTCGAGCGTCGTGGCCGCAGTCTCAAGGTCGCCGCTGTAGTGCTGCGCGAGGCCCAGGCAGATCTGCGCTTGCGTGCGCTGGGTGGGATGTTCCGCCGCGTCCTTCGCCCCGAGGCATCCCTGAAAGAGCCCCATCGCCTGGCGATAGGCATTCACCACTTCCGGAATCGCGGTGGGCCCGTTGGCGTTCTGAGAGTCCTTCTGGCGGTGCAGCTCCCGCGTCTCATCGAAGGCCCGCAGTGCTCGGACGTAGTTGTTGATGAATCCTTCGGTGCCGATGATGGCCGTGCCGAACGACTTGACCAGACTCATCACGTGACCGACTTCGCCACGCGCCACAAGATCGCCCATCGCCAGCTGGATCATCCGCTCGGCGGTGGGCCGCAGCCCATCACGAAAGTCCGGTCGTTTGAGTGAGGTCAGCGCGATCACCGCCAGCGTTCTCGCGTCGGCCAGTGGCAACGGCACGGTTTTGCCGTCCTGCTCGGATCGGCGCTTGCGCAGGATCGCAAGGTCGATATCGGCCCACCGATCATCCGCGGCCAGCACGGTGAGCTTTCGCCGGAGGAGTTGCTCCGACACATCCTTGCTCAACTCTTCGGCCTGCTCGATCGCCGACAGCCAGCGAAGCGCTTCAACATGATTGCCAAGCTTCGCACTGGCCAGCGCACAGCCGATCGCGGCCTTGCCGATGTGATCGAACTTGAGCAGGTCGAGAGGAGCCCGATCGATGGTGGCGGGTCGTCCTGGAGCGGCATTGAGAATGTTGCCGAAATGCTCCATGGCGCGCGCCGCGGGCTGGTTCTCGCCGCTGAGCATCGAACCGTACAGACACGCCCATCCCGACCGGAACGATGCTTCGGATCGCAGTTCGCGAGCATCGCCAAGTTCGGCACGCAGCCGGGCCATCTCTTCATCGCTGTATGAACCACGACCAACGCGATCTTCCAGCGACGAGACACGCCCAGCCAGTTCTCTGGCAATCCGTTCGAGCACCGGCGTCACTTCCGCGAGTACACGCTGAGCCTCAGTGACTTCTTCGGGAAGTGCGAGCAGCAGATCGCGCCGTTCAACCAGGTCCTCCACCGGAAGGTACTGAGCGACCACCAGAGAGAGGCGCAGCGCAGGCGTTGCGGCTTCGGGCACTGCCGCGAGCAAATCGCGGCAGTATTGCTCCAACTGCTGGCGCTCATCCGGCTGCGGATCGGCCTTGAGCATCGCCGCGTAGAGCACACCCAGTTGCTCGGCCAGTACACGCCGCGTTTCACCTTGAGCCCGCGTGAGTTGCCAGCGAACACTCGCGGCGAGCGGCCGCGTGAGCCCCAGTTCGGCCAGATACCCATCGCGTGCACTCAGCGTCGGATCTGGCGCGAGCGCCGTCTGCGCGAGCCCGCGATGCGTCATCATCGCAGCCCCGACAAACATCCACGCAAGCGTGCCCCTGGAGGTGCGGCTCATGGCGTGGCCTCCTTCGAGACCCGCGGCGTGGAACCTGCCGCCGGAGCGGTGAATCGAAGCGCATCCCACTCAATCACCGGGTGACCGGCAAAACGCTCAGTGAGTCGAGTGCGAACTGCGGCGGCGCCCTTGACGTCGCCTTCTGCGTGAAGTGCCGCCGCGGCTTCGGCGAGGCAGACTCCCGTCAGATACGGGACTGCGTATTCCATCGCTGCGGGAACGGCGAGCAGCTCCGCGACACCGAGCATGCGAGATTCGCTGTCGCTTTCTCGCAGGAGCGACCGCCCCACCGCCGCACGGCACCACGCCGCGAGCCAGGGTGGAAGCTGCGATCCGGCGCCGAGCCGACCTCGAAGTTGTTCACGTGCGCCGGCCCTCGCCGCGGCATCACCCGCCCGCGATACAACGATCTCCCACACCAGACACAGCGATTCATCGGTCGCATCTGGCCGCGGCGGGAGATCAGCAGAGACATCCCCAAGCTCGCCCGCCTGCGAGAGTCGATAGAGTTCGCTCAGCTGCCCGGTGCGCCCCGGATACGTCTTCCACGCGGCACGTGAACTGGTCTGCACCGCCAAGGTCGACAACCAGATCGGCGGAACGCCGGGGCTGAGTCGCCATGAAGCGTCGATCGGAGTGAGGTCTGATGGGTCCGCCGCGTCGTCGCCTCGGACGATGAGCCGGGGCGAAGGATCGCCTTCGCACGCTTCGAGATAGCCAAGGAGGGCCGGGACGGCCAGCGAGGTGGCGCCGCGTGCATTGCGGCAGAGCAGAAGCCCACCGCACACGAGCTGCGCGAGCGGGCCGCGTCGACCCCCGTAGGTTGCAAAGAGCTGCTCGAAGAGCGGCTCAGCACCGGAGAGATCGCCGCGTTCGAGACGAGTCCGAGCCCGCCACGCCGCGTCGGCGGTCTTGGCGTAGGCCTGGGCGGAGTCTGCAAAGGGCCCCGAAATGCTGGCCACCTGATCCCACGAGAGCAGGGGCAAGGGTTCGCCCGGTGGCAGCGGACCCGGCACGGCGATCGTGACACCATCAGAACCGACACCGGCCACCGGGTCAAGGACCGGTGTCACGCCGCGGCGAACGACCACCTCCTGCGCATGCGTCTCCACCGCCATCAAAGTCAGCGGCAGCACCACAAGGGCCAGGATGTGACGGCCGATCCTCATTCTGCGACGAACTTGTACGATCCTTTCGTGCGCTCGGCGATCTCCTTCATCGCCGCCTCGCCCTGCGTGCTTCCGAGACAGATGCAGTGAATCGGCACCTTGGCCTTCGCGTTGAGCTTCTCCAATGCCGTCATGATGTCGTTGAACTCACCATCCGTCATGAAGTAGATCGCATCGGGCCGCGGACGCATCGAATAGATGATCTCAAGACCCGCGAGGGGCTCAGTGGATCCCGTCGGTGCCAGCAATCCGAACTGTGTCTTGGCCCATCGCTTGCCGCTCTCACTGGCCTCACGCCACTCGTGTTTCTCGCCGATGACCGCCGCCCCGGTCGAGAAGGTGACGACAAAGAACGAGCAGTTCTGCGCCATTCCGTTGATCGACTTGGCCAGTTGCTCCTGCAAGCGCACCATGCGCCGCCCTTCCATCGAGCTGCTGACATCCACCAGGAAGGCAAACCGCGTCCCGGAGGCTTCCACGCCGAAGAAGCTCGCGCCGGTTCCTGATCCCGAACCTGACCCGCCAAGTCCAAGCCCACCCGCCCCGCTCAATTCCCCGCCGCCCCCCAGCGCGCCGATGTCCGAGACTTCCGAGGCCCCCTGCATCGCCGAATCGTTGATCAGGGTGTCCACCGTGTTCGAGGGGTCATCGACCGTCGTCTCGGAGGGCAGGTCGGGAATCGCGGGCAGTGCCGTCGCTGAATCCGCGGCGGAGGCCTCCAGGGCCGCCAGTTCGCCCTTGGTCATCACCGCCATCTCGACCGGACCATTGGGCCCGCCCGCCGCGGCATCGCCGTTGCCGCCATCCCCACCCCGGACCATGACCAGCGCGCCAATCAGAATCAGACACGCATGGACCACCATGGAGAGGGCAAGGGCCGGAATAAGGGTCCGTCGCGCCCACCGTTCGATGGGTTCGGGCCTGACCTGCGGCACTGATTGCATGATTGGTGCAGACATCGTGACTTTGGATTGCAGCAACGAACCGGACTGATCGAAACTGACCGTGACGCTAGGCCTCCGAACCGCTCCATGCCCGGGCTATCCTTTTGGCCTAAGGGAATATCGACCACCCCGGACCGTTTGCTCTTCACGCGAGGATCCCCCAACATGGCCACCACCCCATCCGCACCCGCCGCCCCTTCTACCAAGTCTTCGCTCTCCGGTTCCGGCAAGGTCCATGGAAGCCGGCGAATCCTGCTCAAGATCAGTGGCGAATCGCTCAGCAAGCCCGGCGGGTTCGGGATTGATTCGGATGAACTCGCCTCCATCGCCAACGAGATTGTGCTGGCCATCGAGGCCGGCGCTCAGCTCGCTGTGGTCGTCGGCGGCGGCAACATCATCCGGGGAGCCGAACTCGCAGCTCAGGGCCACATCCACCAGGCCACGGCTGACCACATGGGCATGCTCGGCACCGTGATCAATGGGCTGGCACTCAAGGAAAAGCTCCTCTCGCTGGGGCAGGACTGCCGCGTGATGAGTGCGATCGAGATCAAGGCCGTCGCTGAGTCTTTCATCCGCAGCCGTGCCTTGCGTCACCTGGAGAAAGGCCGCGTCGTGATCATGGTCGCCGGCACGGGCAACCCCTTCTTCACCACCGACACCTGCGCCGCCCTTCGCGCCACCGAGCTTGAATGTGACATCCTGCTCAAGGCCACCAAGGTCGATGGCGTCTACACCGCCGACCCGAAGAAGGACCCCACTGCCAAGAAGTACGAGAAGATCGCGTTTGCCGATGCCATGAACCAGCGGCTGCGTGTCATGGACATGACCGCACTGGCCATGTGCAACGAGAACAAGGTGCCGGTCATCGTGTTTGACTACAAGAAGCCCGGGAACATCGCGGCGGTCGCCGCGGGTCAGCAGATCGGTACGCTGCTGCACCCCTGAGTGCTTCACCGGCCCCTTTTCGCTCCACCTGAAGCATGCCAACCGCTCAAGGCCAAACTGGTGGCTACTCGGGCACGCCGCTGGCCCGCAAGCTTGGGCTCAAGGATGGCGGACTGCTGGTCCATTGGAATGCACCGCCGGAGTTGGGTGACTGGCTTGAACCCCTCCCACCCACGTCGACCGTGACGCCGAGCACTGGGGTACCGCGGACCGCACCGGTCAATGTGGCGATGGTCTTCGCCACGACACACGCCGGGCTTGCCAAGCATTTCGCCGCGGCACGCAAGCGTCTGAGCGAATCCGGCGGCCTGTGGATCTGCTGGCCCAAGAAGTCCTCGGGCGTAGCCACCGAACTCAGCGAACCGGTGATCCGCGAGTTCGGACTCGAATCCGGCCTGGTCGACAACAAGGTCTGCGCGGTCAGCGACATCTGGTCCGGCTTGCGTTTTGTCGTGCGGGTGAAAGATCGGGCCAAGCCCGCTGCCAAGCGCACCTCGCCGCGGCAACAATGAGGGCATGCCCCTCCCCTCTCCGTCGCCCGACCCCATCCCCACCGCCATCACCAACCTCGCCGGATGGGTGAACAACGCTCGCAGCATCGTCGTGCTGACCGGCGCAGGCATCTCTGCTGAGAGCGGCATCCGCACCTTCCGCGACACGATGGAAGGGTTGTGGAAGGAGTTCGATCCTGCCAAGCTCGCAACGCCCGAAGCCTTCGAAGCCGATCCGGCCACGGTCACGCGTTGGTACGACCATCGACGCATCGGGTGTCTGAATGCGCAGCCAAATCAGGGTCATCTCGCGCTGGCAGCGCTGGAACGCTTCATCACACGCCGCGGCGGAGAGTTCCTGCTCTTCACGCAGAACGTCGACCGCCTCCACCAACGCGCCGGCAGCCAGAACGTCGTCGAACTCCACGGGTCCATCATCGAG